>NZ_JAGPXK010000008.1:0-233219 GCF_018070675.1 Nocardiopsis sp. B62 | reverse complement strand
CGGGAAGTACCGGGTCCGGGCCGCCGTGGTTCACGGACCCGGGGCTCAGGCGGTGCCGGGGCTCAGGCAGTGCCGGGGCTCAGGCGGTGCCGAGCGCCTCGGTGGGGTGCTGTGCGGCGGCCCGCAGGGCGGGCACGATCCCGGCCACCGCGCCGATGACCACCGTCGCCGCCACCGCGCCCGCCCCCGCCCACCAGGGCAGGGAGACCGGCCAGCCGCGCAGCAGCGCGTACCCCGCTGTGGCCAGGGAACCCAGGAGCACCCCGAACACCCCGCCCAGCGCGGACAGGGCCATCGCCTCCACCAGGAACTGGCCCCGGATGTCGCGGCGGGTGGCACCCAGGGCGCGCCGCAGACCGATCTCGCCCCGGCGCTCCAGCACGGAGATGACCATCGTGTTGGCCACCCCCACACCGCCCACGAGCAGGGCGACCCCGCCCAGCCCGAGCAGCAGGCCCTGGAAGGTCTGGTCAGCGGCCTGCTGGGCCTCCAGCGCGTCCGACGGGCGGGACACCTTGGCCTCGTTCGGCTTCTCCGGGTTGGCGTTGCGGCCCACTTCGTCCCGGACCCGTTCCACCTGGTCGGGGTCGACCCGCACGTACACCGTGGAGGCCTCACCCTTGGCGCCCAGCACGTCCTCGGCGACCCGCTGGCCGACCAGCGCGGCGTTGTCCAGCTCCGGTGCCAGTTCCACCCGTTCCAGCACACCGACCACGGAGAAGTAGGTGTCCCCGATCAGCACCAGCGTGTCCGGGCTGATCCGGTCCACGCCGAGGCGCCCGGCCGCCGACGCGCCGAGCACGACCGCGGGGTGGTCCGAGGTGGCCTCGTTCAGCCACGTGCCCTCGTCCACTTCGGCGCGGACCGCCTCCAGCAGGTCGAGGTCGACCCCGTAGGCGGCGATCCCGCCCGACTCGGCGCTCGGTACGAGGTCGCTCCGGTAGACGTGGGTCCCGCTCACCTGCTCCACCTGCGAGGTGTGCTCGACCTCCGGCATCCGGTCGATCCGCCCCCGCGCCTCCTCGGGCAGCTTGGCGGCGTCGCCGAACAGGTCCTCGCCCGGAGCGACGGTGACCAGGTTGGTGCCCAGCCGGGCGATCCGCTGTCCGAGTTCGGCCTGGCCTGAGGAGGAGACCCCCACCACCGCGACCATCGCGGCGATCCCGATGGCGATGCCCAGGGCGGAGAGCACCACCCGTGTGGGCCGGGCGCGCAGCCCGCTCGACCCGGTGCGCAACCGGTCGACCAGCGAGAGTCGCGCGGGGCGCAGCGGTGATCGGCGGTCGTGCCACTGCCGCAGGAATCCCCTCACCGGCCCGCCTCCGCCCGGCTCCACGTACCTTGCGGGCCCGGAGCGACGCCCGGCGCCGGGGATTTCGCGGAGGTCGGCGGGACACCCAGGGCTCCTGGGTCTCCCGCTCCCCGTGAGGTACCCGAGTCCGCGACCACACGGCCGTCGCGCACCTCCACGCGGCGCGGCAGGGAGGCGGCCAGTTCACGGTCGTGGGTGATCACCACGACCGTGACTCCGTCCCCGTTCAGCTCCCGGAGCACCCGCATCACGGCGTCGCCGGAGGCGGTGTCCAGCGCCCCGGTGGGCTCGTCGGCCAGGAGCAGCGGCGGCGAACCCACCACGGCCCGGGCGATCGCGACCCTCTGCTTCTGCCCTCCGGAGAGCTCGTGCGGCCGGTGGTGGGCCCGGTCCGCCAACCCCACGCGCTCCAGTGCCCGCCGGGCCCGCCGCACGCGGGTGCGGGCCGGGACGCCGGAGTACAGCAGGCCGTCGGCCACGTTGTCCACCGCGTACACGTTGGGTGCCAGGTGGAACTGCTGGAAGACGAACCCGATCGTCCGCGCCCGCAGCGCGGAGAGCTGGTCGTCGGTGAGCTCGCCGACGTCGTGGCCGAACACGCGCACGTGGCCGGAGGTCGGGGCGTCCAGGGTGCCGAGCAGGTTGAGCAGCGTGGACTTCCCCGACCCCGAGGGGCCCACGATCGCGAGCATCTCCCCCCGCTCGACGTTCAGGTCCACGCCGTCCAGCGCCCGAACCCCGCCCGGATAGTGGCGGCTCACCCCGGTGAACTCCACGGCGGTCATTCGGGAACCACCACCTCGGTGCCCGCGTCGACGCCGTCGCCGGTCACCTCCACGAGCCCGTCGGAGAACCAGCCGGTCTCCACCGGGACGTCCCTCACCGCTCCGTCGCCGCCCACCACGGACAGCCCGTAGCCTCCTCCGGAGAGGGCGATCAGGGCACCGACCGGGGCGGCGAGCACGTCCTCGCGCGACTCCCCCTTGGCCCGGACCTTGACCGGCGCCTGGTCCAGGAAGCCCTCGGTGCCGTCGCCGTCCGTGTCGAGGGAGACCAGTACCTCCACGGTGGCCGAGCCACCCCCGCCCATACCGGACTCGTCCTCCTCCACCTGGGCCACGTCCCCCACGGACTCCACTTCGCCGTCGACCGTCTGGCCGTCCGGCATCTCCACCGCGACCTCGTCGCCCTCGTCGACGAGGTCGCGGTCGCCCACCTTGAGGTCGATCCGGACGACTCGGTGGGTGGACGCGGTGGTGAGCAGGGGGGTCGCCGGTCCCACGCTCTCGCCGACCGCCGCCTCGTGGCCGGTCACCCGGACCGGTCCGGAGACGTACCAGATCTGGTCGGGCTCGACCGTGCCGGTGACCTCCATTCCCTCGGTGTCCCTCTGCCAGCGCCTGACCGCCTCGGCGGTGAGCCACGTGTACTCGTCGTCCACGGTGAACCCGCCGTACCCGAGTTCGGCGAGCGCCTGCTCGAACTGGCGCACGTCCGGCCCCCTGGAGCCGGGCTCCAGGGTCCGGTAGGCGGGCTTGTCCCCGCGCAGGAGGATGACCGGACGGCCGTCGATCTCCCAGGCCCGCTGCCCGGCGGAGCGCTCGGCGCCGACCTCGGGCAGCCAGGTGAGCACCCCGTCGGAGCGGGCGAAGAACGATCCCGCTCCCGCGTAACCGAGGGTGCCGTCCAGGCGCTCCTCGCGCAGCAGGGTGGTGCGTTCGACGGCGGCGGTGGCGCCGGGGGCGGTGGTCTCCTCCTCCTTGGCGCCCTGCGGCCAGCCCCAGGCCGTCACCGCGGCCCCGGCGCACAGGACCACGAGGCTCAGCAGCGCCGCCGCCAGCCACAGGAATCCCCGGTTCCACCGGGGCCGACGCCGTTCGGTGTCGTCGGCCCCGTCCTCGGGGAGGAGTTCGGTGTCCGCGCTCACGAGTCGTCCTCGGGGCCGGCCTCGAGCTCCAGGCTCCGCCCGCCCTCCTCGGTGCAGGAGCTGACGGCCGCCATGTGCTCGTCGTCCTCGGGGTCGACCGGGATGGCGAGGCCCATGCCGCGCTCGGGGTCCTCGACGTCGATGCCGTTCTCCCGCAGGCACTCGGCCACCATGAGGTCGGACTCGAACTGTTCCTCCTCGGAGGGCGCGTTCTCGTCCACCGGGAGGAGCGCGTCGCACTCCTCCATGGCCGCGAGCATCTCCTCGTCCGGTTCCTCCATGGCGGGGAGGGCGACCATGCCGCCGTCCGAGTCGGGGTCGGGCATGTCAAAACCGGCGTCGCGCATGCAGGCGGCGTAGTCCAGCATCGCCTCCTCCATGGTCTTCTCCTCGGTGGACTCCGGGTCCGCCGCGTCGTCGCCGCCGATGGCCCCGCAGCCGGTGAGCAGGAGTCCGGCCGCCGCCGTGGCCACGGCCGTGAGGGTCAGTGAACGCATGTGGTCCTCCAGGTTCGGGCGCCGTTTCCGCCGACGCCGCTCGTGGGTTGCACGCCACATGTCAGCGGGACCACGGTTAGCCGGTGGTTAGGGTCAGCCGGGATCCTGGGCCCCCGGTTCCCCGGCCAGGCGGGGGTTCGGCGGGGTTAACCTCGGCCTAACCGGGCGGCGGATAGTGCTGGTCAGTCGGGAAAGCGACGGCTGGAGACTGGGGCGAGGGGGAAGCGTGCGCATTCTGGTGGTGGAGGACGAGCCCGACCTGGCGGAGACGGTCGCCGAGGGGCTGCGCGGTGAGGGCATGGCGGTGGACGTGTGCCACGACGGCGACACCGGGCTGGAGATGGCCACCGTGCACGACTACGACGTGGTCGTTCTGGACCGCGACCTGCCGGTGCTGCACGGGGACCAGGTGTGCCTGCGGATCGCGGAGGACCCCGGGGTGCAGGCCCGCGTGCTGATGCTCACCGCCGCCGGTGGCCTGGAGGACCGGGTGGACGGGCTCGACCTGGGTGCCGACGACTACCTGGCCAAGCCCTTCGCGTACCTGGAGCTGGTGGCGCGGGTGCGTGCGCTGGGCCGTCGGGCGCGGCCGGCCGCCCCTCCCACGCTCAGTAGGGCGGGTCTGGTGCTGGACACCACCCGCCGGACCGCCTCCCGGGACGGGCGGGCGCTCGCGCTCTCACCCAAGGAGCTGGGCGTGCTGGAGGAGCTGCTGCGCGCGGACGGGGCGCCGGTGACCGCGACCCACCTGATCGAGAAGGTGTGGGACGCCCACCTGGACCCGTTCAGCGGGGTGCTGAAGGTGGTGGTGCACGGGTTGCGCCGCAAGCTCGGTGCGCCCGCGGTGATCGAGACCGTCCCCGGCCACGGATACCGGATCTGACGTGGCCGCCTCATCCGCGGTCTCCGGAGTGACGCGTCGGTGGCTGGACCGGTTCGCCAGCCTGACCCTGCGCACGAAGCTCGCCCTCGTCTACACGGGGGTCTTCGCGCTCGGCGGGGCGCTGCTCCTCGCCGCCAACTACGCGATGGTCTCCGCGAGCCTGGAGATGCGGGGGGTGGAGCTGTCGACGACGGCGGTGATTCCCAACGGCGACCCGGCCGAGACCCTCGTCGCCCCGGCACCGACCGTTCCCGCGCAGACCGGTGAGGCGGCACCGGTCACCGGGTGGGAGGAGACCGAGCCCCTGGCCGTCCTGGTCGACGACTACCAGGTGGGGGTGCTGTCGGACCTGCTCCTGAACTCGGTGCTGATCCTGCTGGGCGTCACCCTGCTGGCCGCGCTGGCCGGGTGGGTGATCGCGGGCGGGCCGCTCCGGCGCCTGCACCGGGTGACCGACGCCGCGCGCACCCTGTCCGAGAACGACCTGCACAGCAGGCTGGACCTGCACGGGCCGGACGACGAGTTCCGGGAACTGGGCGACACCTTCGACGGGATGCTGTCCCGACTGGAACGGGCCTTCGACTCCCAGCGCCGGTTCGTCTCCAACGCCTCGCACGAGCTGCGCACGCCGTTGTCGGTGCAGCGTGCGGCGCTGGAGGTGCCCCTGGCCCAGGACCGGGTGCCCGACGACCTGCGGCCCGCCTTCCGCAGGGCGCTGGACTCGGTGGCGCGCAGTGAGGCGCTGATCAGCGGGTTGCTGTTGCTCGCCCGGTCAGATCGGGGGCTGGCGCGAACCGAGGAGGTGGACCTGGCCGAGGTGGTCCACGGTGCGGTCGCCCAGCAGGCGGGCGCGGCCGAGGAAGAGGGGGTGGACCTGCGGTTGGACGTGGAACCCGCTCCGGTGGACGGCGATCCGGTTCTGTTGGAGCACCTGGTGCGCAACCTGGTGGAGAACGCGGTCCGCTACAACACCGCCGACGGGTGGGTGGAGGTGCGGGTGCGCACGGCGGCGGGACGCACGGTGCTCAGGGTGACCAACTCCGGGACGGAGGTGCGTGACGCGGAGGAGCTGTTCGAGCCCTTCCACCGGGGAGACGCGGTCAGACTGCACCGGGACCGGCCCGGGAGCGGGCTCGGGCTGTCCATCGTCCGTTCGATCTCCACAGCCCACGGCGCCAAGGCCACCGCGAGGGCGCGGCCGGAGGGGGGTCTGGTGGTCACCGTGGGTTTCCCGGAGCTCTGAGTCGGGGGCGGCGCGTGTCCCCCGGTCCGGGGTTCGCGGCGCCGAGTTCCCCGGTTCCCGGGCGTAGGAGTAACGCGGTGACCTGCGGCGGAACGGTCGCGGGGACGCAACTCACCGTGACGAAAATACGCAACGAAAGCCGACCCCTGCCGCTGGGGCGGTCCCGGCGGCGGTCGTCGTAACGTTTCTCGACCGGTTATCCACAGGCTGGGGACGGAACCATGCCCCAGCCACCCGTGTCCCTCGTCCAGGAACACCTCAGCCGCTTGTGCTGCCCGAGCATCTGACTCCGCTCCCGGCACGCCGGGGATGGTCCCAGACGGCCGGGGTGCGTTGGTGACGCATGGACGGCGTCCACCCCGAAGCGCGCCGCACAGCCGTCTGTGGCGACTTGTACGTCGTCGCCATGTGAAGCACCCCAGGCCGCCGTGGCGGCCTGGGGGCGCTCTTCGTCGTTGGTGGGGTCAGGCCGTCATCAGCCCGAGGGCGTCGAGGTCCAGGCGTTCAGCGCGACGCGCGAGTAGGTACAGGTGTCCGGCGCTGCGGTCCTGCTCCTTGATCAGGTCGTACCCCTGGGTCTCGTAGTACTTGACCAACTCGGGGAAGTAGCAGCCACGTCGTACCCACTGGCGTCCCTGCCGAGCGGCCTGGTCGACCGCCCACAACGCGATCAAGGTCCCCGGCTTGTGCTCTCGGTAGGCCGGGTCAGTCACGGTCGTGAACAGGTAGAGGGCAGGGTCAGCCGCTTCCTCTGGGGTCCAGTCCTTCGGCGGTGAGTGCGTGGTCACCGTGGTGCATCCGACGACCCGGCCGCCATCTTCGAGAACCCACATGAACCCGGAACCGGCCTGCCCGGCGAGATCGTCGACTTCCTCGCGCCAGGACTCCAGACCGCGCTGTTCCTGCCACCCGCAGCGGGCACGGATCATCTCGGCCACACCCGTGACGTCATCCTCGGTGGCCGGTCGCATGGTGAACACGCTTCGTCCTCTCAACCAAGGAACGCCGAAGCGCTCATGTGCAGACTCAGAACCTCTAGAAGCTTCGCGTCTCGCTCCTCGACGTAGCTGTCGGCGGTCAGCCTCTCGACCGCGACCCTCAGCCCGTCCGGGTCGACCAGACCATCGAACAGAGGCGAACCCCCGGCCAGCATACGAGCGAACAGCTTCGGCGCGTGAGTAGTCAACGAATGTCCGATGACCTCAGCGAACGACTCGCGCTCCACCGGGTGAATGACGTCCTCACTCATACCGAGCGCGCCCAGGCGTCGCCGCTGCACCTGCTTCAACTCGCGCCACGCGAACGGCAACTGCTCGCCCAGTTCAACCATGGCCGGATCAGCGAACGGGTGCACCGGCCACAACCCTTCCCGCAGCAGGGGCGGGGCCGTGGTCTCCAGCGACAACAGCGTCATGGAGTTGACCAGGGCCGGGGGCGCGATGCCGTCGTCGGAGAACTCCAACGCGGACTGAGCGCGCGGTCCGACCCACGGCAGGATCTGGGCGTCGGTGATCTCGCCCAACCCCTTGTGGGGCTCTTCCGCCTGGGTGAGCGCGACCATCTCATCACCGCCCAGTCCGGTCACCACCGTGCGGGCGCCAGCCTCGGCCACCGCCCGCGCCATCTGCGTGAACGGGTAGTGCAATGGCTCCTCGGTCGGCGCGGTCACACCTCCGCGAACCCACCGGCACTCGGGCGCCAGGGGCGGGTACTTCATGGCGTCGATGACGATGTCGAGGTCAGCGAACCTCACCCGGTCGCGGAGCTCGGCGCGGCGCCGGATCTGCTGCTCCCGCCCCGGGCCGCCGATCACCAGGGTGGCTGTGGGGAACAGGCCCGGATGGCGCTCGGCCGCGCGAGTGGCCACGGTGCCCGAGTCGAACCCGCCGGTCAGGTGAAACAGGGTGCTCCCTCGGGCCCAGGGGCGGCGGTCCATTGCGGTGTCCATGGTCGCGACGAACGCGCCCAGGACGTCGGCGCCTGGCGCCAGCTCCCGGGGAGTGCGGTGCAGCGCTGGGGCGGGGTAGCTGATCCACAGGTGCCCGCCATAGTGCGCGGTCGCGCGTTCGGTGAGCCGCTGGACGCCCCGGAACAGGGTGTCGGTGCTGTACCGGGGCCGGTAGATCAACAGCCGTGCGGCCTCCTTGGGGTTGATCCCGGTGGCGTGGGCGCGCAGATCGGCCATGTCCCAGGAGCCGAACAAGGTTCGCCCGTCGTTGGCCAGGTAGAGCGGCGTGGTTCGAGCTGATCCGGCGGTCACCCGCACGGGGCGTGCGGGTTCGGCCTCCACGAGTACGAAGTCGGTCGGCCAGTGGGTGGCGGCCTCGCGCGCCTGGTCGTACTCGGCCGAGGTGAGGGTGCGGACCTCGGGGTCACAGGCCGGTCGGTTGGCGACGCGCTCCCGGACGACGATCAGGGTCCGGCGCTCGTCAGTCGCCGCCAAGTGCTCCACCATCGAGTGGGTGAAGGGTTCGATTCGGCTCCTGGTGTCCTGGGAGATGTAACACGCCCCGGACCAGCTCCAGGTGAGATTTTCGCTGTAGGGGGTCAACTGCAATCGCAACATGGAGTGCTCCGGGGCGTGCGTTGATTCAGCGGGTCAGATGGTTAGCGCTTGGTGGTGTCGTAGGTGTGCGCCGCGTCGGAGGAGCCGGAACTCTTCTTGTACTCGTGGCTCTGCTCGGGGCTCTGCACGACGTCCCGGGGCGGGGACGTGAACAGGCCGGACGGAACGTTCACTGTGGGTGGGGGCATGAAGTCGGACAACGTAGGTCTCCTTCCGTGAAACGGGGGTTCCTGCCCGAAGGGATCTACCCGCTGGACAGGGGTTCGCCGCCGAGCGGGGCGACGTTCGGACCCGCTCGCCCGAGACGGGTCTCCGGGCCCACGGGGTTCGGGGGCGAAACGGGGCTCTACGTGTAGTCACCGCACGGCTTGCCTTGGCACGGCTCACCGCACTTTTCGCAGGCGGTCCATGTCGTCCATGGCGTCTCGCTTCCTCTCTCCAGGCAGTGGTCGCCTGCTTCCCGCGTTTGCGGGGGTGGTCGGGGCCCGGCGGGTGCCGGGCCCCGGCTTCTCGTCGGTTCAGGTCGGGATGCCGATCTCGTGGGTGAGGGTTCGGCTGAGGGTTTCCAGGGTGGTCAGGCCCAGGAGGAGGGTGGAGCTGATGGCGGTGGCGGGCCATCCCCACCATCGGCGGGGTGCTCGGTGGCGGCCCCGGGGGAGGGCGGGTTCTGGTTCGGCCTGTGCGGCGTCGGCTGCCCTTTGGGCCTCTTGGGTCTTCTGTTCGCGTTGTTGGCGGGCCACTTTGACCCAGTGTGGGAGGGGTCCGTGTTGAAGCATGTAGGCCACCCGGGGGTTGTCGCTCATCTGGCGCAGCAGGCGTTCCTGCCGGGCCTGGTGGGTCTCGTCCCAAGGAGACTCCGACGCTGGAGGCGGGACGGCCCGGGCCCGGGGCGACTCTGATGCCGGGGGCGGGACGGTCCGGGGAGAGGCGGGCTTGTGTGAACGTGCGTTTGGGCGGTGGAAGCGGTGGCCTCGGGGTGCGGTCAACACCGACCGCACCTCTGCGCTGACCTGGTGACCGGTCATCGGGCACCCCCGCCACGGGAGTCGCCAGCGCAGCTCAGAGCGGGGTGGGTGAACTCGGCCCAGATGACGGTGCCCAACCCCTGGCAGAAGGGGAAGTCCAGCACCGGGCGGGTTCCCCATCGGGTGGCGAGGTGGTCGAGCAGCAGCAGCCCCCGGCCGCGTTCTGCCCGATCCCATTCCTTCCTGGTGCGCCTGCGCGGGACCTTGGGAGAAGAGTCCGTATGGGTGTCGGTGCGGGTGCCGTCGTCGATGATCGAGATTCGGACTGTTCCCGGGCGGGGCGTGTCCAGGGTGCGGACCACACACCCTTCGGGGTCCTGCCCTGAACGGGAGTGGTCGCAGGCGTTGGCGAACATCTCGCTCAGACACAGCACCATGTCCTGACGGGCCTCGGCCCCGATACCGGTCAGCCCGTTGAGGTCTACGGCCAGGTCGGCGCGGACTTGGCGGATCTGGGCGAACTGTCCGGGGTAGAGGCGGCATTCCCACCGGTGCCCGGCGGGTGGGTGGTTCGTGTGGTCGAGGGCAGGGGTGTGCGGCACAATAGCCATGTCGGCAATTCGCTTTCTCTTAGACAGGGGTGGTTGTCGGCCTGCTCTGGGGGTGTTGACGCACCCGCCAGAGCTTTTTCATGGGCTTCTTCAGGCGGCGGTTGGGGGTTCGGGGCCACGTCGGTGGACGCCGAGGTGGCGGTGCGCGAGCAACCGCAGCAGTTCAGTGCGGTCGGGCGCGGTGATCCTTTCGTAGGGGTCTCCGTCACCGGTCCAGCCCAGAGGGCGGCGGGCCACGTAGACCTCGTGTGGGGGTGCGCCTTCCACGGTCATAGCCCAGTGCTTGTAGAGCAGGGCACAGAGCACGTGCTCCGGTATAGGGAGTCCCTGATCGGCGGTGCTCAGGTGCAACACCGACCCGGCCACGGCGGTGACGGTGGTGGTGGGATGGTCGTGGATGGCCTGGTCGATGAGCTGCATCGCCAGTTCCGCGTCACCGTGCTCACGGGCGCCGCGCAAGGCTTCCTGGATCAGCGGGAGGCGGTGGCGCAGGGTGTGGGAGTGCCACTCCGCGAGCTGGGCCGGGGTCAGGTGAGGGGGAGCCGTCAGGGCGTCCTCTGCCACGGCCAGCAGATCCCTGGTGCCAACGTCCAACATCACTGCTCTCCCTCGATCAGGGTCGGGTTGTTGGTCAGGTCGCAGAGCGGGAGGAACCAGTCCCGCTGGTGGGCCTGTTCGGGGGCGAACACGCTCACGAGGTCACCGCCAATCGCCGCAACCCGGCCAGGGCGGCCCCCAGAACCTCCAAGGGGACGGCGTCGACCGGCCGCCGAGGCGAGGGGATCAACGGGCTAAGCGGGCGAGAAGTGGTGCGGCGGGGGTTGGCGGCGAAGGCACGCACCCGCGCGGCCTGCCTGGGACGACGGCGACGGAACGCCTCAGACGCGAGAAGGCACATGCATGCCAGCGCGGAGAGATTCAGGGATCGGGGCGCCATAGGCGCACACCTCCTGGGACGGTTGCCGGGTGGGAGCCCAGCGGGAGTTAGACGTAACATCAATCATCGTTTCGAAAATTTAGAATCTCAAGTACATGCCTGAAATTCGCCACGCAATCATTTAGGTCCGAAAGATGAAGGTTGGGACCAATGATGTCGACGGCGATACGATCAGAGGTCTCAGGAGGAGGTCACCTTGGCAGGTCCCACGATCAGCAGGAGACAGCTGTCCGGTGTGCTCCGGCGCCTGCGTCGTGAACGACAGATGACGTTGGAGCAGGTGGCTGAGCGTCTGGAGTGGTCAACCGCGAAGGTCTCAAACTTCGAGACTGGTAGGACCGCGAAGCCATCAGTGACGGATGTGAGTGCACTTCTTCGCGTGTACGACATCTCAGCGGGGTCACCCGAGGACAGGGCAATCCTTGCTCTCGTGAGGCAGTCACGTCAGCGGGGTCGCTGGGCTCAGTACGGTGATGTCCTTACGGGTGAGTACGCCGGGCTTGAAGAGGAAGCCTCGCGGATCTCCAGCTACGAGCCGATTGTCATCCCTGGGCTTCTCCAGACTCCGGAGTACGCGCGACTGCACATGCAGTCGGCATCCGCTCCGCGTGTCGATAGCGAGATCGACCGAACCGTCGAAGCACGCGTGCAGCGACAAGAGGAAGTACTCCAGGGCTCAGCGCCAGAGCTGTGGGTGATCATCGATGAAAACGCTCTTCGCCGCATGGTGGTTGATCAGGAGGTCATGCGCGGTCAGATCGATCATCTGATCACGGTCTCTGAAGACCTCACCAACGCGATCACAGTTCAAGTTCTACCAGTCGCAACGTCCTTCCACAGCGGGCTTGTAGGGCCGTTTGTCATCCTGGAGTACGCCGATGAGGACATTGCGCCGTTCGTGTTCCTGGAGACTGACACGGATGGGCTGTACCTGGAGCGCGAAGAGGAGGTTGGCAGGTATCGGAGGCTCTTTGAGCAAGCTCAGTCCGTCGCCTTGGGGCCTCAGGACTCAGTTCAACTGATGCGCGGTCTCACCACATAGAAGAAAGCCGAAACCCCATGCGTCTAGCTCCCACACCCGTTGACCAGCTGGCCTTCCGCAAGTCGAGCTACAGCACCCCGCAGAACTGTGTCGAGGTCGCTGATCTACCGTCAGGCGCCGCTGTGCGCGACACTCAAAACCGGGAATTGGCCTGCCTGGTCTTCCCCGGGAAGGAGTGGACCGCGTTGCTACGGTCCACCACCCAGCCTTAGCTGAGCAATGAGGGAGGCCCCCGACTCAACTGAGTCGGGGGCCTTGTCTAACTCCCACGTCAATGTACTTCGTGGCTATGCGGACGGGAAGCGGGATCCCTCTATCCACAGCTGGACAGGGGTAGGGACGTTTTCTCCGCACACAGGGCGTAAAAGCGGGCAGGACTGTGTAGGAGTCAGTCAGTTCCCCACCCTCAGCGGAGGTCCCAAGATGCACCCTCACATCGACGAACTCACCTTCCACAAATCCAGCTACAGCGGAGCCCGTGACCAGAACTGCGTTGAGGTCGCAGACCTCCCGTCTGCGGCTGCCGTCCGCGACACCCAGCACCGCGATCACGGTCACCTCGTGTTCGAGGCCACTGAGTGGTCAGCACTACTCGGAACCGTCCGTAGGTAGATCTGGACAGCAGAAGGCCCCGACCGTCTCTCGCGGTCGGGGCCTTCTACATGCATTACCCAGTGCATTTCCCGCGAGGGCTGTACCCCTCTGGCTGCGGACGGGGGCCAGGCGCAACTGTCCGCAGCAGGACAGGGGTAGGGACGTTTTCTCCGCACACAGGGCGTAGAAGCGGGCAGGGCTGTGTATGAGTGAGTCACTGCCCCACCCCCAGCGGAGGACCCCAGGATGCACCTTCAAATCGACGAACTCACGTTCCGCAAAAGCAGTTACAGCACCCCTCAGGGGCAGAACTGCGTGGAGGTCGCCGACCTTCCCGGTGAGCACCTGGTCCGCGACACCCAGAACAGGCATGCCGGATACCTGGGGTTCGCAGGCACGGAGTGGGCCGCCGCCCTCAGGGTCATCCGCACCGACCAGGTGTAGGCCCTGGCACGCAAACTGGCCCTGGCTGTACTCAGCCGGGGCCTGTGCGTTCTACTAGCTGACGCAACTGGGCCGCGTTACCTTGTTGCCCCATGGACAGTGGGTGCCCATGTTCACAACTGGACAGAGCTCGGGACTTTCTCCTCTGAACACGTGGTGTAGAAGCGGGCAGGACCGTTCATGAGCCAGTCAGTACCCCCACCCCCGGCGGAGGCCCCAGAGATGCACTCCCACATCAACGGACTCACCTTCCACAAATCCAGCTACAGCAATCAGTCGCAGAACTGCGTGGAAGTAGCCCGGTACCGCGAATCTTCACACAGTGCGACCGCTAGCGATTGCATGGAGGTCGCTGGCCTGCGGCCCGGTGTCGCGGTCCGGGACTCCAAGTTCCCCGACCACGGACACCTCCTCTTTCCCGGCCCCGAATGGGTCGCACTCCTGCGTACGAAATAGGGCGTGTTTGCCGGGGCTCGGAAGGGGCCTGCCGATCCAGGCAGGTCGAGTCAGGACGGCCTGGCCCAGCCCGACGACCACGCACTCGGCCACTCACGGCGCCACGAGAAACTCGCCGCCCGCTATGAAGCCACCACCCAACTCACCTTGGTACGCCAGGCGCGGTGACCACATCCCAAGCGCCCCAGGTGCCGTGCCGCGTCTGGACTACAGTTGGCCCACCATGCCCGATCTCTACGGAATCAACCATCTGACGCTGTCCACAACCAACCTCGAACGGCTCGTGGCTTACTACACGGAGTTGCTCGGAGCAACGCTCGCATTCGAGCGCGCTGCAACCACTTCTGATCCTCGGATCGCAGTCATCGATGTCGGCGGGAATGACCACCTTATGATCGTCGAAACCGCTACTGCCCCCACCGTTGGTCTCGATCCCCTCAGCAAGGCGGGGTGGGGGCTGCGCGTGGGAACCTACGCGCAACTGTGTGAGGTTCGCGATCACATCCTGGCTGCCGGGTGGCCGGTCGGGCAGATCGAGACACTGCCCACGCAGTGGACGATGTCGGCTCGCGATCCCGACGGACGCCCTGTGGACGTTCGAGCCCATCGCTCACGTACCGCATCGCCGTCACGAACCGCTGACTAGTGGCACTTCAGAACACGCCCTAGGACCACACTGGCAGGCGGTGGCGGCATGAGCGCCCCAGCCCTACGCCCACTAAGCCCCCCGTATCCCCTCCGGCGTCGCTTCCTCTCCGTCGTCGGAGGGCACGGTCAGCAACCGAATCCCGTACGCCGCGACCACCGCGCACCCAGCGGCGACCACTCCCCCCAGCCAACCGCCCGCGTAGGTCTCCCCCATGAACGCCACACCGACAACCGCAGCAGCGACCGGGTTCGCCAGCGTGGTGATGCCCAGCGGCGCCCCCAGATCCATCCCCTGATAAGCAGCCTGCGCGAGAAGAAGCCCGAGCACGGCGATCACCGCCGTCGCCGGGCTCGACGGGTGCGTCAGCCCCGCCAGCACACCCTCGTCGAACGCCCACACGGCGGTCTTCACCGTCGCCGCCGAAACCCCGAAGGCCACCCCGGCGGCACCCGCGAGCAGGTAACTCCGCCAGGCCCTCGACGGCACCCGGCCAGCGACCCAGGCAATCACGGCGAGCAGGACCACCGTCCCAACGCCCACCAGCGCCGACGCCTCGAAGGACAGAACCCCACCATGGTCACCGGTGACCGTGACCGCGAGCAGCACCCCGAGCGCGAGCATCGTGAGGGCCGCACCCCGCCACTCCGCGCGGCTCACCCTGCGCCGGGCGATCCGCGCCGACCACGGGATGCCGAGCACCAGCACCAGCACACCGAGGGGCTGCACGACGGTCAACGGCGCGAAGCTCACCGCAGCCACCTGGAACCCGGCGCGGCCGCCGTTGAACACGAGGGAGATCCACCAGAGGGGATGCCGGAGCAGTGCTCCGATCTGGTGTCCGCCGGTCAGCGGCTCGGGTACGCGGACGGCAAGCCTGCGCTGCGCCACGGCCGCCGCCGTGTACGCGAGGCAGGACATCACTCCGAAGGCGACCCCGAGCCACAGGCCGTATGACAAAGGGGACATACAACCCATGATCCCCGATCGCGACACCTCGCGACACCGGAATCAGGCCCCACTTTCGCTGGGCACCGCCCCCCGGTAGAGAGCGGAGACCACGCCCTCGATATCGGGCTCCCGAAGGGTCAGGTCCGCCACCTCGTGCTCCGCCGTGACCCGGGAGATCACCCTCGCCGGGTTGTCCGCCAGCTCCAGCCACTGACGCGGCCCGTCCACCCGGACCGTGACGGCCCCCTCCACCTCGATCGCGGGCGCCGGAGCCACCAGGTCGACCACCAGCACGCGCGGCGTGGGAACGGTGGCGCGCAACCCGGGCAGATCCCCGTCGAAGGCGAGCCGCCCCTTGTCGATCACGATCACCCTGTCGCACAGCCGCTCCACGTCCCCGAGGTCGTGCGTGGTGATGAGGATGGTGGTCCCCCGCTCCCGGTTGATCCGCAGCAGGAACTCCCGGATCGTCGACTTGCTGACCACGTCCAGGCCGATGGTCGGCTCGTCCAGCACCAGCAGGCGGGGCGCATGCAGCAGGGCCGCCGTGAGGTCGCCGCGCATCCGCTGCCCCAGGCTGAGCTGGCGCACCGGGGTGTCCAGGAAGGGCTCCAGCTCCAGGAGTTCGGTGAGTTCGGCCAGGCGCTCGGCGTGGAGATCGGCAGAAACCCGGTACAGGTGCCGTGTGAGGGTCAGGCTGTCGCGCAGCGGCAGGTCCCACCACAGGGTGGTGCGCTGCCCGAACACGACCCCGATGTCCCTCGCCAGACGGGTGCGCTGACGGGACGGGTCCCGCCCGACCACCCGGACACTCCCCGCGGTGGGGGTGAGGATGCCGGTGAGCATCTTCATGGTGCTGGACTTCCCCGCACCGTTGGGCCCCAGGTAGCCGACGATCTCCCCCCTCCGCACGGAGAAGGTCACGTCCCGGACGGCGCTCACCCTGCGCCGGGTACGGCGCAGGAAGGGGCCCTCGGACACCACGAAGTCGCGGCCGAGCCCCACCGCCTCGATGATCGGTTCGGCATCGGGTCCGGCCTCGGGCAGCGGGCCTGGTGCGGCGGCCTCCTCGCGGGTCTCGGTGGTCCCCGCAAACTCCCCGGGCTCAGTGGCCCCGGTGGTTGGTTCCTCTGTTCCTTCTGCGGTCATCGTTCAGCTCCCGGTGGATCGGTAGTGGCGCAACCCGAACCGCCACAACAGGGCGGCTCCGGCGCAGGCGAGTACGGCGACGACCGGGCCCGCGTAGCGCAGGGCCTCCGGCATGCCGAGGGGGTCGGGTCGGTCGAGCACGAGAAGAGCGGGCTGCCAACTGACGAAGGCCAGCGGCACCACGTACGTCACCGAGCGGACGACCTCCCGGCCGTAGATCGCCAGCGGGTACTCGGTGAGCGCCTGCCCGCCGTAGGTGAGCGCGTTGGCCGCCTCCCGGCCGTTCGCGACGAAGAACTGGAGACAGGCGGTGGCCACCCAGATCGCGCCGCAGATCAGCACCCCGGACAGCGTCATCCCCAGGAGCAGGAGCCCCTTGCCGGGAGTCCACTCCACGTCGGTGTTGGCCAGCGCGATCCCCAGCACCACCAGCGCGGGAACGACCTTGCCGAGGCGGCGCGGGGAGAACTCGTCCGCGGCCAGCTGGACCAACGGCGAGACCGGTCGGACGAGCATGGCGTCGAAGGAACCGCTGCGGATGTGCAGGCCGAGCCGCTCCACGGCGCCCATGAACAGGTCCGCGATCCCGAAGGCGCTCGCGGCCAGCCCGAACACCAGCAGGCCCTCGTACACCGTGAACCCGGCCAGCGTCCCGGCGTGACCGAACACGATCACCACCGCGCCGACCTGGGCGACCACGCTCACGGCGACGGCCAGGGACATCAAAATGAGGGAGGTCGGGTACTGGGCGAAGGCGCGCACCCAGATCCACGCGAGCCTGCGGTAGTCCTGGACCGGCCGGAGGGCGGCCTCGGCGGCACGGGCCAGCAGGTTCCCGGGCGCGCGATCCCGTGTTGAAGCCTCAGCCACCCTGGATCACCACCCTGCGCGTGGCCCGGCCCGTCAGCCAGGCCGCCAGCGAGAGCAGCGCCACCGCCCACCCCGACTGCAACGCCAATCCGCCGAACGCGCTCGCCCCCGGAAGCGAGTCCTTGCCGAGCAGGATCTCCGCCGGGATCTGCACCATCGACGCCCACGGCAGCCACCGCAGCACGTCGGCCAGCGCGGTCGGGAACAGGGCCAGCGGCAGCAGCATCCCCGCGGCCACCGGCGCGACCAGACCGCTCGCCATCCACAGGCCCCGGGTGTCCATCAGCCAGAACCCGCTCAGCGAGCACAGGTAGCGCAGCGCGAACCCGATCACGGCGGCCAGGACCACTGAGAGCAGCACAGCCACGGACTGGACCGCGCCGTCCGGCACGACCACGTCGAACAGGAGCAGGCCGACGCAGAAGGTGGGCACGCCACGGAAGAGGAACGTGAACGTGGCCCGGCCGAGGTCCTCCGCCATCCACCAACCCAGGAGCGGCACCGGGCGGAGCAGGTCCGTGGCCACGTCGCCGCCGCGCACGCGTTCGGCCAGGTCGAGGGAGGGGGCGGTGTTGACGATCATAGTGACGGCGATCAGCGCCTGGCCGACGAACACCTGGGTGACGGCGTCGGTGGCGTCGTAGCCGTTGATCTCCGGACGGGCGGCGAACACGGCCAGGAGCACCATGGCGTTGATCGCGCCGAAGACCGAGTTGGTGAGGGCGCCCGCGACGAGCGCGGCGCGGTAGGTCGAGTGGCGGCGCAGCCCTCGGGCGTACACCGCTGCGTGGACCCGCAAGTGGGCACACTCCTTTCGGACGGTCGGATGGACAGACGGTCGGACGGTCGGGTTGGGGGATCGGATCGGGGGTCGGGATCGGAGTCGGGTCGGGTCGGGTCGGGTCGGGTCGGGTCGGAGGGAGCGTCGGGCCTTCGCGTGTCCGGGCGGTGCCCGGGTCAGCCGTGCCGGTCTCGGCGGGGGTCAGCTGCCGGTGGAGCGGTAGCGGCGCAGGCCGAACCGCCACACCAAAGACGCCACCAGGGCGAGGACGACCGCCACGACGGGGCCGAGGAAGCGCAGGAACTCGGGCAGGCCGGTCGGATCGGGCCGGTCCAGCAGGTGCAGCGCGGGCTGCCAGCTCACGAAGGCCAGCGGCACCACGTAGGTCACCGACCGCACCAGACCTCGGCCGTAGATCGCGATGGGGTACTCGGTGAGCGCCTGCCCGCCGTAGGTGACCGAGTTGGCGGCCTCACGGGCGTCGGTGGCGAAGAACTGGAGACAGCCCGCGATCAGCCACACCGAGGTGCAGATGGTCACTCCCGAGGCCAGCAGCACCGGGACCATGAGTGCCCGCCCGGCGGTCCAGTCGATGTCGCACATGACCAGGGCGAACACCAGCACGACCACGGCCGGGACGATCCTGCCGAAGCGGCGGGGCGAGAACTGGTCCGCCGCCAGCTGGACCAGCGGGGACACGGGGCGGACCAGCATGGTGTCGAAGCTGCCCGTGCGGATGTGGTCGCCGAGGTGGTCCACCGAGCCCGTGAGCAGCTGCGCGGCGCCGAAGGAGAACGCGGCCAGCGCGTAGACGAGCAGGCCCTCGTACACCGTGAACCCGGCCAGCGTGCCGGCGTGGGCGAACACCACGACGACGGCGCCCATCTCGGCCAGGGAGGCGAGCGTGATCCCGAAGGTGAACAGGGACAGCGCCATCGGGTACTGGGCGACCGCGCGGGTCCAGGTCCAGGCGAGGCGGACGTACGTGCGCAGCTCCGGGCCCAGGTCCGCGAGGGGGCTCGGGGGAGCCGGGGCACGCCGCCCCCGCGTGAGCGCGTCAGCCACCCTGGACCACCACCCTGCGCATGGCCCGACCGGTCAGCCAGGCCGCCAACGAGAGCAGCGCCACCGCCCACCCCAACTGCAACGCCAACCCGCCGAGCACGCTCCCGCCAGGCAACGACTCCTTGCCGAGGAAGACCTCCGCGGGGATCTGCACCATCGACGCCCACGGCAGCCACCACAGCACGTCGGCGACAGCAGCGGGGAAGAGCGTGAGCGGGAGGAGCATCCCGGCCAGAACCGGCCCGGCCGGGCCCATCACGGCCCACACGCCACGGGTGTCCAGGAGCCAGAACCCCACCACCGAGTACAGGTAGCGCAGCGCGAATCCCACCACGACGGCCAGCACGAACGAGACCATCGTGACCAGCCAGCGCAGGGGGTCCACCGGCAGCCCCAGCGTGAACAGGAGCGCGCCGACCGCGAAGGTGGGCGCGCTGCGGAAGGCGAAGTCGAAGGTGACCCGGCCCATGTCCTGGGCCAGGTTCCAGCCGAGGAGCGGGACGGGGCGGAGCAGGTCGACGCCGACCGCGCCGCTGCGGATGCGTTCGCTGAGGTCGAGTGCGGGCCCCATGATGGCGAGCGGGGCCAGCAGCGCCTGGGCGACGAACACCTGGGTGACGGCGTCGGTGGCGTCGTAGCCGTTGATCTCCGGGCGGGCCTCGAAGAGCGCGAGCAGCACCATGGCGTTGATCGCGCCGAAGACCGAGTTGGTGAACACCCCGGCGACGGTGGCCGCGCGATAGGTGGAGTAGCGGCGCAGCCCACGGGCGTACACCGCGCAGTGGACACGCACGGGCGTGGCTCCCTGGCAGCTAGTGAACGTGCAGAAACGTCCGCTCTCCACCACGGGCCCTCGAAGGGCGGGGGAGACACGGGTTCGGCACGTCCCTGGGCCGGGAGGCCAGGTCCGGGTCGCCGCGAAGGAGTGACGTTAGCACGGCGCCCCGCGGGCCGCCACGGGTTCGTGGAACTCAGCCGCGCCCGGCGAAGGGCATCTCCCGGGCCATCACGGTGACGGCGGGCACGTTCACGTCGAGGGGCAGGGAGACGATGTGCGCGATGGTGTCGGCCACGTGGGTGACGTCGATGGTGGGTTCCGGACGCACCGAACCGTCGGGCTGGCGGGCGTTGGCACCGAAGCCCGTGGTCATCGTGGTGGCGGCGTTGCCGACGTCGATCTGCGTGCAGGCGATCCCGTGGCCACGCAGGTCCAGGTTGAGCGAGGCGGTGAGGCCGTTGATCGCGTGCTTGCTGACGGTGTAGGCCACGCTCGACGGCCGCGGGACGTGCGCGGAGATCGAGCCGTTGTTGATGATCCGACCGCCGCCGGGGGTCTGGGCCCTCATCATGCGCGCTGCCTCGCGGGCGCAGTTCATCGAGCCGGTGACGTTGGTGTCCAGGACCTCGCGCCAGGCGTCGTCCTCGATCTCGTCCACCGACGCGGCCGGGCCGAACACCCCGGCGTTGTTGAAGAGCACGTCCACGCGCCCGAAGCGCTCGCGGACGGTTCCGAAGAGCGCAGCGACCGACTCCGAGGAGGTCACGTCCGCCTCGACCACCACCGCTCCGGGGTTCTGGCCCGCCGTCTCCTCCAGAGTCGCCCGGTGCCGCCCCGCCAGGACCACGGAGTGGCCGTCGCCGAGCAGTCTCCGGGCCGCCTCACGGCCGATCCCGGCGCCGGCACCGGTGATCACGATGACCTTGTGGTCGTTGACAGCGGCACCCATGGTGGCTCCCTCATTGGTTCGGTCCGGCCCACTCGGGGCCGCCAGCTGGAGACTACCGACCCGACTCCGAACACTTGTCCACAGGCTGTGGACAACCGGACGGCGACTCCGCCTTCCCCCTGGCCTCGACAGGATCCCGGGTCCCACCGTGCGGGGTCGGTCACGCTTCGCCGCCGATGTCCGCGCCGGTTCCCGGCCCGGCTCCTCCCGGACCGGGCTCCCAGGTGCGCACGGGAACCCGGTCCCGGAGGCCGGGCGCCGGGAGGGCGTCCGGATCAGATCCCGTCGGCCGCCTCGAAGAACCAGGCGATGGAGACGGCCCCGGGGTCGAGGACCTCCTGGGCCCGTTCCCCCAGGTAGCTGGCGCGCCCCCGGTGGGCGACCATCCCGCTGGTGGAGTCCGCCCCGGCCCGCGCGGCCTCGGCGGCCTCACCGAGGGCCTCACGCCAGGAGGTGGCCCGCGTGGCGGCGAGGGCCTCCGTGGCGGGCACCATCGCGTCGACCATGGTCTTGTGTCCCACCTCCGCCCTGCCCAGGCGCCGAACGGCGCCGGTGGCGGTCTCGAAGGCACCGGCCAGGTCCGGAACGGTCCAGGGCGCGGAGGGCCCCGCGCCGAGCCGTCCGAACCAGAGACCGAAGAGCGGGCCGCTGGTGCCGCCGGAGGCCAGGAAGGTGTCGGAGACGGACTGGAAGACCCCGGCCGGATCGTCCCCGTGCAGGTTGGCGCGGGCCCGCTTCAGGGCGGAGCCGATGTTCCAGCCGAAGTCGCCGTCCCCGGCCTGCCTGTCGAGTTCGGTCAGCTCGTCGGAGTCGGAGTCGATCCGGTCGGCGAAGGCCAGCAGCCAGGCCCTGGCGTCCGCACCGGTGAGTTCGTTCTCGGGCATGGTCGTTCCTCTCACCAGGCCAGCGCGGGGGTCCGCACCGGCGCGTCCCAGAGCTTCGCGAGGTCGTCGGTCAGCGCGGTGAGCGTGATCGACAGCCCCTTCATGTCCAGTGAAGTGACGTACGGCCCCACGAGCGACCGCGCGATGGTCACACCCAGTCCGTCGAGCACCCTGCGGGTCTCACGGGCCGCCACGCCCAGCTCCAGGCCGTGGGTGGCGCCGAGCCCGTTGACGATCGCCAGGACCCGGTCGCCCCGCCCGATCCCCACCGACTCGACGAGGGGCCCGACCAGGCTCTCCACCAGTGCGGCGGCCTCGGGGGCGGTGCGGGTCTCGATGCCGCGTTCGCCGTGGATGCCCACGCCGAACTCCATCCGGCCGGGCTCCAGCTCGAAGGAGCGCTTCCCGGTCATCGGGTTGGTGCAGGCCTCGAAAGCCACGCTGAGCGTCGCCGAACGCGCCACCACGTCCTGGCCGAGCGCCTTCACCGCGGTGACGGGCGCCCCGGCCTCGGCCGCCGCACCGCAGATCTTCTCCACCGCCACCACGGCCGCCGTGCCCCGGCGTCCGGGGCCGCCGTCGTCCTCCCTCTGGGTGGCGAGGTCGTCGTCGACCAGCACCTGCTCGACCCGGTGGGTCTCGGCCAGGAGTTCGGCGGCGATCGAGAAGTTGAGGACGTCGCCGGTGTAGTTCTTGACGACCATCACGGTGCCCTCGCCAGCGTCCACGGCCCGGATGGCGGCGCGCACCTGGAGCGCGGTGGGGCTGGCGAACACGTCGCCGGGCACGGCGGCGTCGAGCATCCCCGTCCCCACGAATCCGGTGTGCAGGGGTTCGTGACCCGAGCCCCCTCCGGACAGCAGGGCGACCTTGCCCCTGGCGGGCGTGCGCCGGGTGACGAAGAGGGGGTCGGTATGGACGTCGACCAGTCCGCCGTGGGCCTCGACCAGCCCCTCCAACGCCTGTTCGACCAGGGTCTCGCGTTCGTTCATGAAGAACCGGCTCATGCCGCCTCCTGGTTCTGGGATCCCTCGGCCGGGCACCGCGCGCCCCGAGGCGCGCCGCGTCCCACCTCCTGCCTACCCAGTTCTGGCCGATCGGCTGGCCGGTCGGCCGATGTCCCGCACCGACCGGCTGGCGGAGACTGCCACCAGGCTCCCAGAGGTGGCGGCAACAGAGGGGGCGTGACACCAAACAGAGGGGAAGAACCGACATGTCGGCAGCAACGGAGGGCGGGCTCCCTCCGAGGGCCCCGCGCAGGCTGGCCCCGGACCTGGCACGCGGCGCCATGCTCCTGCTCATCGCGATGGCCTACGCGGGGGTGTACGTCGGGGCCGGGTTCGGCACGGACGTCGTGGGGTACCCGCTCCAGGACCGGGCGGCCTCGCTGCTCACCACCCTGTTCCTGGACAACCGGGCCTTCCCGATGTTCGCGATCCTCTTCGGCTACGGGATGGCCTGGATGGTCTCCCGGCAGCTGGACAGGGGCACACCTGAGCGGGAGGTCCGGCGTCTGCTGCGGCGGCGCGGCGGCTTCCTGCTGCTGTTCGGCTTCGTCCACGCGTTCCTCGTCTTCCCCGGCGAGATCCTCACCTCGTACGGGCTGGCGGCGCTGGTCACCGGGTGGCTGCTGCTGCGCTCCAACCGGGCCATCGTGCGCGCGGCCGTGGTGTTCGCGGTGTTCTACGTGGTCACGGTGCCGATCGGGATGGTCGGCATGGTCATGGCGGACGGTTCGGCCGCCGACGACTACGCGCTCGTTCCCGGCTACCTCACCGCCGGGGACTGGTTCGAGCGGCTGGTCTTCCTGCCGTTCGGGCCGGTGTTCATCGCCATCGCCTTCCCCCTGCTGATCCTGGTGGTGCTGGGCTACCGGGCCGGTCGGGCCGGTCTGCTGGACGACCCCGAAGCGCACCGGGGCTTCCTCACCCGGGTGGCGGTCGTGTGCACCTCGGTCTCCGTGCTGGGCGCGCTGCCCGTCGCGCTGACCGTGCAGGGCGTGCTCTCCCCGGGGACACTCACCGAGGGGCTGTACATGGGCCTCCAGGTGCTCAGCGGAGTGCTCGGCGGCGCCGGTTACGCGGCGCTCTTCGCCCTGTGGGGCACCCGGCTGGAACGCCGGAAGGGCCCGCTGGCCGGGGCGGTCGCCGCGATGGGCCAGCGCTCGCTGACCTTCTACATCCTGAACTCCGTGCTGGTCGCGGTGATGCTCCACCCGGACCTGGTCGGTCTGGGTACCCAGGCGGGTCCCTTCGGCGCACTGCTGGCGGCGGCTCTGGCGTGGTCGGTCAGCCTGGTGCTGGCGGCCTGGCTGGAGGTCCGGAACCGGCCGGGTCCGCTCGACCAGCTGATGCGCCGCTGCGTGTACGGCGGGCGGAGAGCCCGCGAAGCCGCGCGCGACGAGCCGGTCAGAAGAGACGGCTGAGATTCGGACGGGGGTGGGGGCCGCACCGGGTCCTCCCCAGTGACCCGGGGCCCACACCACCCCCGTCGCTCAGCCTGATCCCGCACGCGTGCGCGGCGGGTTCAGGCGAGTTCGCGGCCGGTTCAGGCGAGTTCGCGGCCGGAGGGCTGCCCGGAGACCGAGACCCGCAGCACCGTGGGCAGCCGTTCCAGGCCCAGGGAGAGCCGCAGTCTGACGAGGGCCTCGTCGCGGCACCGTCGCCAGACGGCGACAGGGTCGGCGTCCTCGGCCAGGACGAGGTCCAGGTGCAGACAGGGTTCGTTGGGGGACTCGGTCAGCTGGGCCCGCCCCCGGCGCACCCCCGCGTAGCCGCCGATCTCCCTGGCCAGGGCGGAGCAGGCGGCGCGGGCCGCGACGTCGGTGCGTCCCCGGTCCCCCTCGTCGAGGCGGAGCGAGGACACCCGCGCGGTGCGCCCCTGGACGAGCAGCCACCGCAGGGACAACACCGTCACCACCACAGCCAGCGCGGCGGCCGCGTACGGAACCCACGGCGCGGACAGATGGGGGGAGAGTCGTCCGACCACCGATCCGAGCGTCTCCCCGGCCACACCCGACGGAAGGGAGTCGAAGGGCCCGTACACGAGCAGGGGGACCACGGCCCCCACCGACGTCAGCACCACGCCGACCAGGGCCAGGCCCTGCCGGTTCCCCCGGGCGGTCCGGCGTGCCGAACGGTGCGGGTAGCGCCTCACCGGAGGCCTCCTTCCACCCTCCGGAGCCTGGCGCGCACGCGCACCGGCCCGGTGGGGTCGAGTTCGAGCAGTCGGCCGCGGACCCGGTCCTCCACCCGTGCCCGCAGCCCGGGGTCGACCGGCGTGGGGACGCGTGCGGTGATCCGGACGGTTCGGCGCCGGACCCGGGCGTGCGCGCCGGTGACCCCGGCCACCTCCCGGGCGGTGGTCTCGGCCAGGTGGCGCAGCCCTCGCCGGGACAGGCCGACGACCAGGTCACGGTCGTCGGTGCGCAGCACCATGTGGCTGCCCTTCCCTGGGACGAGCGCGGTGAGCAGCAGGAAGAGGCCGACGACGGCGGTGACCGCCGAGGCGGCGAGCATCTCCGGGCCGTCCCAGTGGACGCCTGCGGTCGGCTCGGCGACCCGTTCCAGCGGCAGGATCCGGAGCGGACTACCAACCAGCGCGGCGATCACCTCGGCGGCGGCCACCCCGGCGACCAGCGCCGTGACGGAACTGACCAGGACGGCGGCGGTGGACCGCCGGGGCCGGAAGGTGCGGACCGCTACTCGGCGGGCGGCGCGTGCGTCGGGCCCGGGGGCGGCCGGGCGGACACCCGCCGGGCCGCCCGCCTCCGGATCGATCACCGGGACGCTCAACGGGGCGCTCACCATCGCGCGTCCCCACCCGAGCGCTCACGGGAGAAGAGGGGTGACAGGTCCGTCTCCCCCGCGTAGGCGCGCCCGGCCAGGAACCCGACCGCTCCGAGGAGCAGGACGAGGAGGAAGGCTCCGAACCCGCCGAAGTAGGCCACCAGGCCGAGGAAGGACCCGTAGGCCAGTCCGACGATCGACCACATCGTTCGTGCTCCTTAGGTGCTGTGACTGCGATGGGGGGAGCGGCGTCAGCGGACGCGCGGCTCGGACGGGGACTCCTGGGCGGTGGTCTCGTCGTCCGGCAGGTGGATGTCGTCGACGGTCACGTTGACCTCGGTGACCTCCAGGCCGGTCATGCGCTCCACGCCCGCGGTGACGTTGCGGCGCACCACCCCGGCGAGGTCGGGGATGGAGATTCCGTACTCGACGACCAGGTTGATGTCGACGGCCGCCTGGGTCTGGCCGACCTCGACGGACACGCCGCGGGCAGCGGCGTTGGTGGAGGTGGAGCCGGGGATCCGCTCGCGGACGGCGTCGAAGGCGCGGGCCGCTCCCCCGCCCATCTGGTGGACGCCGCGCACCTCGCGGGCGGCCATCCCGGCGATCTTGGCGACGACGTGGTCGGCGATGTCGGTGCGGCCGTTGTCGCCGGAGCGCTCGGGGCTGCGGTCGGTGCGGCCGGACGAGGTGGTGTCCAGGACGGCCGGGGTGGGGGCCTCGTGGATGTCGGCGCGGGCGGTGTTGGGGTCCTTGGCTGCCATGTGGTGCTCCTGTGAGTCGGTCTGGACGGTGTCGGTGCGGCCCTTCCCGTCGTGCTGTGTTCGGGCCGTCATGTGGAGGACACGGCTGGGGGGCGTGGGCTCACGCGAAAATCATTGTGACCTGAGGCACACTGGCCACGGCCGCGTTCTTGCGTAATGTGGTCAACTTCTGACGACAGGTAGTCGACCGGTTCGGGAGCTGGACTCCGCAGATGCACACGGACACCGCACTACCGGAGAGCGTGCTCGTGGAACGGGCACAGGACGGCGACGACCGCGCCTTCGAGATCCTGGTGCGCCGCCACCAGGACGCCGTCTACCGCATCGCTCTGCGCACCCTCGGCGACGCCGCCGAGGCCAGGGACGCCGCGCAGGAGGCCCTCATCACGGCCTGGCGCAGGTTGCCCGACCTCCGGGACCCGAAGGCGTTCCCCGCCTGGCTGTACCGGATGGTCGGCCGCCTCGCGCTGAACGCCCTGCGCGCCCGCCGCCCCGAGGACCCCGCAGAGGAGGACCACAAGGGGCTGAGGGAACGCGGCGCCGGCCCCGCCGACAGCGCTCTGGCCACCGACCTCCACGAGGCCCTGCGCGAGGCGTTGTCCGGGCTGCCACCCCCACAGCGGATCTGCTGGGTTCTCCGAGAGATGGAAGGATTGGGATATGAGGAGATAGCGGAGATCGTCGACACGACCCCGACCGCCGTACGCGGGCGCATCCACCGCGCGCGTACCCATCTCGTGGAGGCGCTCGAACCATGGCGGTAGACCCGTCCGACGACCACGAACAGCTGCCCTGCGGCACCTCCGCCGACACGCTCCTGGAGCACCTCAGGGCGGGAACCGTCACCGCGCACGAGCGGACCTGTCCGCACTGCCGGGCGGCCGCCGACGAGTTCCGGCCCCTGCTCTCGGCCCTCGACGCCGCGCTGGACGACGACCGGGAGGTCACCGCGCCGCCCGGTCTCCTCGACGACGTCATGAGCGTGGTGCGCGCCGAGGGGCGTTCACGCGGCACGCTCCGACTGCCCGACACCGGTTCGGGCGGCACCCCCGGGGACACACGCGTCCGCCACTCGGCGGTCTCCGCGATGCTGCGCGCCCGGGTGGACCCGGCCGGAGGGCTGCTCCTGGGCCGCTGCCGGATCGAGGACACCCCGGAGGGTCTGGTCGTCACCGCCACCGCCCGGGTCCTGACCGGAACCGTCATCCCCGACGCCACCGCGAGGGCCCGCCGCGACATGAGCACCTTCGTCGAGGACCGGCTGGGCCTGCGGGTGGCGCGGATCGACATCGACGTGACCGACGTGATCGACCTCCCCTGAACGGGCCGCCCCAGCCACCCACCTGGGCGTCCCCACGAGGGGCGGCGTCCGGCACGGGGTGCTTGTAGGGTCGG
The DNA here is from genome assembly GCF_018070675.1 of Nocardiopsis sp. B62. NCBI lineage: Bacteria > Bacillati > Actinomycetota > Actinomycetes > Streptosporangiales > Nocardiopsidaceae > Nocardiopsis > Nocardiopsis sp. B62. The sequence continues at coordinate 205,722 of NZ_JAGPXK010000008.1, read as the reverse complement.
GACCGGCGTCGCCACCCTCCCCGCAGCCGACCGCACCAGGTCCGGGCGGGGACCGTCCCCGGAGCGAAGGGCACCACCCATGACATCGGCACTCCCCGGCGCCTGGAAGCTGTTGGAGGCGGGAGACGCCCCTGCGGCCGTGCGCTCGCTGAGGAACGCGTCGGACGACCTGCCGCTGGGGGACCTGGCCGAGTTCACCTCGGCGGTCGCCGACGGCCTGGGCCTCGACGACCTCTCGACCGTCTCCGGGGCGCTGCGGGCGGATCCCGGCAGCGCCCAGGCCTGCTACGACTTCGGCTTCGAGTGCCTGGAGGTCGGCGCCCCGCACCTGGCGGTCCCGGCCCTGCGCGCGGCACGTCGGCTCGCCCCCTCCGCCGCCCCCGCCCTGTGGGAACTGGTCTCGGCCCTGGAGGACCAGGAGCGGCACGGCGACGCGGTCCGCGAGCTGCGAGCCTGGGAGGACGGCCTACCGGACTGGCCGGGCGGCTACCTGCTCGCCTACAACGCCCTGTGCTCCGGGGACGTGGAGACCGCACAGGAGGTCCTCGCCCGCCTGTCCACGCCCGAGGACGACGGCTGGGACCTGGCACACGACCGGATCACCCGCATGGTGGAGCGCGCCGGTGCCGCCCGGGCGGCGGGCCCCCTGGGCGACCGTGACCTGCGCGGATGGCAGTTCGCTCTGACCGGGGCGATCCTCGGGCAGATCTCCCCGCACGGGTTGGACGAAGGCATGAACGGCCGGTACGCCCACCTCGGCGACTCCTACGACGCGTGCCGGACCGGGATCCGTGACCTGGCCACGGTGCTGGAGGCCACGGGGAGCCGACCGGACGCTGTCATGCCGCTGCCGGACCGCTCCAGCCGTGTCCTCGGACTGGCCGCCGCCCGGTTGTTGGACCTGCCCGTGGTCCCGGTGGACCCGGAGCGCTCGGACGCCCTGGTGGTCGCCTACGACCTCACCGACTCGGATCCGGACCTGCTGCGCGCGCTGGTGCCCCGCGCGCCCGGACAGATCCTGTTCGAGCACGCCTCCTGCTGGACCTCGCCGCCCGGCGCCACCGCCGACGTCGTCTCCCTGCTGCACCAGAACGTCATGCCCCCGTGGGGCGACCACCTCCGGGTGGTGGACGGCGAGGTGGAGCAGGTCCCCGCCGACGAGTCACCCGAGGAGGAGCTGGCCGATCGGGTCGTCGCCGCCGGGACCGAGGACCGGGACGCCGCGCTGCCGACCTTCGCCGCGGCCGTCGCGGACCACTGGGCGCGGGGGCCGCGTCTGCCCGTGTCGACCTCCGGACCGGTGCGCAGCTCACGCTTCGAGTGACCCGCCGCGGGGACGTCCGCCGCCCCGAATCCGGGACGGCGGCGGAGTTGTGGGTAAATGGAACCTATGGTTTCCCCCCGATCACACTTCGCAAGGAACACAGTCCGCACCACGACCCTCACCCTCGGGGCGGCCTGCGCCCTGGCGGTGGGCTCGGCGCTGCTCGCCAGCCCCGCGCACGCCGTCCCGACCACCCCCACCGCCTCGGCGTCCTCCGCCGCGGACGTGACGACCGACCTTCGCAAGGGTGACTCCGGCGCCCAGGTGAACGCCCTCCAGGAAAGACTGTCCGCACTCGGTTACTGGATCGACGGCGTGGACGGCGAGTTCGGACCGCACACCGAGCACGCCGTGATCGCGCTCCAGAAGGCCGCCGGGATCGACCGCGACGGTCTCGTCGGCCCCGCCACCCGCGCCGCTTTGGAGGAGGGCACGGTGCCGTCCGCCACGAGCGCGGGCACGGCCGTGGAGATCGACCTCGAACGCCAGCTGTTGCTGGTGGTCGTCAGCGGCGAGGTCGAGAAGGTCATCCACACGTCCACCGGCTCCGGCCAGCCCTACGAGGGCTCCGACGGTTCCGAGCGGATCGCCACCACGCCCACGGGTGAGTACTCGGTCTTCCGTGACGTCGACTCCTGGGACCCGGGGCCCTACGGCGCGCTGTACCGGCCCAAGTACTTCAACGGCGGCATCGCCGTGCACGGGTACCCCAGCGTTCCGGCCCAGCCCGCCTCCAAGGGTTGCGCCCGAGTGAGCCTGGCCGCCATGGACTGGCTGTGGGAGCAGGGCCACATGGACGTGTACGACACCGTGGTCGTGCGCTGACCGAAACCCCGCCCCCTCCTGCCCCCGGGCCGTGTCGGCCCGCCTGTCGCGGGTAGGAGGGGGCTCGTGCCCTTCCACATCGCCACCGCGCCCGGGCGCCCCGACCGCCCGAACGAGGACTTCGCCGCCGCGACCGCCACGGTCGCGGTGCTGCTCGACGGGGTGAGCGCCCCCACCGATCTGGACGACGGCTGCTCGCACGGGGTCTCCTGGCACACCCGGCGCCTCGGGTCCCTGCTGCTGGCCGCGCTCGACGAGGGCGCCGCCCCGCGTGAGGCGCTGGCGGAGGCGATCACCACCGTGTCGTCCCTGCACGAGGGGACCTGCGACCTCGGCCTCCAGGAGACTCCCTCGGCCACGGTCGCGGCGGTCCGGATCGAGGCGGACCACCTGGAGTACCTGGTGCTGTCGGACGCCGTGCTGCTCACCGAGGCCGACGGCGGGGTCCGGCTGATCGCTGACACGCGGCTCGACGACCTGAGGCCCCGGGTGGGTCCCGGGCAGGCCATCCGCGCCTGGCGCAACGTCACGGGCGGCTTCTGGACGGCGGGCGCCGACCCCCGCGCCGCCGAGGAGGCCGTGGTCGGGACGGCTCCCCTGAGCCCCTTCCTGGCGATGACCGACGGAGCAGGCCGCGCCGTGGAGGTGTTCGGGGACCTGCCCTGGGAGGGCGCGTTCGAGCTGGTCCGGCACCGAGGGCCCGCCGCACTGGTGAACCGGGTCCGGGAGCTGGAGGCGGCCGACCCCTCCGGCCAACGGTTCCCGAGAGGCAAGGTCCGGGACGACGCCACCGCCCTCTGGTGGACCCCCTGACCGCTCGCCGGGTTACGGACACCCGAAAGTGGGAGTTCCGGCCGCCGAATCTGTCAGAAATGAAAGATCATTTCCCAGTGGTGCCCGAGTGAACTGGGAAAAGAATGTTCCCGGCATTGCTGACGTTTGTAATGGGGCCACCGATCACCGGGAATCCGTTTTCTGAGAGAACTTCCCAACGGAACACCGCACCTTGAGGCCCTCACCTCGAAAAAGAGACGTACGCCTCGCACGGACCCGAGCGCCGGTCGCTTTCGCGTTTCGTCTTCTTCGGGTAGATTCCCTGCAACCGGCCAGTGAGCGTTCCCGCCACAACGCACCGTCAGAAGGTCGGCTCTCTTTGACCCCCTTGCCCGTACCCGTGACCCACGGGTACTGGAGAGTCTTTTCCATGACCCAGGCCGTCGCCACCGACCGCCGAAAAGGAGACCGTGTGAGTGTCCCGGGACTCCTCGAACCGACCGGACCCAACCGCGCACCGCACCGGACCGGTTGGCTGGACCGCGTCCCCTCCGAGGACATGACCCTCCCCATCGAGCCCGTCGAGAGCGTGCGCCCCGATCCCGAGCGGCGCCCCAACCCCATGGACGCGCGGACCCCCGCCGAGTTCCTCCTCACCATGCGCCGCTACCTCTCCTGGGCTGGCGGCTGGTCGTACCTGGAGTTGGAGTACAAGTGCGGCGGCGTGGTCAGCGCCGCCAAGTTCCAGCGTGCGCTGGAGGGCACCGGTCTGCCCGGGTACGTGTTCCTGATGGCCTTCGTCACCGCCTGTGTGGGCACCGACGAGGGCGAGCGCCTGCGCTGGGCCACCTCCTGGCATCGTCTGCGCCGCGCCGCCCGCGCCGAGGAGGACGCCCAGCGCGTCGCGAGACAGGACGAGCAGCACCAGCACTGACGGCCGGGCGGCTTCCCGGCCCGCGGCCCCTACTCGCGCGCCGGGCCGTTGGCCCCTGCCCGCGTGCCCGAACCGGTGACGCCCGGCCGACACCGCCGACGCCGCACGCACTGGCGCCTCCGGAACGCCTCCGGCTCACGGAACCCCGTCGTGGCCTCACGCACCACCGCCCAGGCGCGTTGTCCCCTGGGCAACACCACCCGCACCGGTGATCCCCCCGGCCAGCCTCCGTTCCGGTGACCGGAATCCGCACCCTGCCTCCGGGCCGCCCCTCCCGCCCCCCTGGACCGTGCAGCCGCCTCGGCCTCTATACATGCCATGTATACCTCGTGTGTATAGTCGACCCATGTCACTCGGCCAGACTCTCCTGGGGCTGCTGGAAACCCGCCCCCAGCACGGATACGACCTCAAGCGCGCCTACGACGAGCGCTTCGCCACCAAACGGCCCCTGGCCTACGGGCAGGTCTACGCGACCCTCTCGCGTCTCCTCAAGAACGGGCTCGTGGAGGTGGACGCCGTCGAGCCCGGCGCCGGACCCGAACGCAAGCGGTACACCGTGACCGAAGCCGGGGTCACCGACGTCGAGCAGTGGCTCACCCAGCCGGAGACCCCTGAGCCCTACCTCCAGAGCACCCTGTACACCAAGGTCGTGCTGGCCCTCCTCACCGGCCGACCGGCCGATCAGATCCTCGACGTGCAACGCGCCGAGCACCTGCGCCAGATGCGCGAACTCACCCGCCGCAAGACCGGCGGGGACCTCTCCGACCAGCTCATCTGCGACCACGCGCTGTTCCACCTCGAAGCCGACCTGCGCTGGCTCGAACTCACCGCCGCCCGACTGAACGACCTCGCCGGGGAGGTGCGCGGTCGATGACCCCTCCCACCCCCCACCCCCTCCCCGACCAGCTCCCCGGGCCTGCCGGGAAACCCCTGCTCGTGGCGTCGGGACTACGCAAGTCCTTCGGTCTCACCAGGGCCCTGGAGGACGCCTCCCTGAGCCTGTACCCGGGTGAGATCGTGGCGATCATGGGCCCCTCCGGCTCCGGGAAGTCCACCCTCCTGCACTGCCTGGCCGGCGTGGTGCGCCCGGACGAAGGGGGGATCGAGTACGACGGGCGGGACCTGGCGAACACCTCGGACACCCGGCTCAGCTCCCTGCGCCGCTCCGAGTTCGGCTTCCTCTTCCAGTTCGGCCAGCTCGTCCCCGAACTCTCCTGCCTGGAGAACGTCGCCCTCCCCCTGAGGCTGGGCGGCAGCTCGCGACGCCGGGCCGAACGTACGGCCGCGCAGTGGCTGGACCGACTGGACGTGGGCGAGCTGGCGAGCAGGACCCCCGGCGAGTGCTCGGGCGGTGAGGGACAACGGGTCGCGGTGGCCCGGGCCCTCATCACCGGCCCACGCGTGGTGTTCGCCGACGAACCCACCGGCGCCCTCGACTCCCTGAACGGGGAACGGGTGATCCGCATGCTCACCGACGCCGCCCGGGAGAGCGGGGCGGCCGTCGTCGTGGTGACCCACGAACCCCGGGTGGCCGCCTACGCGGACCGCGAGGTCGTGTGCCGGGACGGCCGCACCCGGGACGTCGGAGGGCTGGGATGAGCCCGCGTGAGCGCTCCCCCCGCGGGAGCGACACGGAGAGGGACCGCCCCTCCATCCTCGGAGACCTCTCGCTGGGTGCGCAACTGTCCCTGCGCGGCGGCCGGGAGGTGGTCCTGCGGACCGTGCTGACGGCGATCGGGGTCGGCGTGGCCACCGCCGCCCTCCTCCTCGCCGCGTCCCTGCCGACCATCCTGGACAACCTGGCCCAACGGCACGCTGACCGCATGGACTACCAGGTGGCCCTTTACCCGGAACCCCCCGCTGGCGACGACACCCTGCTGGTCGGCCTCGCGGACACCCAGTACGACGGGCGGGACATCCACGGGCGGGTGGTGCGCGCCGAGGGGTCCAACCCCCCGCTCCCGCCGGGGTTGGCCGAGATCCCCGGCCACGGCGAGATCGTGCTCTCCCCCGCTCTGGCCGACCTCCTCGGCGATCCCGAGGCGAAGGCCCTCCTCCAGGGGTTCGGCCACCACACCGTCGTCGGGGAGATCGGACCCGAGGGCCTCATGGGCCCTGGCGAGCTGGCCTTCTACCTCGGCAGCGCGGGCCTCTCCCTGGAGAACGCCGGCATCCGCGTCACCGAGTACGGCGGCGAACCCCGTGCCGTCCTGGAGGGACCGGTCATCCTGCTGATCGGCGTGGTGGGCGTGGTCGTCATGCTCACCCCGGTCGTGGTGTTCCTGGGCGCGGCCGTGCGCTTCGGTGGCGAGCAGCGGGACCGCCGCCTGGCCGCGCTGCGGCTCATGGGCGCCGACCGGCGGGCCACCCGGCGCATCGCGGCCGGTGAGACCCTGCCCGGGGTCGCGCTCGGCCTGGCTCTGGGAACGGGGATCTTCTTCCTGGGGCGCCCGATCGTGGAGTCGGTCTCGGTGTCCTCGGGACTCTTCACCGCCGACGTGACACCCCAGCCCCTGCTCGCGCTCCTGGTCCTGGTCGGGGTCCCGATGCTCTCCCTGTGGGTGGTACTCGGTTCCATGAAGGGTGTGGTGGTCGATCCGCTCGGCACGGTGCGCCGCGCCGAACGGCCGAGCCCCAGGCTGTGGTGGCGTCTGCTGCTGCTCGTGCTCGGGGTCGTCCTCATCGTCCTGAGCATGGACTTCGAGATGACCAGGCGTCTCGGCCTGACCGGGGCCGCGTGGCTGCCCCTGGTGTCGATCGGGCTCCTGGCCGTCCTGTTCGGCACGACCGCCGCACTGCCCTGGTTGGTGGAACGTGTCTTCGGACGCGCCTCGGGCGGCCCCCTCTCCCTCCAGCTGGCCCTGCGCCGTCTCGGGGCGGCGGGCGGCGGCCCCACGCGCGCGGTCAGCGGGATCATCGTGACCGTCGCGGGCGCCATCGCGTTGCAGAGCCTGTTCGCGAACGCCTGGGCGGAGTCGACGGTGGTGCGGGCGGAGACCCGCACGCAGGCGTACGCGGAGGACGAGTTCGGGGGGTCCGGGTTCCAGATCCAGGCGGACCTGATGATGCCTCCGGCCGACAACGACCCCGTCGCCGCTGTGTCGGAGGTCCCCGGGGTGGAGGAGGCCGTGGCCTTCAGTACGGTGTGGGGCGTCGCCGACAGCGGTGCCGACGTCGTCGTGCACGTCGCCGACTGCGCCGCTCTGCGGCAGATGGCCGACCTGCCGGAGTGCTCCCCCGGGGACGCCTTCAGCGGGGTGCCGGGGTTGGCGGCCGGTGACACGGTCACGGTCCGGCCCAAAGACGAGAGGGCCGAGAGCGCGTGGACGGTGCCCCGGCTCACCGAGTTCGAGGGACCGCTGGTCGAACACCCCTGGCACACCTGGGGGCACACGGCACGGGACGTCGTCCTCGCCACCCCCGAGGCCGCCGTGCTGCCAGGGGAGATCGCGACACGGAGTTCGGTCTGGATCCGAGTCGACCCGTCCGTCCCGGAGATGGAGGATGAGCTCAGGTTCGCGGTCGTGGCTCTGGATCCGACGTCACGTGTGGACTTCCCCATGCTCAGCGCCACCTACTCAGCCATGATCAACATGCGTGACGCGCTCATCGCTGGCGCCCTGGCCTCTCTGGCGGTCATCGCCGCCGGACTGGTGGTGGGCACGGTCGAGCAGGTCCGCGAACGCAGGAGGGTGCACGCGGTCCTCACCGCCTTCGGCACGCGGCGGAGCACGCTGGTGGCCTCGGTCCTGTGGCAGACCACGCTGCCCGTGCTCCTGGGCGTCGCCCTGGCCGCGACGGTCGGGACCGCGCTCGGCCTCCTGGTGCAACGGGTGGCGGGGATCCCCCTGGCCTTCACCCCGATCGACACCCTGGTCATCGTGGGCGCGGGCGTGGGGGTGGCGTTCCTGACCACCCTGTTGGCGATCCCCGCTCTGCTGCGCACGATGCGCCCGGAGGGGCTGCGCTCGGAGTGAGGGACGCGGTGGGTCCGCCCGCGACGGCGGGCCCACCGTCCGACCCGGACCCACCGTCCGGCTCGGGCCCGGCGGGGGCGCACCGGACCGCCCTGGCTAGGCTGGGGCGATGTCACAGACCGGGGAGCCCGAGAGCGGGCCAGCACCGGACACCGCACCGCTGAGTGGCGCCGCCTGGCCCGGCGAGCTGCGCCCCTACCAGCGCGAGGCGCTCGCGAAGGTGGACCGGCGCTGGTCGGACGGGGCCCGAAGGACCTGGATCGTGCTCCCTCCCGGCTCCGGCAAGACCCTCGTCGGCCTGGAGGCCGCCCGCCGCCTGGGCCGCCGGACCGTGGTCCTGGTCCCCAACACCGCCATCCAGGGGCAGTGGATCCGGCACTGGGAGGGGTTCGACCGGCCCGAGGGCCGCACCGCCGGAAGCGAACGGGACCTCGGGCACGCCGTCAACGTGCTCACCTACCAGTCGTTGGCCGTTTTCGACCCGGACGCCGAGACCGACGAGGAGGGGCGTTCGGCCACCCCGGTCCGCGACCGACTGCACGCCAACGGACGGGCTCTGGTGGACGCCCTGCACGGCGCCGGTCCGCTCACACTCCTGTTGGACGAGTGCCACCACCTCCTCCAGGTGTGGGGGCGCCTGCTCGCCGAGATCCTCGACGAACTCCCCGACGCCCACGTGATCGGGCTGACCGGGACCCCCGCCGCGAGCCTCACCGCGACGGAGAAGGACCTGGTCGACCGGCTCTTCGGCCCTCCCGTGACCGGGGCGTCCATCCCCGCGCTGGTCCGGGACGGGTACCTGGCCCCGTTCGCCGAACTCGTGCACGTCACCGAACCCACGCTGACCGAGCACGAGTACCTGGCCGGGCAGGCGGCGAGGTTCGACGAGATGTGCACGGACCTGCTCGCCCCCGGGTTCGCCACCACCGACTTCCTGCCCTGGCTGGACGCGCGCTTCGTCTCCCGGGACGCCCGGGAGGGCGGCCGTGTGGACTGGGGAGCCCTGGCCGTGCGGGAACCGGAGCTCACCGACGCCGTGCTGCGCCTGCACCACCGGGGCCTGGTCGCGCTGCCCGAGGGCGCGAGGGTGCGTGAACGCCACCGGCACCCGCCGCAGGCCGAGGACTGGACGGCGCTGATCGGCGACTACGCCCGGCACTGCCTGGACCCGTCCTCCGCGAGGGACCGGGAGGCGCGTGACCGGGTCCGCGCCGCTCTTCCCTCCGTGGGCTACCACCTCACACGCAACGGTGTCCGTCGCGGCGCCTCACCGGTGGACCGGGTCCTGGCCCGGAGCGCCGCGAAGTCCCTTGCCACGGTGGAGATCCTCGCCGCGGAGAAGGACGCCGTGGGCCCACGGCTGCGCGCGCTGGTCCTGTGCGACCACGAACGCGCCTCCGCCCGCTCCCCCGCCGCGCTCCGGGGCGTGCTCTCCGACGACGCGGGGTCGGCCTGGCTCCAGGTCAGCCAGCTCGCCGCCGATCCGCGCACCCGCGCCCTGGACCCGGTCCTGGTCACCGGCCGCACCGTGGCGACCGGGCCGGGCACGAGCGCCGCGTTCCTGGAGTTCGCCCGGTCCGAGCTGCCCGGGGTGGACCTGACCCTGCGCGAGACCGACGGCCTGCACACGGTGGAGGGGGCGTGGACCTCCCGCACGTGGGTGGGCGTGGTGACGCGTTTCCTGGAGTCCGGTGGCTGCCAGGTGCTGGTGGGTACGCGCGCACTGCTCGGTGAGGGGTGGGACGCGCGAGGAGTGAACACCGTGGTGGACCTGACCACCGCCACCACCCCCACGGCGGTCGTTCAGAGCCGGGGACGGGCGCTGCGCCTCGACCCGGCGTGGCCGGAGAAGGTGGCGCACACCTGGACGGTGGTGTGCGTGAGCCACGGGCACCCGCGCGGCGCCGCCGACTGGAACAGGTTCGTGCGCAAGCACGAGGGTTACCTGGGAGTGGGCGCCGACGGCGGGGTGATGAGCGGGGTGGCGCACGTGGACCCGGAACTGTCCCCGTACGACCCGCCCGAGGACCCGCTGCGGATCAACCGCCGGATGCTCGGACGCGCGGCCGACCGCGAGGGAACCCGGGCCCGGTGGCGGCTGGGCACGGGTTACGCGGACGTGCTGCTGCCCACGCTCCGGGTGGACGAGGGGCGGACGATGCCGGTGGAGGTCCCGGAGGCGGGCATGGACCTGGCGCTTCCCGGGCCGCCCGAGGTGCTGGTGGGGGATCAGGGGATCCATCCGGAGCCGGTCGACACACCGCCCGCCCGGCACCTGGCACCCACCCTCGTCACGGGCGCGATCGCCGCGCTCTGCCTGGTGTTCGCTCCCCTCGGGCTCGGGCTGCTCGCGGGGGCCGCCGGGTTCGGTCTGGCGGCCCTGGTCCACTGGTGGCGCGACTCCCTCCGGGTCAGCCGGGAGACCCTGCGCAGAGAGCGGGAGGCCGCTCGCGTGCGCTCGTTGGCCCGCGCACCGGTGGGGACCTCGCGGTACGCGTGCGCGGTGGCCGACGCGCTGCACTGGGCGGGCCGCTCGGACACCGGCGCCGAGGGGGTCCGCGTCCACGTGGACACCGACGGGGTGTACCGGTTCACCCTCGCCGACCCGGGTTCGGCGGAGCTGTTCGCCGAGTCACTCGACGAGACCCTGGGCCCGCTGGTGGGCGACCTGCGCTATCTGGTCCCCCGGCACGTCCTCACCGCCCAGGAGGGGGACGGGACCGGTGAGGGTTCCGGGGTGACGCCGACGGACACGACCGTGCCGGTCTTCCACGCGGTGCCCTCCGCCCTGGGCCGTAACCGGAAGGGCGCGCTCGCGTTCGAGCGGGCGTGGTGTCGGTGGGTGTCCCGGGGCTCGGTGGTGCACACCCGCTCCGACGAGGGGCGGGCCCTGCTCGCCGCCCACTTCGGCGGCTCCCCCCTGGAGGTGACCACGGCCCGCCGTCTCGCCTGGGAGTGAGACGGGCGGTGCCGGAGAGCGGGTCCGGGTGGAGCAGGAGGCCGGTCGAGCCTGCCGAACCCACGGGCTTCACCGGCTTCATCCACAGGACACCGGCGGTTCGGGGGCGCGGAGTGGCCGAGCCTCATCAGCGCCGATGACTCACCGGTCCCGGGCGTGCCGGGGCTCGTCGTGGCCACCGAGGTCTCCGGCAGCTGTTCCGGGTCGACGAAGGCTCGGACGGAGCAGGGTGCCGGTCGAGCCTGCCGAACCCGCGGACTTCATCGGCTTCATCCACAGGGCACCGGCGGTTCGGCCCGGAGTCCGCCGCCGGGAAGTCCACAGGTGACGCCGCCGGGTCGGTGCGTGAAGCGCCCGCCCCGACGGCGTTCTCAGTGTTCGGCGCCCATCAGGTGCAGCAGCGAGTGCACCGTGGTGTCGACGAGCGTGTAGCGCACCGTGCGCCCGTCCCGTTCGTCCTGGACCCAGCCCTGGAGGCGGAGGGTCCTCAGGGCCTGGGACGCGGCGACGTCGGTGATCCCGGCCGTCGCGGCGAGCTCCCCGACCGAGGCCTTCGCCGGGCCCGCCTGGTGCATCGCGGCCAGCAGGCGCAGGCGGGTCGGATCGCCGAGCAGACGGAAGCGGTCCGCCCAGGCTCCGATGTCGATGTGGTGCTCCGAAGAGGCATCGCTGTGGGAGGTCATCGGGTCCATTATCCCCGATCGGGCCCCGGAGGGTGGCCGTCGTCTCCGGCCTCACGGGGCGGTCGGGCGCCGCCTCCGGTTCAGGGGGCCTGGTCGGACACTCGGCCGAGGGGAACGATCGATACCTTATCATCTGATCAGATGGTCAACCTTTCGCCATCGAAAGAACACGACTCCCACAAGGAAGCACTGAATGAACGGAACCGTCCCGACACGCGCCCTCCTCGCGACCGCCCTCGCCCCGACCCTCCTGCTGACCGCCTGCACCGGCTCCACCGAGGCCGACGCCACGGGAACCCCGACCCGTATCGTCCTCGCCGACGCCCAGCCCCTCGGTGAGTTCGACCCGGTGAACGGCTACGGCGAACTCGGCGTCTCCCCGATCTTCGAGGGCCTCCTGCGCCCCGAGTCCTCCGGCGACGACGCGCTTCCCGAACTGGTCCCCGCCCTCGCCGCCTCCGCTCCCGAACCCAACGAGGACAACACCGTCTGGGACGTGGAGCTGCGCACCGACGTCACCTTCTCCGACGGCTCCGCCCTCGACGCGGACGACGTGGTGGCCACCTACTCCGCCGTGCTGGACCCCGACACCGCGTCGGAGGTCGCCGGTTCCTACTCGATGATCGAGTCGGTCACCGCAGTCGACGACCACACCGTGCGCTTCACCCTCAACTACCCCTACTACGCCATGCCCGCGCGGCTGACCCTCGGCATCACCCCGTCCGAGGAGATCACCCCGGGCCCGGCCGCCGACTCCGAGCGCAACCGCGCACCGGTGGGCACCGGCCCCTACGTGCTGGCCGACCTCAGCGCCGACCAGGCCGTGTTCGAGGCCAACCCCGAGTACCACGGCACCGCGCCCGAGGTCACCGAGCTGGTCATCCTCTCCGTCCCCGACGACAACACCCGGGCCCAGCGCATGCGGGCGGGCAACATCGACGGCACCGTGCTCCCCCCGGTGACCGCCGAGACCTTCGCGGACGTCGACGGCTCCGAGGTCCTGCCCGTGCGCACCGCCGAGTGGCGCGGCCTCTCCCTCCCCTCGGACCACCCCTTCACCGCCGACCCGGACGCCCGGCTCGCGATGAACCTCGGGGTGGACCGCGACGGGATCGTGGAGAACGTGCTCGCCGGTCACGGGCGCCCCGCGCACACCCCGGTCCCGGACGTCTACGGTGAGGCGCACGACCCGGAGGCCGTCTTCGCGTTCGACCCCGACGCCGCCGCCGAACTCCTGGACGAGGCCGGTTGGGCAGAGGGCCCGGACGGCGTCCGTGTCCGTGACGGCGACCGCGCCGAGTTCACCCTGTACTACCTGGCCTCGGACCACCTGCGCCGCGACCTCGCCACGGCCTTCGCCGCCGAGATGGAGCCGCTGGGGATCGAGGTCGACATCCAGGGAGCCTCCTGGGACGAGATGGGCGAGAACTCCACCGGGGCCGGCATCCTGCTCGGCGGCGGCGACAAGCCCTACGACCTGGACACCCAGGTGTACGCCACCCTGCACACGCGCGAGGCCGACACCCCCACCTACGAGAACCCGGGCGACTTCGCCATCCCGGGCGTCGACGAGGACCTGGAGGAGGCCCGCCGGACCCTGGACCCCGACGAGCGCGTCGAGGCCTACCACCGGGTCCAGCAGGCCTACGTCGAGAACCCCACGTACGTGTTCATGGCGTTCGTCGACCACACCTACGTCGCCGCCGAGGACGAGTGGGACCGCGGCCCGCTCGTGCTCGAACCCCACGCCCACGGGGTCTCCTGGGGTCCGTGGTGGAACCTCGCCGAGTGGCGTCGATGAGTTCCTCCCCCGTCCACCGGATCCGGTCGCACCGGACCCGGTGGCGGGACCGCCGCCGCGAGCTGGCGGGGCTGGTGGCGCGCCGCGTCGCCATCGGGCTCCCGATGCTCGTGGGACTGAGCGCGCTGGTCTTCCTGCTCGCCGCGCGCTCCCCGTTCAACCCGCTCGCCGCCTACCTGGGCGCGGGCTACCAGCGGACCACCGATGAGCAGCGGGAGTCCCTCAGCACCGCGCTGGGGTTCGACGTCCCCTGGTGGCGGGCCTGGTGGTCCTGGGCCACCGACCTGCTCCAAGGGGACCTCGGCTGGTCCCGGGGGTACGCGATGCCGGTCTCCGAGGTGTTCGCCGAGCGGCTCCCGTGGACCCTGCTGCTCTCCGGCACCGCCCTGGTCGTGGCCGTGCTGTCGGCCCTGGTGTGGGGCACGGTCGCCGGGCTCCACCCGGGGTCGTGGCCGGACCGGATCGTCACGCGCGTCGGCGTCCTGGTCCAGGCGGTCCCCCCGTTCGTCCTCGCCCTGGGCTCCGTCACCGTGTTCGCGGTGATCCTGCGCTGGGCCCCGGTGGCGGGGGCCGCCGCCCCGGGCGAGGCCCCCACGTTCGGCGGGGTGGTGGCCCACCTGGTGCTGCCCGCCTGCACCCTCGCCCTGACCCAGATCCCGTGGCTGCTGCTGGCGGTGCGCACCGCCGTGGCGCGCGCCCGGGGGTCGGAGCCGGTCCGTGCCGCCCGGGCGCGCGGTGTGTCCCCGGTCAGGGTTGTCACCGGGCACGTGCTGCCGGTCTCGCTCGCCCCCCTCGTGACGATCGTGGGGGCGCGACTGCCCGAACTCGTCGTGGGCGCGGTGCTGGTGGAGGAGATCTTCGCCTGGCCGGGAATCGCCGCGGCCCTGGTCGCCTCGGCGCAGTCGCTCGACTTCCCGCTACTGGCCGCCCTCACCCTGGCCACCACCGCCGTGGTGCTGCTCGGATCGCTGCTGGCCGACTCCACCTATCTGTTCCTGGACCCGAGGGTGAGCGCCGATGTCTGAGCCCGACCCCGGAACGAGCGCGACGGCCACCCGGCCGCGTCGACGCCCCACCGTCCGGTTCCTGCCCGCCGCGACCCTGACCGCCCTCGTCGGCTACGCCGTCCTCGTCCCCTGGTGGGCCGGGACCCAGACGGCCGACTTCGCCCAGGCCCTGCTGCCACCCGGCCCGGGGCAGTGGTTCGGCACCGACCACTCCGGCTACGACCTGTTCGTTCGCTCCGCCGAGGGGCTGCGGGTGTCGCTCCTGGTGGCGCCGGTGTGCGCCGTGGTGGCCACGGTGCTGGGGGTGGCGGTCGGAGCGGTCGCCGCCACCGCGGGCGGCCGGGTCGACCGGTTGCTCATGCGCACCACCGACGGGGTGAACGCGCTGCCCCACCTGTTGATCGGCGTCGTCATCGTCGCCCTCTACCCCGGATCACTGCCCGCGATCATCGCGTCGATCGCACTCACCCACTGGCCGCAGATCGCCCGCGTCGTGCGCGCCGAGATGCTCTCGGTGCGCTCCTCGGACTACGTCGAGACCGCCTACCTGTGGGGCGCCTCCCGGGGACAGGTGCTGTACCGGCACCTGCTGCCCGCCGCGCTCCCGCAGGCCACGGTGGGTCTGGTGATGCTGGTCCCGCACGCCGTCTGGCACGAGTCCACGCTCAGCTTCCTGGGCCTTGGCCTCTCACCCGACGAGGCCAGCCTGGGCACCCTGCTGGAGGTCGCGCGCGGCGACGTGTTCACCGGGGCCTGGTGGACGCTGGCCGCCCCGGCCGGTGTGCTCGTGGCCACCACGCTGTCGGTGGCCGGACTGAGCCGGGCGCTGGACGGCGGACGTCCCGGTCGGCGGCGCGGACGCGGTTCGGTCCCGCCACAGGTCACCGTGCCCCCGGGCGGCGAGGGGCCGGACGACGGGGACCCGGGCGGCACCGCCCCTCCCCTGGTCCGGGTACGGTCCCTGACCCTGCGGCTGCCGACCGACGACGGCCGCTGGGTGCACGCTGCCACGGAGGTCGACCTCGACCTGCGCGCGGGCGAACTGACCGCCCTGGTCGGGGAGTCCGGTTCCGGAAAGTCCACGCTGGCCTCGACCCTGTGTGGTCTCTCACCTGCGTGGACCCGCGCCTCCGGGAGCGTGCTGATCGACGGCCGGGAGATGCTCGGCGCCGACGAACCCGCCTGGCGTGCGCTCCGAGGGCGCACGATCGGGTGGGCCGCCCAGTCCGGGGCCGGAACCTTCACTCCGGTGCGGCGGGTGGGACCGCAGATCGCCGAGGTGATCTCCGCGCTGGGCACCGAGGAGTCGGTCCCCGGACTCCTGGAGCGGGTCGGTCTGGAGGCCGACGCGGCGGAACTGTTCCCGCACGAGCTGTCCGGGGGTATGGCGGTGCGGGCGGTGACGGCCGCCGCGCTCGCCGGCCGACCCCGGGTGCTGCTGGCCGACGAGCCCACCGCGGGGCTGGACCCGGAACTGGCCGCGCAGGTCCTGCACCTGCTGCGACGCGTGGCCGACTCCGGCACGGCCGTCCTGGTCATCACCCACGACCTCCAGGCACTGGAGACGACGGAGGTGGCCGACCACGTGGCGGTGATGTACGCGGGGCGGATCGTGGAACAGGGCCCCGCCCGGCGGGTGCTGTCCGAACCCGAACACCCCTACGGCAGGGCCCTGATGGCGGCGCTGCCCGCGCACGGGCTGCACCCGCTGCCGGGGCTGCCACCGGAGCTGACCGACCTGCCCGCCGACCACACCTTCGCCGACCGGACGGGAGAGACCGATGTCGTTGGTGGCTGACCGCGTCACCTGCCGCTACGGGGGCCGGGTGGTCCTGCGGGGAGCGAGCCTGGCCGTCGCTCCGGGCCGCGTCCTGGGGCTGACCGGCCCGTCCGGCAGTGGCAAGTCGTCCCTGGCCCGGATCCTCACCGGCCTGCGCCCACCCGATGAGGGAACGGTGCTGGTCGACGACCGGTCACTGTCCACCCGGCGGGGTCGGATGGACGGTCGGCTGGGTCTGCTGCACCAGTCGCCCGGAGCGGCCACGGACCCGAGGATGCCGCTGCGGCGGATCATCGCGGAACCGTTCTCCGCGCGGGGCCGGTCCGGTCCGCGCGGCGTGGAGGCGGCCGACCGCGCCGCCGAGCTGGCGCGCCGGGTGGGCCTGACCCCGGACCTGCTCGACCGGTACCCCGACCAGGTCTCGGCCGGTCAGCTGCAACGGGCCTGCGTGGCGCGGGCGCTGGCCGCCGCCCCGGCCTACCTGGTCTGCGACGAGCCCACCGCCATGCTCGACGCCGCCTCCACCGCGACCATCGCGCACCTGCTGTCCGAGCTCGCCGCCGAGGGTGTCGGCGTGCTCGCGGTCAGCCACGACCACGCGCTGCTGGACGCCTGGGCCCACGAGGTGGTGGACATCGGGGAGCTGGCTGGCTGACCCTGAGGAGGGTCGTCCGGCCAGTGGTCCGACAGCCGACCGTCCGCTTCTGTCGAACGGCTGGCCAGGTGGACGGTGGGGGAAGGGATCCGGTTGGCTGAACGGCGAGGGATCGGGTTGACCGACCGACACCACGCCCCCTGCGGCCGAACGCGGCGAAGGGCCGGGGAGCGTGCTCCCCGGCCCTTCGTGGTCCGTGCGGTTCGTGGTCGGTGCGGCTCTCAGGCGAACACGTCCGCCGATCCGGCCGCGCCCTCGTACCCGACCGGATCGGCGAACCCCGCACGCCACCGCGCCCAGGTGTCGGCGACCTGCGCGTCCGCCTCGTGGGCGTGCTCGGCCACCGCCCGTGCCAGCGCGCCGGGCCCGTGCAGCAGGGTCTCCCGCACACCCACCGATCGCTCCGGACGGGCACCGAACAGGAAGGTCGAGCTCTGCACCCGGTTGCCGCCCATGACCCCCGGGGCCGCGGACAGCAGCGGATCACGCAGGTCCAGATCCTCCACCAGGAGCGGACGCCCGTCCACGTCGGCCCGGGTGACCGAACGCAGCGGCCCCCCTGAGGCCTCGTAGCTGCGGCCCAGCACCAGGGTCTCGTGCACCAGCGCCCGACCGGAGCCGGACAACCGCACCCGCGTGTGCCGGGTGATGTCCGCCCCCGAGCTCACCACGAACGGGGCGCCGCGCCACACCAGGCACGCGCCGTCGGCCACGTTCAGGTCGGCCCGCCAGCTCGCCGCCCCTCCCCGGGCGTCGTAGGCGACCATCCCGGACGGCTCCACCAGCTCCAGCCACACGCCGGGGCCGACAGTGATCTCCATCCGCAGGTCGTCCCCGGCGAGCAGCAACGCGTAGGTCCCCAGTAGGGCCACCCGCGCGGTGTCACCCCGAACGCCCAGGGGTTGGGCCCGCAGGTACGTTCCGCCGGACAGGTCGGTCAGGCGCACCCGCCCGCCGACCCGCTCGACGGTCACGCGGGCCGCGACGGTCTCACTCATCCGTGCTCGTGGCCGTCCCCGTCACCCTCGTGGGTGTGGGAGGTGCCGTCGGCGTGGGTGTGCGGGGCCATCGGGCCCGGGTCGCGCGGCACGTGGCTACCGGCGCGGTAGTCGGCCAGCACCTGGTGCACCCACCCGGCGAGGGCCTTGATGGAGACGTCGTCGTGCTGGCTCAGGGCCAGTACCGGAAGACCGCCACGGGAGCTGGAGGCGTCGGCCACCATCTGCTCCGCGTCCACGCCCACGTGCGGGGCGAGGTCGGTCTTGTTCACCACGAGCAGGTCCGCGCGCTCGATGCCGGGGCCGCCCTTGCGGGCCACGTCGCCGCCACCGGCCACGTCCAGGACGAAGATCTGCGCGTCGGCCAGGGCGGGGCTGAACGTGGCGGTGAGGTTGTCGCCGCCGCTCTCCACCACGACCAGGTCCAGCGGGGCGAACTCCGCCTCCAGGTCCTCCACCGCCAGCAGGTTGGGAGTGACGTCGTCACGGATGGCCGTGTGCGGGCAGGCACCGGTCTCCACCGCGTGGATGCGCTCGATCGGCAGGACCCCGGCCGCGCGCAGCAGGCGGGCGTCCTCGTCGGTGTAGATGTCGTTGGTGACCACGGCCATGCTCAGCTCGTCGGCGAGCTCACGGCACAGGGTCGCGATCAGCGTGCTCTTGCCGGTTCCGACCGGACCGGCCACGCCCAGGCGCATGGCGCGCCGGGTGCCGGTGGTGGAGCCTGCGGCCGCGTTTGCTTCGGTCTGCTCAGGCAACGAAGATCCTCCTGGTCTTGAGTTGGTGTTCGAGGGACCACCCCTCGATCTGGGGTGCGGTACGGGCCGGGAGGTCGTCGGGCCCCCGGACCGCGAGCGCCTCCGCGACGGACGCGGAGATCACCCCCTCGGCTCCGAGCACCCACCCGGCCGCTTCAACCGGGTCGACGGGTGCGAGCTTGAGCGCGGCGGAGGCCACGGTCTGGGCGTCGTCGTACAGGCTCACCCGCGCGACCTCGGCCTCGTCCGGCCCCATGACGGCGGCCACCACCCCGAGGGCGATCGGCCGCTGCGGGGCCCGGCCCAGCGTGCGCAGCGCCTTCACCGCCGGGTGCTCCGGCCACAGGCGGTCGGCGAGGCGGACCAGCCCCCGGCCGAGCAGCCCCGAGATGTCCCGGAGCGGCTCGCTCGGCGAGCGGGCCAGCAGCGCCTCGTGCACGTCGGCGAGGGCCCCGGCGTCCACGCCGACCCCCTCGGGCCCGTCCGTGGTGGGGCCGGGAGCGGCGGCGCCCCCGACCGCCCGGTGGGCCAGGACCGAGGCCGCCGCCTCCACCAGCCCGACCGTGCGGGTGCGGGCCGCGATGTAGTCCGCGATGCGGTCCGAGGGCATGCCGTCGAGAAGGGCCGGTTCGAGCCCGGCCGAGTAGGTGTGGCCACCCACCGGCAGCCGGGCGTCGGCCAGCAGCAGTGTGCCCAGTCCAGTACTCACACGGCGGCCTAGAACATCGAGTACCGCTGCGCGAGCGGCACCACGTCCACGGGCTGCGGCTTCACGAACTCACCGTTGATACTGATCGCGAACGTCTCCGGGTCCACGTCGATCTTCGGCAGCGCGTTGTTGTTCGGCATGTCCGCCTTGGTGACGTCGCGCGTGGGCCGCACGCCCACCAGCCTGCGCTGGAGCCCCAGCCGCTCGGCCAGCCCGTCATCGATCGCCATCGGGGACACGAAGCTCACCGCGAGGTCGGCCGCCGACGTGGGCTGCGCGGCCAGGGTCGGGCGCAGCAGCACCGGCTGCGGCAGGGGGACGGCGCCGTTGGGGTCGCCCAGCGGAGCGGCGACGATGGCACCGGCCTTGATCACCGCGGAGGGCCGGATGCCGAAGAACGCGGGGTCCCACAGCACCAGGTCGGCCATCTTCCCGGGCTCGACGGAACCGATCACGTGGTCGACGCCGTGGGCCACCGCGGGGCAGATGGTGTACTTCGCGACGTACCGGCGGGCACGGGCGTTGTCGGCGGGCAGCTCCGAGGAGAGGCGCCCGTACCTGTTCTTCATCACGTGCGCCACCTGCCACGTGCGGCAGATCAGCTCACCGATCCGGCCCATCGCCTGGGCGTCCGTGGAGGTGATCGCGATCGCGCCCATGTCGAGCAGGACGTCCTCGGCCGCCATCGTGGAGGCGCGGATGCGCGAGTCGGCGAAGGCCAGGTCCTCCTGGACACGCGGGTTCAGGTGGTGCACCACCATGAGCATGTCCATGTGCTCGGCCACGGTGTTCACCGTGAACGGCAGGGTCGGGTTGGTGGAGGCGGGCAGGACGTTCGACTCACCGGCTGTGATGATGATGTCCGGCGCGTGGCCGCCGCCCGCGCCCTCGGAGTGGAACACGTGGATGCCGCGACCGGCGATCGCCTCCAACGTGCGCTGGACGTAACCGGTCTCGTTGAGCGAGTCCGCGTGCAGCGCCACCTGGAGACCGAACTCGTCGGCGCCACGCAGGGCGGCGTCGATCGCGGCCGGGGTCGCGCCCCAGTCCTCGTGGACCTTGTAGCCGCCCGCCCCGGCCAGCGCGTCCTCGCGCAGTGCCTCCACGGAGACGGTGCTGCCCTTGCTGAACAGCAGGACGTTGAGCGGGAACTTGTCCAGGGCGCGGTGCATCATCCGCAGCGCGTGCGCGCCCGGAGTGACCGTGGTGGCCTTGGAGCCCTCCGTGGGACCGGTGCCGCCGCCGATCACCGTGGTCGTACCGGTGGTCAGCGCCTCGTGCATCTCGATCTCGCTGAGGAAGTGCACGTGGGTGTCGATCGCCCCGGCCGTGAGGATCTTGCCCTCACCGGCGATGACGTCCGTGCCGGGGCCGATCAGCAGGTCCGGGTGCACGCCGTCCATGACGTCCGGGTTCCCGGCCTTGCCGATGGCCACGATGTCGCCGTCGCGGATACCGACGTCGCCCCGGACGATCCCCCAGTGGTCCATGACGACCACGTTGGTGATCACCAGGTCGAGGGCGCCCTCGGAGCGCAGGGTCATGCCCTGGCCCATCGACTCGCGGATGCTCTTGCCGCCGCCGAAGACGACCTCGTCACCGCCGACGGTGCGGTCCTCCTCGACCTCGATCCACAGATCGGTGTCGCCCAGGCGGATCTGGTCCCCGACCGTGGGTCCGTACAGCTGCGCGTACTCACGGTGGTCGATGCGGCTCACGGCTGCTGCTCCTCAGTGTCCTCTGTCGCGTCCGGGTCACCAGGCAGGACCTCGGTGGGCACCACCTCGGCCGGGTCGCCGTCGTGCGCGTCGAGCTCACCGACGCGCATCGTCGCACCGGAGGCGCGCTCCGGTTCGGGGACCTCGACGCCGGGGGTGCCGAACGGGATCACCGGCCGCGGCACACGGTCGTCGGTCTTGGGCTCCTTGCTCAGGTCCTGGATCTGAAGGCCCGGGACGTACCGTCGGCCGCCGAGGGCGACCAGTTCGACGGTGCGGCTCACGCCGGGTTCCAGGCGGATCGAGGTGCCCGCGGGGACGTCCAACCGGAACCCCTGGCACGCCTCGCGGTCGAAGCGCAGCGCGGGGTTGGCGTCCGGGAAGTGCAGGTGGGAGCCGATCTGGATGGGTCGGTCCCCGGCGTTGACGACGACGAGGGACAGCCGCTCGCGGTCGGCGTTCAGGTCCAGGGGGGCGGAGCGGGTACGGATCTCACCGGGAATCGCGGGGTCGTTCCGGGGACGGGTCAGCTCCGGGGACGGGTCGCCTCCGGGGTCGGGCCGGGTCCGTGACTGGATCGGCTCCGTGATCGTGACGAGCTTGCGTCCGTCGGGGAAGGTGGCCTCGACCTGGACGTTCGGGATCATCTCGGAGACCCCGTCCATGACCTCCTCACGGGAGAGCACGGTGCGCCCCTCGTTCATCAGGTCGGCCACCCTGGCACCTTCACGGGCCCGCTCGATCACCCAGCAGGACAGCAGCGCTACCGATTCCGGTTGGTTGAGCTTGACACCCCGGTCCCGCCGGTCTCGGGCGATCATGCCCGCGACGGCCAGGAGAAGCTTCTCGGTATCGGAGGGAAGTAGATGCATGAACCACCTCTCAACGATTCGTTATGGGTTTGGTAGCAACACCAACCCACCTAGGTTTTAGCACGTGAGAGCCGTGTGGCAAGTCCATACAGGCTTCCGGGCAGCCTCGGCGCACCCACCCGGAGCCCCCGGAAGCACTGTCGGACAAGGGCAAACACACCCGAACCATGTGCGACAAACACTGGTACATTTTTTGGTGAGACGCCCCCTCCGCCCCGCTCTCACGGAGTGATCGAGCCGCCTCCCGAGGACACACGCGTTCGTGGTTTTTCCGGAGGCGCCGACGGGGTCGTTCGTCATCCCCTCAGCCGGTCACCGCGATCGTCGACCCTTCGCCACGTTCGCCGTCCGGGTCGTCTTCCCGAAGGTGACAGCACCGGCTCGGGGGTGGCCGGGACTCGCGGCCGGTCGCGGGGACTCCTGGTTCGTGGAGGTCTCGGTTCTGGCAGGACGCCCCCGCCCAAGGGGGCCCACGCAAGCGGGCTTGCGACCTACCCGACGGGGCCGCTGCCCTCGGGCCCTTCGGCCGCTCAAGCCGAAGATCAGCTCGTCGACCCCTCCGGCACGGGCTCGGGCTCGAGCCGTCGCCCCGAACCCGGACTCGCTCGGAGGGAGTCGGGCGCGGCGGGTTCCTCTCCCCAGGACCGGGTGTCAGCGTGCGGGCGGGTTCCTCGTCCCGGGGTCGGGATCAGCGTGCGGGCGGGGCCGCGGCGGGCGGCCTCAGGCCAGCGACGAGGGTGTCCACGAAGACGTCGCGGTCCTCCGGCGCCCCCAGGCGGATGGCGTGTTCGATCCCGCAGACCAGGCGCTCCACCTGGGCCGTCGTCAGGTCCCCGCGGATCGCGCCGCTCCCCTTCGCCCTGTCGAGCAGATCGGTGAGCTCACCGAAGATCGAGGCCTTGAGCGCCGCCACCTCCTCGCTCACGTCGTCGTTGGCGAGCAGGACCGCCTGGAGGCCGCCCGCCTCCAGGTGCAGGTCGACCACGGCGCCCAAGGCCACGTCGAACCCGCGACCCGGGTCCGGGTCGGCGCAGGCCCGCGCGGTGAGCGCCCGCAGGCGGCCCAAGGTCTCCACGGTGAGTTCCTCGACGAGCGCGTGGGACGTGGGGAAGTGGCGGTAGACGGTCCCGACCCCCACCCCCGCCTCACGGGCGATCTCGTTGAGGCGCAGGTCCTTGGGGTCGCTCCGCCGCGCGACCTCCAGGATGCGCTCGCGGCTACGGGCGGCGTCTGCGCGCAGTGCGTTCATGGGGACATCCTAGCCGAATCGGATAACTCATCCGATTGCTGTTACAGTAAGCGGATAAGTCATCCGATTGATGGGAGAGGCGCCATGGACTGGGACCCCGAAGTGCTGCCCGAACAGCGCGAACGCACACTGGTGGTGACCGGGGCGACCGCGGGCATCGGCTACTTCGCGGCCGAACGGCTCGCCGCAACAGGCGCGCACGTCGTGCTCGCAGGGCGTTCGGCCGAGCGTCTGGGCACCGCCGAGGCCGCGATCCGCACACAGGTGCCGGACGCGAGTCTGAGCTCGTTGCTCCTGGACCTCGCGTCGCCCGAGTCGACGTCCGGGGCCGTCTCGGAGCTCGCGGAGTACGAACGCCTCGACGGGCTGCTGCTGAACGGCGGCTCCATGTCGCTGCGCGCCGCCGACCGGACCCCTGACGGCCTGTCGATGCTCCTGGCAACCCACGTGCGAGCGAACGTGGGTTTGGTGGCGGGGACGCTCCCGCTCATGGAACGAACCGCGCGTGAGCACGGCGCGACCGCGAGGATCGTGCACACCTCGACGTCGTTCGTGGACCTGCTGCGCAAGGGGGTCCGGGACGTGCGGCACGGTTCCCGCGTCGGCGTCCTCGCCTACACCCGGAGCAAGGCGGTCACGGAGATGTTCGCCTACGAACTCGACCGTCGGCTGAGGGCGGCGGGTACGCCGGTGGCCTCGCTGGTCTCGCGCCCGGGGGTCGGTGTGGACGCCCGGACACCGCGCCGCCCGGGGATCCGGGACGAGACGATCCCCATCCAGCGCAACCCCTACACGTTGTGGGCCCAGGGCAAGGACGCCGCGGCCTGGTCCGCCCTGCGCGCCCTCACCGATCCCCGGGCCCAGGGAGGCGACCTCTACTCCCCGAGCGGTGGGGTCAAGGGGCGCCCGGCCCGCCTGACCCCGAACCCACTGACCCAGTCACCCCCTCCGGACGCGCTGGAGTCGGTGTGGAAACAGCTGGAGGCCCTGGCCGGGGTCCGGCTGCCGACCACCGGTGACCGCGCCCCGGCCTGAGCCGCGACCGGGTGCGCCGTCGTCGTTCGGGACGGTTGGTCGTCGTTCGGGACGGTTACTCGTCGTCGTCCTCGTGGTGGTCCAGGTTGGCGGTGCCGCGGCGCCAGTAGCCGTCGACCTCGCAGGTCTCGTTGCGGACGAACCCGCGCTCCTTGAGGAGCCTGCGGATGGGCTTGAGGGTGCCCGCCTCACCCGCCGCGTAGACGAAGCCGTCGCCCTCGGGCAGCTCCAGGGCCTCGAAGGCCCTCAACAGCAGGTCCGTGCTGCCGGGCTCGGCGTCGCCCCGGTGCAGCCAGGTGAGCTCAGCGTCCTTGGGGGTCCGGACCAGCTGCTCCTCGTCGGCGTCGGCGACCTCGAAGAAGGCGCGGACCGTGGCGTCCTCGGGGAGTTCCTCCACGTAGCGGGCGGCCGCGGGCAGGGCGGTCTCGTCGACGAGGAGGACGTGGTAGTCGAACTCACCGGTGATGTGGGCGGTGCCGCGCGGGCCCAGGACGCCGAGCCGGTCGCCCTTCACCGCGTTGGTGGCCCAGCGCCCGGCGGGGCCGTGGTCGTGGGCGACGAAGTCGATGGTCAGGCGCCGCGCGTCGTGGTCGAGATGGCGCACCGTGTAGTCGCGGAAGACCACTCCCTCCGCCCGGAAGTTCAGGCAGCGGTCGTCCTCGACGACCGGGAGCACGTGGTCGCCGGCCTCGTTGGGGAACCAGAGCTTGACGTGGTCGGCGAAGCCGTCGCTCTGGAGCCCCTCGAAGTCGGGACCCTCCAGGTGCACGCGGATCATCCGGGGGGTCACCCGCTCGATCTCCGCCACCTCGAGCACGCGGCTCTTGAGGGGGTACATCTCGATGCGGCGTTCGTGGGTCACTGCTTCTCCTGCTGCGGTTCGGGGTTGCTGTTCGGACTGGTTGCGGGGGCGGGGGCGATCTCGGGTTCTCGGAGGACCTGTGCGGTGCGCAGCCCGGCGAAGGCCACCGCGAGCGCCCCGACGCTGACGACGGTGAGCGCTCCCCCGGCCATCATGGCGCCCGCCGCTCCGATGACGGGGGCCAGCCCTCCAAGGGTGAGCGCGCCCGCCGAACTCCCCACGGT
This sequence comes from Nocardiopsis sp. B62, assembly GCF_018070675.1. Classification (NCBI taxonomy): domain Bacteria; kingdom Bacillati; phylum Actinomycetota; class Actinomycetes; order Streptosporangiales; family Nocardiopsidaceae; genus Nocardiopsis; species Nocardiopsis sp. B62. Next base: position 180,578 of record NZ_JAGPXK010000008.1, on the reverse strand, counting down.
GGACTGCGCCGTCCACACCGAGTTCACGCGGCCACGCAGGCGGTCCGGGGTGTGGGACTGGAGCAGCGCGTACCGCAGGATCTCCTCCACGACCTGCCCGAAGCCGAGGAAGACCAGGAACGCGAAGGCGACCGGCGCCCAGGTGCTCGCCCCGAGCCCCAGGACGGCCAGCCCGCAGAGGGCGACGGCGACGAGCAGGAGCGCGCCGGTGCGTCGGGCGCGTCCGGCCCAGCCACTGGTCAGCGATCCGATGAGCGCGCCGATCGCGGGCGCGGTGTACAGGAGGCCGACCAGGGTGGGGCCGCCGCCGAGGACCTTGTCGGTGAACTCGTTGATGAGCACCTGGGGCGCGGCGAAGAGCATCTGGGCCAGGCCCAGCAGCAGCAGGGGCCCGACGACGCGGTGCCGCACCGCGAACCCCGCGCCCTCCCGCAGGGCGGTCAGTACCGGCTGGGTACGGCTCTCCTCCGGGGGGTCCAGGCGAGGCAGGCGCCAGACGAGCACGGTGGTGAAGAGCGAGAGCAGCGCGGTGACGACGTAGTTCCCGCCCATCCCCAGCGCCGCGATGATCACTCCGCCGAGCGCGGGCGCCAGGACGGAACCGAGTTCGCCGTTGAGGGCGAGCAGGGCCCCGGCGGCGGGGAGCCGGTCGCGCGGGACGAACCCGGGGGCGGCCGCCTGGAGGGCGACGGCGCTGAAGGAGCCGAGGAAGCCGTTGAAGGCGGCGACCGCGTAGATCACCCAGAGCCAGGGTTCGGCGGGCACGAGGGTGTTGACGGCCAGGGCGCCGAAGCCGATGACGGCCGAAGCGCGGCCGATCACGATGAGGCGCCGCCGGTCACTGCGGTCGGCGAGCATGCCGCCGACGAGGGTGCCCGCGAGGACGCTCACCGCGGAGGTGGTGTGGACGGTGGCGACGAGCAGTGAGGACCCGGTGAGCTCGTAGACCTGCATGGGCAGGGCCACCGCCGCGAACCCCAGCCCGAAGATGGAGACGAGCCGGGCGACGAAGACGATCCTGAACTCACGGCTCAGGCGCAGTGGGCTGATGTCGACCATCAGCTGGGAGAGCTTCACGGGGTCCTTCACGGGTGGGGCGGGCGGTGGCCCGCTCTCGCGGTCTGCCGGTGTTCGGTCGCGGTGGGCCCCCTCCTGGTGAGGGGCCCACCGGTTCCGTCAGGCGAGCGCCTCACGCAGGCTGCGGGGGCGCAGGTCGGTCCAGTGCGCGTTGACGTAGCCGAGTGCCTCGTCCCGGGAGACGGGGCCGTGGACGGAGGTCCACCCCTCGGGGACACGGGCGAACCCGGGCCACAGCGAGTACTGCTCCTCGGCGTTGACGAGAACGAGGAAGGTGCCTTCGGTGTCGTCGAAGGGGTTGGTCATGGTCGCTCCTTCGTTGGGGTCGCGTGTGACACGGGCCTGCGGCTAGAGGGTCTCCAGGACCTGTTCGATCTGGTCGAGGACGTCGTTGCCCTGGGCCCAGGTGCGCGCGGCGCTGTACCGCAGCGGGTGGACCTGGTCGTTCTCCACGGCGGTGAGGGGTTGCCAGAGGTCCTGCTGGAGCAGGTCGGCGGTGAAGGGGTCGGGCTCGTGGGCGACGTCGGTCTCGTAGAAGACGACGTCGGCGTCCTGGAGCTTGTCGATGTTCTCGTAGGACTGCCAGGCGGCGAAGTCGGTCCCGGCCTCCTCGGTGACGGACGCCGCCTCGGCGCCGAGTTCGTCGAGGATGAAGGCGCCCCAGGCGTTGGTGTTGATGACGGCGAACTCGTTGTCGACGCCGAAGACCACCGCGAAGGTGTGGTCCTCGAGCTGGTCGGCGTGGGTCTGGCTGATCTCGGTGACGCGTTCCTCGTAGCGCTCGCGCTCCTCCTGGGCGCGTTCGCCGTCGCCGACGACCTCCGCGAGCCGGAGGCTCATGTCGCGGAGTTCGTGCCCGGCGCCCTCGAAGTCGAACAGGACGGTGGGCGCGATCTCGGAGAGGGTCGCGAAGTGTTCCTCGTAGTCCTCGTGGCTCTGCTCGCGGACGCCGCCGATGATGAGGTCGGGTTCGGCGGAGGCGATGGCCTCGATGTTGAGTTCGAGGCTGGAGGCCTGGACGACCGTGGCCTCCTCCAGGACGGCGAGTTCCTCGGGGGTGTGGAGTCCGGGGTTGGGCTCGATCACGCCGACGGGGTCGATCCCGGCCTCGACGAGGATCTCGTTGCCGAACTCCAGGGCGACGATCCGCTCGGGGTTCTCGGGGACCCCGACAGTGCCGTAGTCGGTCTCGACCTGGACGGTCGCCCCGGCCTCGTCGGTGCCGTCGGCCGTGTCCGAGGTGTCGCCGCAGGCGGTGAGGGCCAGTGCCAGGGCGAGGCCGCAGGCGATGGGGGCACCTCCCCTGAGGTGGGTCGTCAGCTGTTTCACGGTCTTCGCTTTCGTGGGAGTGGGGTGGGGCGGTGGGGCGGGGCCGGGTGGGGCCCGAGGGGTTCGGGGCAGGGGTGCGAGGCTTCGCGCGGTGCGAACCCTCGCGTGCCCGTCGGCGGGAGGACTCGAACCCGGAGTAAGGCTAGCCTTGCCTTACCAGTCTTGGGAACCCGGGGGCGGCTTTTTCTCGGGTGAGGCTCCCCTCCCGCGCTCGGTGGGCGCTCTCGGGTGAGGCTCCCCTCCCGCCTCGCCGGGCGGCCCGCGTCACGATCGCCCGCCCCTCAGGGCCCGGTCGAGGACCGGGCCGATGACGGAGAGCGCGGCAGGTCCGGTGAGGTCGTCGTGGTGGTGGTCGACGGGGGTGTCGTGCACCTCGCCGCGCACGTGCTCCTTCCACAGCTCGGCGGTGATGCCGGAGTCGGGCTCGCGCTGGGCGGTGGCGGAGAAGAAGTGCAGGTCACCGTCGTAGACGCGGTAGCCGGTTCGGTACATGACCTCGTTGGTGTACATGCGGGCCCGGACCACGCGCTCGATGGTGTCGGAGTCGAAGTCGGCCCAGACGCCGTCGCTGTCACGCATGAACTCCACGACCTCCTCCCGCCGGTAGGGCGCTCTCAGCCAGGAGGGGAGGTCGCGCTGGGAGCTGGAGAGCAGGAACTCCAGCGCCTCCTGCTCGGCCTCGGCTTCGGGCATGGCCCCGCCCGCCCGAAGGACGGGTTCGGAGTCGGTGGGATAGGTGTCCAGCAGCCCGAGGAAGGCGACCTTCTCCCCCTCGGCCTGGAGGAGGGTGGCGAGGCCGTGCGCGATCTGTCCGCCGAACGACCAGCCGACCAGGTGGTAGGGACCGTTGGGCTGGACGGTGCGGACGAGGCGGGCGTAGCGCTCCACGAGTTCGTCCATGGTGGGCGGCAGGTCGTCCTCGCGCAGGCCCGGGAACTGGATGCCGACGATGGGCCGCTCCTTGTCCAGGTGCGGGGCCAGCCCCGCGTAGGACCAGCTGAACCCGCTCGCCGGGTGGAAACAGAACAGCGGGCTCCTGCGTCCGCCCTCCCGCAGGCGCAGCACCGGGGCGAGGAGGTCCTCGCGGCGCGGGGACTCCAGGTACTCCCGCAGGCGGGCGACGGTGGGCGCGGCGATGAGGTCGCCCGCGCGCAGCCGCTGCCCCGTGCGCTTGCGGACGCGGCCGACCAGTCGCATGGCCAGGAGCGAGTGCCCGCCCAGGTCGAAGAAGTCGTCGTCGATGGTGAGGGCGGCGGGCTCGGAGGCGTCCGCAGCGTCGTTCAGGCCGAGGACGGCGGCGAAGTCGGCGCACAGGTCGCGGTCGACGTCGTCGCGCGGCGGGCGGCCGGTGCCGCCCGTGTGCGCGGGGGCGGGCAGGGCGGCCGGGTCGAGTTTGCCGTTGATGGTGAGCGGGAGCCGGTCCAGGGTGGCCAGGGCCGAGGGCACCATGGCGTCGGGCAGGGTGCCCTGGAGATCCCGGCGCAGCGCGTCGGTGTCGACCTCGGCGCCCGAGGCGGGGACGAGGTAGGCCGCCAGCCTCTTGAGGCCGGGGGTGTCCTCGCGGACGACCACCGCCGCCTGCGCGACGGCCGGGTGCTCCTCCAGCGCGGCCACCACCTCACCGGGTTCGATGCGCACACCGCGGATCTTGACCTGGTCGTCGGCCCGGCCGAGGTAGTCGATGAGCCCCTCGGTGTCCCAGCGGACCAGGTCGCCGGTCCGGTACATGCGTGATCCGGGCGGGCCGTACGGATCGGCGACGAACCGCTCGGCCGTGAGGTCGGAGCGGTTGGCGTAGCCCCGGGCCAGGCCGACCCCGGTCACGTACAGCTCGCCGGGGACTCCGGGGGCGACGGGGCGCAGGGCGGAGTCGAGGACGTGGACGTCGGTGTTGGCGATGGGGCGCCCCACCGTGGGGGTGCGGCTGTCGTCGGTGCCGCCGCCGAGGGTGTTGATCGTGTACTCGGTGGGCCCGTACAGGTTGTAGCCGAGCACGTTGTCGGCCTCGCGGAGGGTGTCCCAGACGGTGGCGCTGACCGCCTCGCCGCCGAGCAGGACCAGCGGCGGACGGTGGGCGCCGTCGTGCCTGGCCGCGTCCGTCGGTGCGTCCGTGGGAGAGCCCCCCGAGCCGCCCCCGTCAGTGTCCGCGGGCCGGCCGAGGAGGCCGTCCTCGATGAGCTGCCCGCAGTAGGACGGGGTCACGTTGACGACGTCGATGTCCTGGTCCGCGCAGTAGGCCACCAGGGCGGCGGAGTCACGGCGCAGCTCCTCGTCCATGAGGTGCACCTCGTGGCCGTCGATCAGCCACAGGAGCTCCTCCCAGGACATGTCGAAGGAGAACGACACGGTGTGGGCGACCCGCATGACCCGTCCGCCCTGGGCCTCGACCACCGGGTCGAAGATCTCCGTGCGGTGGTTGACCAGCATGTTCACCAGGCCGTGGTACGGGATCTCCACGCCCTTGGGGCGCCCGGTGGAGCCCGAGGTGAAGATGACGTAGGCGAGGTGGTCGGGCCGGTGGGCGGCGGGCGTCCGGGGCCGGGAGAGGTCGACCCGGGCGAGGTCCGCCCGGACACCCGGATCGTCCAGGAGAAGACGGCGGCCACCGGAGTCGTACCCGCCGCCCGCCTTGGAACCCCGCTCCCCGGGCAGGTTCTTCGAGGCGTCGGCGGTGGTGACGGTGACCAGGGGGCCGGAGTCGGCGAGCATATGGCCGAGCCGGGCCGCCGGGTGCTCCAGATCCAACGGCACGTAGGCGGCGCCGAGCTTGAGCACCGCGAACAGGGTCACCACCCAGTCGGCAGAGCGGTGCAGCGCGATGGCGACCCTGGCCTCCGGGCCCACACCGAGCTCCGCGAGCAGGCGGGCCAGGCGTTCGGCGCGTTCGTCGAGTTCGGCGAAGGTGAGGCTCTCGTCCCGGGTGACCAGGGCGGTGCGCTCGGGGGCCCGACGCGCGGACTCCTCGAAGATCCCGGCGAGGGTGGTGTCGGGAAGCTCGCGGCGCACCCCCTCCCCCAGCCCGAGGGCGGTGCTGGCGGTCTGCGCGGAAAGCGCGTTGAGGTCGGCGACCGGGGCGCCGGGCTGCGCGGCGATCTGCTCGAGCAGCCGCACGACCCGGTCGTACAGGTCCTGCGCGGTCTCGGCGGTGACGACATCGGTCCGGTAGGCGAGGCTGAGCCGCAGTTCGTCGCCGGGCTGGGCGACGAAGGTCAGCGGGTAGTGGGTGGCGTCGTTGCCAGTGACCGACTCCAGGCCGGTCCGCTCGCGCACGCTCTGGTAGCGCTCGTCGTCGCGCGGGATGTTGCGCTGCACGTAGAGCGAGTCGAAGAGCCGCTGCCCGCCGACCGCCCCCTGGATGTCGGCGAGGCTCACGTGGTGGTGCGGGAGCAGGTCGGCCTGCTCTCCCTGGAGCCGGACGAGGAGGTCACGGACGGTCTCGGCGGGACGGACCCGCACACGGACCGGCACGGTGTTGAAGAAGACGCCGACGATCGAGTCGACCCCCTCGATCTCGGGCGGGCGCCCGGCGACGGTGCTGCCGAAGACGATGTCGTCACCACCGGTGTGGGAGCGCAGGGCCAGGCCCCAGGCCGCGAGGAAGAGCGTGTTGGGGGTGACCCCGGTGTCGCGTGCCAGCGCGGTGAGGCGGCCGACCAGGGCGGGGGCGACGACCCCGTCGACGGTGCGGGGCATGATCGTGGTGTCCCCGGCGTCGGCGGCCGAGACGAGCGTGCCCTCCTCGACGCCCTCCAGAGCGGAGCGCCAGGCGTCGACGGAGCGCTGGTGGTCCTGGCGCGCCAGCCACACCAGGTAGTCGCGGTAGGGCCGGGGCGCGGGCAGTCCGGTGTCGTCCCCTCCACGCAGGTACAGGTCCATCAGCTCGGCGTTGTAGAGCTCGCCGGACCAGCCGTCCATGACGATGTGGTGGAAGGTGAGGACGAGGACGTCGCGGTCGTCGGGCAGATGGACCAGGACGTGCCGGATGAGCGGCGGCCGGGAGAGGTCGAAGCGTCGCTCGCGCTGGCCGACGCGGATGTGCTCGAACCGGCGGCGGGCCTCCACCGCGGGCAGGTCGGACAGGTCGGTCTCGTGCCAGGCGACGGGGACCTCGCGCGGGATGAACTGGACGGGGCGTTCGACGCCCTCGTGCATGAATCCGGCGCGCAGGGCGGGGTGGCGCCGCAGGAGGGTGCCCGCCGCGTCGCGCAGGGCGGCGGCGTCGACCCGGCGGGTGAACTCGAAGACGTTCTGGACGGTGTAGACGTCCAGGTGCTGCTCGTCCTTGACGGAGTGGAACAGCAGACCCTCCTGGAGGGTCGCGAGGGGGAGCACGTCCTGGATGTCGCCCGGGCCCGTGGCGCTGGCGTTCATGGGTGTCCTCTTCTGGTTGGTGCTGGTGTGGCAGGTGTGGGTGGCGTTGGGGCGGGTGCGCCCGGACCTTCACCGGATGTGCCGGAGGTGGTCCGGTGGCCGGAGAGGGTCCGCAGGTCTCCGGAGAGGGTCCGCAGGCGGCTCAGTCCCGTGAGTCCCAGAGCTGTTGGAGCTGGTCCATGTCGCCCGCGTCGAGGAGGTCGGCGAACTCCTCTCCCCGGGCCGGGGCGGGTTCTGGTTCGGGTTCCGCCGGGTCCGGTGAGCCGGGCCCGGACCGCTCCTGGTCCGCGCTCCGCGCGGCGTGCGCGGCGAGGCGCTCGGGGGTTCGGTGCGTGAACACGTCCCGCACGGTGAGTTCCAGTCCGGCGGCGCGGGCTCGGCCGACCAGGCGGATGGAGGTGACGCTGTCCCCGCCCAGGGTGAAGAAGTCCGCGTCGGCGGGGACCGGACCTCCGGCCACGCCCAGGAGGTCGGCGACGGCGGAGGCCAGGACGAGTTCGGCCTCGGTGGCCGGGGGCCGCCCCGAGGCGGCGGCGGGCACGGGCTCGGGCAGGGCGCCCCGGTCGAGCTTGCCGTTGACGCTCAACGGCAGCCGGTCCAGGACCGTGACGGTGGCGGGGACCAGGGCCGGGGGCAGCGCGGTGGCCAGCTGGGCGCGCAACTGGTCCGGGTCCGGCGTGTGTCCGGGCACGGGTACGACGTACCCGGCGAGGGCGGTGGCACCGGAGCCCCGGGCGGTGCGCACGGTGACGGCGGCGTCGGCGACACCGTTCAGGGCGCGCAGGACCGACTCGGCCTCGCCCGGTTCGACGCGGACGCCGTTGATCTTGACCTGGTCGTCGGAGCGTCCGAGGTAGACGAGGGCCCCGTCCGCGCGTCGGCGGACGAGGTCGCCGGTGCGGTAGAGCCGGGCCCCTGCCGGACCGCTGGGGTCGGCGACGAATCGGGACGCGGTGAGGTCGGGGCGGCCCACGTAACCGCGTGCGAGCTGGACCCCGCCGAGGTAGAGCTCCCCGACCGCTTCGGGCGGGACGGGGCGCAGGGCGTGGTCGAGCACGTGCGCGGTGGTGTTCCAGACGGGGTGCCCGATGGGGACCGGACCGCCGGGGAGGTGCTCGGCTGCGGAGTCCGCCCCCGGGACTGCGGCGGGGTGCGAGGTGACGTCGACGGCCGCCTCGGTGGGGCCGTAGAGGTTCTCCAGACGGGTGGCGGGCAGGGCGGTGGCGAAGGCGTGCGCGAGGTCGCCGCCGAGGGCCTCACCACTGGCGATGACCAGTCGGAGCGCGGAGGACGAGGTGGAGGACGACGTGGTCGCCAAGGCGGAGACCGACGCTGGGTCCGAAGCGGAGGACGATGTGCCAACCGAGGCAGAGAACGGCTCGGGGTCCGACGCTGATTCCGACGCGGAGACCGACGTGGTCGCCGATGCGGAGAGCGGCCCCCTGGCCGACCCGGGGATCGGCGCGGGGTCGGGTCCGGCACTCGCGGGGTCCGGCCCTGTCACCGAAGCACGGTCCGGTCCGGCGCTCGCGGGGAGTACGTCGAGGAACAGGCGGAGCATCGCCGGGACGAAGTGGCACACGGTCACGCGCTGACTCGCCAGGAACCCGACCAGGTAGGCGGGGTCGCGGTGGCCGTCCGGGCGCGCAGGGACCACGGCCGCGCCCACGGCCAGCGGCCAGAGGAACTCCCACACGGAAACGTCGAAGCCGACGGGGGTCTTCTGCGCGACCCGGTCCTCGGGGGTCAGCGCGTAGGCGGTCTGGGTCCACTCGATGCGGTTGGTGATGGCCCGGTGGGAGACCCCGACCCCCTTGGGGCGGCCGGTGGAGCCGGAGGTGAACAGCGTGTAGGCGAGCTGGTCGGGATGCGGCTGGGCCCACGGCAGGGGCGGGAGCGCGGCGAGCCGGTCCCGGGTGTCCGGAGCGTCGAGTTCGATCCGCGCGGTGTCGACGGGCAGATCCGCGAGGCTCGCCCGCTGCCCCGAGGTCGTGACCACGGCGACCGCCCCGGCGCGTTCGGCCATGTCGGCCAGGCGCGCGGACGGGTGGTCCAGGTCCAGCGGGAGCAGAACGCCCCCGGCGCGTACGACCGCCACGAAGACGGTGACCAGGTCGGCGCCGCGCGGTAGGGCGACGGCGACCACCGACTCCGGACCGACGCCGTGTTCGCGGAGCAGCCCGGCCAGCCGGGCGGCGTCCTCGTGCAACCGCCGGTAAGTGAGTTCACGGTCCTCGGTGACGACGGCGGGCCGGTCCTGATGCTCCCGCTCGGCCGCCGCGAGCAGCGCGTTGAGCGTGCTGTGGGTGGTGGGGTGCGCGGTGCCGTTGTGGCTGGCCAGTTCCGTGCGCTGGGCCGGGGTGAGCAGGTCCAGCTCACGCGGGGTGCGCCGGGGGTCGGCGCAGACCTGGCCCAGCAGATGGGTGAACAGGTCGAGCAGCTGACGGGCGGCGGCGCCGTGGACCGCGCCGGGCAGGTGGTCGAGGCGAAGGACGGTGTCGAGGTCGGGGCCGTCGTCGGGCAGGACCGTGAGCGTGGCCGGGTAGTGGGTGGCGTCGCGGACCCTGATGTCACCGGCCCTGATCCCCGCGTGGTCGGCGCGGGCGGCGGCCTCGTCGAGGGGATAGTTCTCGACGACCAGGAGCGTGTCGAAGAGGGTGCCGTGTCCGGCGGCGCGCTGGACCTCGGCCAGTCCGGTCCACTGGTGGTCGAGCAGGTCGGCCTGGTCCACCCGGGTCCGAGTGAGCAGGTCGGCGAGGGGTTCGGCGGGGTCGAGGCGAACCCGGACCGGAAGCGTGTTGGTGAACAGGCCGACGGTGTCATGAGCGCCGGGGAGCTCGGGCGGGCGCCCGGACACGGGCTGGCCGAAGACGACGTCCTCGCGACCGGTGTGCGCGGCGAGGGTCAGCGCCCACGTGACCTGGAGGACGGTGTTGACGGTCACCCCGGTGTCGGCGGCGAGGGCGCGAAGCCGCTGGCTGTCGGCGGTCCCGAGCCGGGACTCGACGCTGGCCGCCGCGGGCTCGGGCGAACCGGTGCGCGCGGAAGGGTCGTCCCCGGTCCCGGGCTCCTGCGCGCCGAGAACCCGGCCGGGCGCGAGCAGAGTGGGTTCCGGGAGCCCCTCCAGGGCGGCGGCCCATGCCTTGCGAGCGGCGTCGTGGTCGCGGCCGTTGAGCCAGGCCAGGTGGTTCCGGTAGCGCGGGGCTGCGGGCAGGGCGCCGCCGTCACCGTCCGCCTCGTACAGGCGCAGGAGGTCGCGGGCGAGGATCGGCAGCGACCAGCCGTCGAGCAGCACATGGTGGGCGGTGACCACGAGGACGGTGCGGTCGGGTCCGGTGGTCAGGGCGTGGAAGCGGATGAGCGGCGGCGCCGAGAGGTCGAATCCCCTGGCGAACTCGCGCTCCGCCACGCGGTCCTCGGCATCCGGGGGTACGGGGTCCGTGTCCGCCACGGACCCCGCGTTCGGGGACTCGGCCCCGGCGCCCGCCACAGGCTCTGCCTTCGGGGAACCAGCCCCGGCGTCCGCCCCGGACTCCGCGTTCGGGAAACCGATCCCGGCGTCCCCCACGGACCCCGAGTCCGGGAGGCCGATCCCGCCGTCCGTCACAGGCTCCGCGTTCGGGGAACCCATCCCGCCGTCCGCCACCGGCTTCGTGAGGTCGGTGTGGGTCCAGTCGAGGTCGGTGTCGGCGGGTACGAACTGGACCGGCTGGTCGAGCTCCTCGTGGAGGAAGCCCGCGCGCAGGTTCGGGTGACGGTCGAGCAGAGCGGACGCGGCCCGGCGCAGGCGTTCCGTATCGATCCGGCCGAGGAGTTCCACGCGCACCTGGATGCCATACACGTCGGCCTCGCCCCCGTCGAGGGCGTGGTGGAACAGCAACCCCTCCTGGAGAGGGCTGAGCGGCAGGACGTCGGCGATCGCCCCGGGGGCGGCGGGCGTTCCGGGGGCGGGGCTGGTGGGCTGGGTCATCGCCGCTTCCTCCACATCGATTCGAGCTGGTCGAGCTGTCCGGGGGCCAGGGAGATCAGGGGTTCCTCCGGGGCGGCCGCAGCGGGTTCGGGGTCCGGTGGGGACGCGGGTTCGGCGACCGCGGCGAGGTCGGACACCACGGGGTGGCGGAAGACCTGGCGGCCGGTGACGGTCCACCCGGCCCGACGGGCGCCACCGACCAGGCGCAGGGTGAGGACGCTGTCGCCGCCCAGGGCGAAGAAGTCCTCGTCCGCGCCGACCCCGTCCAGGCCGAGGACGTCCGCGTAGACCGCGCTCAGGGCGCGCTCGGCGTCGGTGGCGGGCGCGCGCCCGGCGGGCCGCTCGCTGGCGGTGGACGCCGGGTCGGGCAGGGCGCCGCGGTCGACCTTGCCGTTGGCGGTGAGCGGCCAGGAGTCCAGGTGGACGAACGCGGAGGGCACCATGTAGGCGGGAAGCCGCACGGAGAGCGCGGCGCGCAGGGCGTCCGGGCTCGGAACGGCCCCGGTGCCGGTGAGGTAGGCGACCAACCGGTGGTGGCCGTCCGCCCCCTCCTGGGCGGTGACCACGGCCTGGGCGACACCGTCGACGCGGGCGATCGCGGTCTCGATCTCACCCAGCTCGATGCGGAACCCGCGTACCTTCACCTGGAAGTCGGCCCGGCCCAGGAAGTCCAGGGTGCCGTCGTCCCTCCATCGGGCCAGGTCGCCGGTCCGGTACATGCGGGACCCACGCCGGTCCGGACCTGCGTGGGGGTCGGCGACGAAGCGCTCGGCCGTGAGGTCGAACCGCTGGTGGTAGCCGAGCCCCACCCCCTCACCCGCGATGTAGAGGTCCCCGGCGACCCCGGCCGGGACCGGTTGGAGGTCGGCGTCGAGCACGTACACGCGGGTGTTGGCCATGGGGCCACCGATGGAGACGGGTGCGCCGGTGCGTACGGGCGACGTGGTGGACCAGATGGTGGTCTCGGTGGGCCCGTACACGTTGGTGACGCTCGGGGCGTGGGCGGCGAGTTCGTCGGCCAGCGCCTGGGGCAGGGCCTCTCCGCCGACCAGCACGCGCAGCTCGCGCAGGACCTCCGGCTTGGTCTCCAGGAGCATCCGCCACAGGGTGGGCGTGGCCTGCATGATCCCGATCCCGCCGCCCTCCAACAGGTCGGCGAGGGCCACCCCGTCGCGGACGGTGTCCTTGTCCGCGAGGACGACCGTGGCCCCGAAGAGCAGCGGCAGGTACAGCTCCAGGGCGGAGATGTCGAAGCTCACGGTGGTCACCGCCAGCCAGCGCTCACCCGGGCCCAGCGGGAAGCGTTGGCCCATGTCGGTGAGGAAGTTGGCCAGGTTGCGGTGGCTGATCACCACACCCTTGGGTCGGCCCGTGGAGCCCGACGTGTACAGCACGTACGCCACCGAGTCCGCGTCCACCGGACCGGTACCCGCCTCCACGGGAGCGGTCGGTTCGGCGGACGCGTCCCCGAGGTCCAGGACGGGCGCGGTGACACCGGCGGGGGCCTCCACTCCCCCGCCGGTGAGAACGAGGACCGCACCGGAGTCGGCCACCATGTACGCGAGCCGGTCGGCCGGGAACTCCGGATCCAGCGGCAGGTACACACCGCCCACCCGCTGCACGGCCAGCAACGACGCCAGCATGTCCACCGAACGCGGCATCGCCACGGCGACCGTCCGTCCGGCCCCGACACCCCGACCGCGCAGCAGGGCGGCGATCTCCTCCACTCGTTCGTGGACCGAGGCGTAGGTGTGGGTACCTGCGGAGTCCTCGACGGCGACCGTGTCGGGGGTGCGCCCCGCCCAGTCGGCGAGGGCGTCACAGGGGCGGGCGGCGGTGACGGCGGTCCCGGTGCGGTTGAAGCCCTCCAGAAGCCGGTCGCGTTCGGCGTTCCCGAGCACCTCGAAGGCGCCGAGGGTCCGTTCCGGGGCGGCCGCGACCTCGCCCAACAGGTGGACGAGGCGGTCGGCGATCCGCTGCGCGGTCGGGGGGTCGAACAGGTCCGCGGAGTGGTTGAGCGCCAGCCGGGCCCCCTGGAGCGGGTCCTCGACGTAGGCGAACTCGAGGTCGAACTTGGCGGTGTCCAGGGGGGTCTCGACCAGGTGGGTGGCCGAACCGAAGAGCTGGTCGGCGCCCTCGGGCCTGCGCTGGTAGGACACCATCGTCTGGAACAGCGGGTGGCGGCTGACCGAGCGCTCCGGCCTCAGCGCCTCGACCACGGTGTCGAAGGGCGCGTCGGCGTTGGCGAAGCCCGCGAGGTCGACCTCGCGGACCCGGGCGAGGAGTTCGGCGAAGGTCGGCCGTCCGGACAGGTCCAGGCGCAGGACCAGGGTGTTGAGGAAGAAGCCGATCGCGTCCTGGAGCCCCTCGTCCGCGCGGTCCGCGACCGGGCTGCCGAGGGGGATGTCCTCGCCCGCGCCGAGGCGGTGCAGGAGGGTGGCGACGGCCGCCTGGACCACCATGAACACGGTGACGCCGTGGGCCGCCGCGAGGTCGCGCAGAGCTGCGTGGAGTTCCGGGTCGACGGGGGCCTGGGCGAGACCGCCGGTGTGTGAGGGAGTGACGGGCCGAGGCCTGTCGGTGGGCAGGGCGAGTTCGTCGGGGAGCCCCGCCAGGCTGCGGCGCCAGTGGTCGAGCCGCTGGCTGAGCGGGCTCTCGGGGTCGTCGGCCGTTCCGAGCCAGTCGGTGCGGGAGGCGGCGTAGTCCGCGTACTGGAGCGGCAGGGGCGACCAGTCGGGGGTCCGGCCGGCGGCGCGGGCGCGGTAGGCGGTGTCCAGGTCGTCCAGGAGCGGTCCGAAGGACCACTCGTCGGCGACGATGTGGTGCAGGACCACGAGGAGGACACAGCCGGGAGCGGTCCCGGGACCGGTGAACAGGCGGACCCGCAGGGGCGGGCGCTCGGCGAGGTCGAAGGGCTGGGCGGTGACCCGGGCCAGCGCGGTGTCCAGTGGTTCACCCAAGTGCTCGGCCGCCACGTCGACCAGGCCGGGGGTGTCGGCGTCCAGAAGGTGCGGAACCGGGGTGCCCGGCTGGTCCGGGTCGGTCCGGATGACGGTGCGCAGGACCTCGTGCCGCCCGACCAGGTCGGTGACGGCGGCGCGCAGGGATTCGGTGTCCAGCGGGTCGGCGACGCGCACCGCGAGGGGCACGTTGTAGGCACCGCCGGACTCGTGGAGGCGGTCGACCAGCCAGAGCCGGTGCTGGGAGTGGGAGAGTCGGCGCGGCTGGTTCGTGGAACGCGGGGCGACGCCCGGCCTGGTCTCCGTGGAGTGTTCGGTGCGACGGGCGAGAGCGGCCGCGGTGGGCGCCTCGAACAGATCGCGCACACCGACGTCCGCGCCGAGCAGGGACCTGATCCGGGAGACCGCGCGGGTGGCCAGCAGCGAGTGCCCGCCGAGGGTGAAGAAGTCCTCGTCGGGGCCGACCGTGTCGCGCCCGAGCACGTCGGCGAGGATCCCGCACAGGATCTCCTCGCGGGCGGTGGCGGGGGCGCGTCCGTTCCGGACCGGGGCGCCGGGGTCGGGAAGTGCCTTGCGGTCGACCTTGCCGTTGGCGGTGAGCGGCAGGGCGTCCATGAGGACGACGGCGCTCGGCACCATGTAGTCGGGCAACCGGGCCGCGACGTGCTCACGCAGTCCGGCCACGGAGAGGTGCGCCGCAACGGCAGCGGCCGGGGCGGAAGCTCCGTCTGGGGCGGGCGTGCCCCCCTCTTCCGGGGTGCTCGCCGGGGTGGGAGTTCCGTCTGGTGCGGCGGCAGCTCCTGTAGGGGCCTGGGCGATCCGGGGGACTGAGGTGTTCCGGGGAGCTGGTGCGCCCTCCGGTGCCGGGGTGCTCACCGGGGTGGGTGCTCCGTGCGGTGCCGAGGTCACGCCTGGTGCGCTGGAGGGCATGGCGGAGTCGGCGGGGACGGAGGATCCCCCAGTTCGAGGATCTCCCGGCTGGGCGGGCTCGGGCAAGGCAGGGGCGTCCGGGCTGTGGACAACCCCGGTGGCGGGGATGACGTGGGCGGCCAGCCAGGCGTTGCCGGTCTCGTCCTCGCGTGCGGTGACCACGGCCTCCGCGACGCCGGGCGCGGACAGCAGGGCGGTCTCGATCTCACCCAACTCGATGCGGAATCCGCGTACCTTCACCTGGAAGTCGGCCCGCCCCAGGAAGTCCAGGGTGCCGTCGTCCCTCCATCGGGCCAGGTCACCGGTCCGGTACATGCGGGACCCGGGCCGGTCCGGACCTGCGTGGGGGTCGGCGACGAAGCGCTCGGCCGTGAGTCCGAACCGCTGGTGGTAGCCGAGCCCCACCCCCTCGCCCGCGATGTACAGGTCCCCGGTCACGCCGGTGGGAACCGGTCGCAGGGCGGCGTCGAGCACGTACACCCGGGTGTTGGCCATGGGACGGCCGATGGTGACGGGGCCACTGGTGTCCAGTGGTGTGGTGGTGGACCAGATGGTGGTCTCGGTGGGCCCGTACACGTTGTGGGCGCCCCGGGAGTTTTCGGCGAGCAGCGCCGCCAGGGGCGCCTGCACGGCCTCACCGCCCACCAGCACGCGAAGCGGGGCCAGCACCTCCGGGTCGTGCTCGGTGAGTGAGCGCCACAGCGACGGGGTGGCCTGCATGATCGTCGCCCCGGAGGACGCGGTGAGTTCGCCGAGCAGGCGCGGGTCGCGGACGGTGTCCTTGTCCGCGAGGACCACCGTGGCACCGAAGAGCAGCGGCAGGTACAGCTCCAGGGCGGAGATGTCGAAGCTCACCGTGGTCACCGCCAGCCAGCGCTCACCCTGCTCCAACGGAAAGCGCCGACCCATGTCGGTAAGGAAGTTCGCCAGGTTGCGGTGGCTGATCACCACACCCTTGGGTCGGCCCGTGGAGCCCGACGTGTACAGCACGTACGCCACCGAGTCCGCGTCCGGTGGGACCGGGTTCGGGGCGCACGGCGCACCGCCGCCTCCGTCGACCCGGTCACCGGCGACGGAGAGGTCGAGCACCGGGGTGGTGACACCGGCGGGGGCCTCCACTCCCCCGCCGGTGAGAACGAGGACCGCACCGGAGTCGGAGAGCATGTACGCGAGCCGGTCGGCCGGGAACTCCGGATCCAGCGGCAGGTACACACCGCCCACCCGCTGCACGGCCAGCAACGACGCCAGCATGTCCACCGAACGCGGCACGGCCACGCCCACGACCCGGCCGGGACGCACCCCGTTCGAGCGCAGCAGGGCGGCGATCTCCTCCACCCAGGCGTCGAGATCGGCGTAGCTGTGCTCACCCTCGGCGTCGACCACGGCCGTGGTGTCGGGTGCCCAGGCGGCCCAGTCGGCGAGGGCGTCGCAGGGGCGCGGTGCGGTGACGGCGGTCGCGGTGCGGTTGAAGCCCTCCAGCAGCTGAGCGCGTTCGGCCCGTGTGGTGGCGGGGACCTCGGCGACCGGCTGTTCGGGGCTGGCCGCGATCCGGTTGATGACCGCGCGCAGACGGTCCAGGAGCGCCTCCGCCTCGTCGGCTCCGACCGCGTCGGGGCGGTGGCACAGGCGCAGGGTCAGGGTCCGGCCCGGGAAGACGTTGAGGGAGACCGGGTAGTGGGTGGCGTCCTCGATCCGGACGTCGGTGAGGCGCACCCCGCCGTGGTCCTGGTCCGCGAGGGCGTCGCGCGCGGGGAAGTTCTCGAACACCAGGAGGGTGTCGAAGAGCGGCGCATACCCGGACAGTTCCTGGGTGCGGGTCAGCCCGGTGTGGTGGTGTTCGGACAGCGCGGCCTGGCGGCGCTGGAGGTCGGTGAGCAGTTCCGCCACCGGGGTGCCGGGTTCCGTGCGCACGCGGACGGGGACGGTGTTGATGAACAGACCGAGGGTGGACTCCACGCCCGGCAGGTCGGCGGGGCGCCCGGAGACGGTGGCCCCGAAGACGACGTCGGTGCGTCCGGTGGCGGCACCCAGCACCAGGGCCCAGGCGGCCTGGACCAGGGTGTTGGTGGTGACGCCGAGTTCGCGGGCGGTGGCGGCGGCCCGCTCGGTCTCCTGCTGGGTGAGGGCGGCGTTGAGGACCCGCTGCTCCCGCCCGCCGTGGGTGGGCGCCTCCGGGGCGAGCAAGGTGGGCCCGCCGAGGTCGGCGAGCTCGGTGGACCAGGCGTGGTCGGCGGCGTCGTCGTCGCGGGCCGCCAGCCA
Source organism: Nocardiopsis sp. B62 (assembly GCF_018070675.1). Classification (NCBI taxonomy): domain Bacteria; kingdom Bacillati; phylum Actinomycetota; class Actinomycetes; order Streptosporangiales; family Nocardiopsidaceae; genus Nocardiopsis; species Nocardiopsis sp. B62. The sequence continues at coordinate 163,682 of NZ_JAGPXK010000008.1, read as the reverse complement.
TGCGAGGTGGTCGCGGAAGTGCGTGCCGGGCGCCGGGGTGTCCGGTTCGGCGTAGCGGGTGAACAGGGCCCGCAGGAACAGCGGAGTGGACCAGCCGTCCAGGAGTGTGTGGTGGTCGGTGGTGACCAGCACGTGCCGGGTGGGGTTCAGGCGCACCAGGGTGAAACGCAGCAGCGGCGGGTGGGCGAGGTCGAAGGGGGTGGCCAGTTCCTCGGCGCTCAGCCGTTCGAGGGCCGCGTCGGGGTCCGGGTCGGCGGACAGGTCGACGCTGCGCCAGCGGGGCCGGAGTTCGGCGGGGACGAACTGGACGAGGTCCTCGCCCTCGGCGTGGAAGCCCGCCCGAAGGCTGGGGTGGTGGTCCAGGAGCAGCGCGGCGGCGCGGTGGAGGCCCTCCGGGTCCAGGTCCCCGTCGATCCGCACGGCCGACTGAGCGGTGTAGGCGTCGTGGCCGGAGCTGTAGAGGCTGTGGAAGACCAGTCCCGACTGGAGCGGCGTGGCGGGCCAGAGCTCGGCGAGACGGGCCGCGGGGTCACCCGAGGTCCGCGCCCACGCTCGCTCGACCTGCTCGATCCGGGAGGGTTCGAGGTCGAGGAGGGGCAGGTCGGAGGGGGTGAGGGTGTACGGTCCGGGGTCGGTGGCGGCCTCGGCCAGGGCGCGCAGGGCGGCGGTGAGGTCGTCGGCCAGGGCGCGGACGCCGTGGTGATCGTGGACGCCGGGGGCCCAGCGCAGAGTCAGGTGGAGGCGGGGGCCTCCGGGGCCCTCGTGGGCGATGGCGCCGATCTCCAGCCCGTGGGCGAGGGGCTCGTCGGGGTCCTCGCCGAGCATGACCCGGGTGGAGGCGGGGGCCGACTCCCAGGGCTGCGCGGCGGGGGCGCCGAAGCGGCCCAGGTAGTTGAAGAGGACGTCGGGGCGGGCACGGCCGGTGAGGCGGGGCGCGGTCTCGGAGTTGAGGTGGCGCAGCAGGCCGTAGCCGAGGCCGTGACCCGGGGTGGCGCGCAGGGTCTCCTTGACCCGCTTCAGGGTGTGGGCGGGGCCGGTGCCGGGGGTCAGGGCGACCGGGTGGGAGGTGGTGAGCCAGCCGACCGTGCGGGCGAGGTCCGCGGGGGCGGTGAGCAGTTCGCGGCGGCCGTGGCCCTCCAGCTCCACCAGGAGGCGCTGGTCCGCCGCGAGGGTGAGGGCGGTGAGCAGGACCTCCTCGGCGCCCACCCGGTAGGTGGCGCCGATCCCGGTCAGGACCTGGTGGGTGAGCCCGGGGTCCAGTTCGAGTTCGATGCTGTGGCGCGTGGCGACCACGTCGGCCTCGGGGTCGAGGTCGCGGGCGCCCAGACGGCGGTGGAGGGCGGGGTCGGTCTGCTCGGTCCAGTGGTCGAGTTCGGCGAGGCGTCCGGGGTGGCGGGCCTCCTCCTGGAGCAGGCGGGTCCAGCGGCGCAGGGAGGTGCCCGCGCCGGGGAGCTCCACCGCGCGGCCCGAGCTGAGGGCGGCGACGGCGTCGGCGAGGTCGGGGCCGATGACCCGCCAGGACACGCCGTCCACGGCGAGGTGGTGCACCTGGACCAGGAGCTGTCCCATGCGGTCGGGCCCGGCGTCGAACCACACGGCGGTGAGCGGGCGCCCCTCTGTGAGGTCGATCCTGGTGTGCGCGTGGGCCGCCTCCCGCTCGACCCTCTCCGTGAGGGAGTCCTCGGACAGCCCTCGGGCGTCGACCCGGGTCAGGGGGGCCGGGCCCCGGACCTCCTTCGAGGGCAGGACGTCCATCCGGCCGTCGCGTACGCGCAGACGCAGGGCGCCGTGGTGGGCGACGACGGCGCGCAGGGCGCCGGAGAGCGTCTCCTCGGTGATCCCGGCCGGAGTCCACAGCACCTGGGACTGGGTGAAGCGGGGACGCGGTTCGCCCTCGGCGAGGAGCTCGGCGGTGACAGCGGTCGGTTCGACCGGGCCGACGGGGTTGTCGGGCACGCGCGGGGCGTCGGCGGCGGTGCCCGCGCGGGCCGCCAGCCCGGCGACGGTGGGTGCCTCGAACACGTCGCGCACGGCCAGGGCCAGCCCGGCGGAGCGGGCGCGGTTGACCGCCTGGATGGCGAGGATGCTGTCGCCGCCCAACCGGAAGAAGTCGTCGTGGAGGCCGATGTCGGTGCCGAGGACATCGCGCAGGATGCCGAGGAGGGCCCGTTCCGCCGGGCTTGCGGGCTGGTCCCCGCCGGTGCCGGTGGGGGCGGTGACGGGTTCGGGCAGGGCCGAGGTGTCGACCTTGCCGCTGGAGTTGAGCGGCAGCCGCTCCAGGGTCACGACGCGGGCGGGAACCATGTAGTCGGGCAGTCGGGCGGCGAGGTGCTCACGGACCTCGTCCTCGGCGGGGGCCGCCGGTTCCGCGTCGGGCCGCCTCCCCTGGGCTGTCCCGGTGTCGGCCACCACGTAGGCGACGAGCTGGGCGGCGCCCGCGGGGGTCCGGCGCACCACCGTGGCGCACTGGGCGACCCGCGGGTGGGTGCGGGCGGCGGCGTCGATCTCGCCGGGCTCCACCCGGTAGCCGCGCACCTGCACCTGGCCGTCCGCGCGGCCCAGGTAGGCGACGTTTCCGTCCTCGCGGACCAGGGCGCGGTCACCGGTGCGGTACATGCGGGTGCCGGGCGGGCCGTGGGGGTCGGCCACGAAGCGTTCCGCGGTGAGGTCGGGGCGCCCCGCGTAGCCGCGGGCGAGCTGGTCCCCGGACAGGTAGAGGTCGCCCGGGACACCGCGCGGGACGGGGCGCAGGGCTGCGTCGAGCACGTGGGCGCGCACACCCGCGACGGGGCGGCCGATGACGGCGGCGGCGCTGTCGCGCACGTCGCAGACCAGGGCGTCCACGGTGTTCTCGGTGGGTCCGTAGAAGTTGAGGGCCCGGGTTCCGGGCAGGGCGCGCAGCCGGTCCCACAGGTCCTGCGGGCAGGCCTCGCCGCCGAAGGTGATCAGCGCGGGCGGCTGACGGAGTTCACCGGAGTCGAGCAGGCCCTGGAGGTAGGTGGGCGTGAAGTCCAGGTGGTCGAGCCGGTGCTCGGCGACGTGCGCGCCCAGGCGGGCGTGGTCGAAGAGCAGGTCGGAGTCGAGCAGGTGGAGTTCGTGGCCGTGGACCAGGCCCAGCAGGGTGTCCCAGGACGCGTCGAAGGTGAAGGATCCGGCGTGGCCGATCCTCGCGCGCGCGGGCAGGTACCGGCCCAGGTGGTCGCGCTGGGTGGCGGCCAGGGCGGCCAGGGAACGGTGTTCGACCACCACGCCCTTGGGCCTGCCGGTGGACCCGGACGTGTAGATGAGGTAGGCGGCCGACCTCGGGTCGGGGTCGGGGAGCGCGCCACCGAGCTGTTCGTCGAGGGCGGAGCGGACCTCCTCGGCGTCGAGTTCGAGCAGGCGCGCCTCGGCCTCCTCAGGGAGGCGGTGGGAGGTGGTGGAGTCGGCCAGCACCAGGCTGGGGCGGGCGTCGGCGAGGACGTGCGCGATCCGGTCGGCCGGGTGCTCGGGGTCCAGGGGGACGTAGGCGGCGCCCGCGCGCAGGACCGCGAAGAGGGCGACGACCAGGTCCACGGAGCGGGGCAGGGCGAGGGCGACCACGTCGCCCGGGCCCACGGTGGCGTCGCGCAGCAGACGGGCGAGGCGGTCGACCCTGTCGGTGAGCTCGGCCCGGGTCAGGCGGGTGTCGCCGTGCACCAGGGCGGTGGCGTGGGGGGCGACGGCCGCTTCCCGGCTGAGGAGCTCGGTGACCGTGGGCGGATCCTGGGCCACGGCGGGGGTGGCCAGCGGCGCGTCGGCGGGGTCGGTGGTGCCCAGGTCGGCCACCCGGGTCGTCCCGGTGGCGCGGGCGAACCCGCCGAGGAAGTGGGCGAACCCGTCGAGTCGGGCCCGGGCCCCCTGGCGGTCGTAACGGGCGTCGTTGGCGTTGGCCTCCAGGACCAGACCGCCGCTCGCCGGGCGGTAGACGGACACCGCGATGTCGTCGACGGGGCCCTCGGACAGGTTCGTGGTGGAGGAGGCGACGCCGTCGAAGGTGAACGTGTAGTCGAACAGCTTCACGTTGATCTCGGGCCCGTACAGCCCGAACCGGTCCCCGACCGCGGAGAGGTCGCGGCGCAGCTGCTCCGAGCGGTAGCGCTGGTGGGTACGCAGGTCGCGCTGGGCGGCGGCGGTGTGGTCGATCACCTCGGCCACCGTGCGGGCCGAGGAGGTGCGCAGGCGCAGCGGCAGCACGTTGACGACCATGGCGGGGGTGCGCAGGCCGACGGAGCCGACCCGGCCCATGGACGGCGAGCCCAGGAGGACGTCGTCCGCGCCGGTGAGGCGGTGGGTGTAGGCGGCGAAGGCACCCACCAGGGCGTCGGCCCAGGTCGCGCCGGAGGCCTTGGCCAGGGTGTCGAGACCCTCGGCCACCTGCGGCCCCACGGTCGTGCGCGAGCGCAGGAAGGAGGCATGCGGCGCGGGCGGCGCCGAGGACAGCAGGGCGGGTTCGGGGCGGTCGGCGAGCAGGTCCGTCCAGTACGCGCGGTCCTCGGCGAACCGGGGTGAGTCCGCGTAGTCCTCCTGGTCGGCGACGAGGTCGGCGAGGGCACCGAACCTGGTGACGGGCACCTCCTCGCCGCGACCCAGGCGGGTGTACACGTCGGCGACGCGGCGCGCCATCATCGTGATGGCGTAGGCGTCCACCGCGATGTGGTGGAAGCGCTGGAACCAGAACCACCGCCGGAGCCCCACCCGCAGCAGCGCGAAGCGGTACAGGGGCTCACTGGTGGGGTCGACCGGGCGTTCGCGGTCGGCGCGCATCCAGTCCAGGGCCCGGCCGACCGCGTCCTCCTCGCCGTCCTCACCCGCGCCCCCGTCACGGGTGAGGTCGACGACCTCCAGCTCCCTCGGGACCCCGCGCCCGACGACCTGCCCGATCCGGTCCCCGTCCACCACCACGCGGGCGCGCAGGGCGTCGCTCTCGGCGACCACCGTGCGCACGGCCACCGCGAAACGGGCGGTGTCGAGGTCGGCGGGGATGTCGGTGTACTGGCCGACGTTGAACACCGGGCTGTCCGGCGCCGTCTGTTGCGCGTACCAGACGCCTGCCTGGGCGCCGGTCAGGCCCAAACGGGTGTCGTGGGTGTCAGCCATGGGATCGGGCTCCTCGGGAGGGTGCTCTGGTCGGATCGGGGGCGGGGGGCGGGGCGAGGGGGCTCGGCGGGGTCAGCGGTTGAGGAGGGCGACCCAGGCGTCGATCGTGGGCCGCTCGGCGAGGTCGGCGAAGTCGACCTCGACCCCGGCGGAACGCCACTGCTCCATGAGGCTCATCATGCGAACCGAGTCCATCCCCCGGTCGAAGAGGTCCTCGGCGGGGTCGATGTCCTCGGCCGGCTCGGCGAGGATGTGCGCTGCGTCGGCCCGCACGCGCTCGACCGTGAACGCGGTGGCGGCGGTGTCTTCGGTCTCCTGGGACACGGGTCAGGCCCTCTCTTCGGCGGGGGCTCCGGCGCGGGCGGCGACGGAGTCGATGATCTCGGCGACGCGGGTCGCGATGTTGGACAGCAGGGAGGCCGACACCCCGTGGGTGTGCTCGGTCCCGCCCTGGAGGTACAGGCCGCACGTGAGGGTGTCGTGGGTGACGACCCGGTAGTCGCGTTCCACGGCGGGGCGGCCCTCGGGGGTGGTGACGACCTGGTCGGCGAGGTCGCCCAGCAGGGGTCGGGCGTCGGCGGGGTGGTAGCCGGTCGCGAACACCACGTGGTGGGCCGGGATCGGGGTCTGCTTCCCGGTGACAAGGTCCTCCACGACCACCGCGACGCCCTCGGTGCTCTCGCTGAGCCCGGCCACCCGCGAGGTGTTGTGCAGGTGCAGGCGCTGGTTCCCGTGGACCTTCTCCGCGTAGTGGCGCCGGTACAGCTCACCGATCAGGTCCGGGTCGACCACCGAGTAGTTCGTGTTGCGGTGGTAGCCGGTGAGCTGGTCCTTGACCTCCTGCGGGGCGGCGTGGAAGGCGTCCACGGCCTCGGGGTCGAAGATGCGGTTGGCGAAGGGGCTGTCGTCGGAGGGGCTGTAGCCGTACCGGGACAGGACCGCGTGGACCTGCGCGCGAGGGAACCGCTGGTGGAGGTGGTCGGCGACCTCGGCGGCGCTCTGCCCTGCCCCGACGACCACGAAGGAGCGGGGGTCGGCCTTGGGCGGGAGTTCGGACAGGCGGGTGAGCAGGTACTCGTTGTGCCACACGCGGGCGGACTGCTCCACGCCCTCGGGCATGCGGGGGCGCAGACCGGGGCCGAAGACGACGTTGCGGGCGCGAAGCACGACCCGCTCACCCGCCGCGTCCTCGGAGACCACGTCCAGGTGGGTGACGCGCTCCCCCGAGTACACGGGACGGACCTCGACGACCTCGTGCCCGTAGCGGACCTGGTCGGCGACCCGGCCCGCACACCAGGACAGGTAGTCGTGGAACTCCTGGCGCAGCGGGAACAGCGTCTTGTGGTTGATGAAGTCGTGCAGCCGCCCCACGTGGTGCAGGAACGACAGGAAGCTGAAGTCACTGGCCGGGTTGCGCGTCGTGACCAGGTCCTTGAGGAAGGACACCTGCATGGTGGCGTCGTCGATGAGCATCCCCCGGTGCCAGCCGAAGGTCTCCTGGCGCTCCAGGAAGACGGCGGACAGCGGTGGCTCCTGGCCCTGTTCGAGGCGTTCGGCCAGGGCGATGGCCAGGCCGAGGTTGGAGGGTCCAAAACCCACCCCGACCAGGTCGTGGACGGCGGGCGGGTGGTCGTTGGAGGCCACGGTGGTTCCTTCTCGGTCGTGGTCGGTCATGTCAGACCCCGGTGCGGGCCGGGACCTCGCGCAGGGCGGTCAGGGCCTGGTCGGCCGTGATGACGGCGGCACAGCGCCCCGCCGCGTAGACCAGAGCGGAGCGGTGGTGCTCGGCGCTGAAGTCGGCGACGGCGTCGGCGACCAGGAACGGCTGGATGTCGCGCATGAAGGCGTCGGCCGCGGTGAGCTGGCATCCGATGTGCGCGTACACGCCGGTGACGATGATCTGGTCGCGGCCCCCGGCGGCCATGCGCTCGGCCAGGTCGGTCTGGGCGAAGGCGCTGTAGCGCCACTTGGTGAGCAGGACGTCCTCGCCCTCGGGGGCGAGTTCGGCGGTGATCTCGGTGTGCTCGGCGACCGACTTCATGCCGCCGCCCCAGAAGTCGCGTTCCAGTCCGCGCTGTTCGGGGGTCATGTCGCCGGGCTTGGCGGTGTACACGACCGGGACCCCCGCGGCGTGGCAGGCCGCGCGCAGGGCGGCGATGTTGGCGGTCGCGCCGGTCACCGGCTCGGTGCCCTCGGTGTAGGGGCGCAGGAAGTAGCGCTGCATGTCGTGGACGAGCAGCACGGCCCGGCTGGCGTCCACGGTCCAGGGCGCCCGGTTCTCGGGCAGGTCCTCGGCGGTGGGCAGCGGGTAGGGGTCGATGGTCGGCAGTGCCATCACTGGTCTCCGGATGGGTCGGTGGCGCCGCGCAGGTCGCGCTTGGAGGTCTTGCCGACGGCGGTGGCCGGGAAGGAGTCCACGAAGCTGACACGGTCGGGGATCTTGTAGGCGGCGAGCCCGCGCTCGCGCAGGAACGCGAGGAGTTCACCGCGAGTGGGCGCCTGGCCTCGGGTGATGACGTAGGCGCAGGTGCGTTCGCCCAGGTAGGGGTCGGGAACAGCGACGACTGAGGCGTCGTGCACGGCCGGGTGGGCCAGGATGTGGTTCTCCACCTCCTCGGCGCCGATCTTCTCCCCGCCCCGGTTGATCTGGTCCTTGGCCCGCCCCGAGACGACGAGGTTGCCGGAGGGGTGGCGGCGGACGATGTCGCCGGTCCGGTAGAAGCCGTCCGGGGTGAAGGCGGTGGCGTTGTGTTCGGGCGCCCTGTAGTAGCCGCGGATCGTGTAGGGACCCCGGGTCAGCAGGTGGCCGGGGTCGCCTTCGGGGACCGGGCGGTCGTGGTCGTCGACGATGAGGATCTCGTCGTGGGCGCTGATCGGGCGGCCCTGGGTGGCGGTGACCACCTCGTCGGGGTCGCCGTCCCGGGTGTAGTTGACCAGCCCCTCGGCCATGCCGAAGACCTGCTGGAGGGCGCAGCCCAGGACCGGGGTGACGCGGCGGGCCGCCTGCTCGGGAAAGGTGGCGCCGCCGACCTGGAGCATGCGCAGCGACGACAGGTCGCGGCCGGACTGGGAGCCGTGTTCGACGGCGTCCAGCCAGAGCATGGCCACGGGAGGGACCACCGAGGTGAGGGTGACGCGTTCGCTCTCCACCAGCGGCAGGGCCGTGGCCGGGCTGGGGTCGGGCGCCAGGACCACGGACCCGCCCGCGTGCAGCACGCCGAGGAACCCGGGCGAGCTCATCGGGAAGTTGTGGGTGACCGGCAGGACGCCCAGGTAGACGGTGTCGGCGTTCAGACCGCAGATGTCCGCGCTGGCCCGCACCGAGTACAGGTAGTCGTCGTGGGTCCGGGGGATGAGTTTGGGCAGGCCGGTGGTGCCGCCGGACAGCTGGAAGAAGGCCACGGCGCCGGGGTCGGGTGTGGCCAGGACCGACGGGTCCGGCTCGGCGCGCAGGTCGGCCAGGGCGGTCAGACCCTCCGACGGCTCTCCGGGGTCTCCCGCCACGACCACGTGTTCCAGACCGGGTACCCGGGCACGCACCTCGGCGGCCATGGGACGGCAGTCGAACCCGGCGTGGACGTCGGAGGTGACCAGGGCGACGGCCCCGGCGGTGGAGGCCAGGTGCAGGAGCTCGCTGCGGCGGTGGGCGGGCAGCGAGTAGACCGGCAGGGCGCCCAGCCGGAACAGCGCGAAGACCACCTCGAACAGCGGCGCGGTGTTGGGCAGGTGCACCACGACCCGGTCGCCCTCGGCCACGCCCAGGCGGGACAGACCGGTGGCCAGGGAGTCGGCGCGCCGGTCCAGTTCGGCGTAGGTCCAGCGGACCTCGCCGTCCACGACGGCGGTGTTGTCGGCGAAGCGCGCGGCGCGCTCGCGCAGGAAGGCGGGGAAGGTCTCGCCCGTCCAGTAACCGGCCTCGCGATAGGCGTCGGCGAGGTCCTTGGGCCAGGGGGTCCAGTCGTGTTCGCAGACGCCGTGGTTTCGGGGATGCGTGGTCATGCGGCTCCGTCCACACCGAGGGCGAGCAGGAGGGTGCGCAGCTTGGCGGAGGTCTCGGCCAGCTCGGCGTCGGGGTCGGACTCGGGCATGATCCCGCCGCCCGCGTACAGCTCCAGGGTGCGTCCGGCGACGTCGGCGCAGCGAATGGTGACCACCCACTCGCCGTCGCCCGCCGCGTCGGTGTGGCCGACCGCCCCGGTGTAGAAGCCCCGGTCGAAGGGTTCGAGGCCGCCGATGGTGTCGAAGGCGCGACCTGTGGGGGTGCCGCACACCGCCGGGGTGGGGTGCAGGTCCGCGGCGAGCCGGTGGGCGGGCACGTCGGGGTCGGTGAGTTCGCCCGTCACCCGGGTGGACAGGTGCCACATGGTGGCGGTCCTGATCAGCTCCGGCTCCGAGGGGACCGCGAGGTCGCGGCAGTGGGGGCGCAGCGCGTCCGCGACGGCCTCCACCACCACGGCGTGTTCGTGGCGGTCCTTGGCGGAGGTGAGCAGGGCGACGGCGCGCCGCTGGTCCTTCGTGGGGTCGGCGCTGCGCGGCGCGGACCCGGCCAGGGGGTTGGAGAGCACCTGGCGGCCGCGCTTGGCGACCAGGAGTTCGGGGCTGGCGCCGATCAGGGAGCGGGTGCCGGAGCCCCGGTCGGGCAGGTCCGTGGCGAAGACGAAGGCGGTGGGGTCGCGCCAGACCAGGTTGGCCAGGACCGTGGGTACGTCCACGTTCTCGCCGCTCTCCACCTTGAGGCAGCGGGCGAGGACGACCTTGCGCAGCTCCTCGTCCTCGGCCATGAGCTTGACAGCGCGCTCCACCGCCGCGACGTGCGCCTCGGGCGCGGGCACGGGGGTGACCGTCCACGGCCCGCCGAGCGGGCTCCACCGGTGTTCGCTCTTGGCGGCCCGTGCAGGGGAGGGTGACCAGCGAACGGTCTCGGGAACGACCAGGTGGGCAGGGCTGGCGGTGTCGAAGGGGATCGCGCCCATGGCGACCGCGCCGCTGCCCGCGTGGGCCAGGGCGTCGGGAATGGCGTCGAGCCGGTCCAGGGTGGCCAGCGCCCCGGTCCCGTGGAGGGCCCGCGAGGCGGAGGAGAAGAACGAGTCGCCTGGTCGGTACTCCGCCAGGACTTCCCCCGCCGTGGCCGCGGGGGCGGCGGTGCGCTGTTCGGGCATGGGTGTGGCCTTTCTGTGTTCAGGCGCGTGGGAGGGCGACCGGGGTGGGGCCGCCTGGCGGGGGGGTCAGCGGAGCGTGGCGCCGCCGTCGACGTAGAGCTCGTGCATGGTGATGTGACGGGCCGCGTCGGAGGCCAGGAAGCGCACGGCGGCGGCGACGTCCTCGGGTTGTCCGAGTCGGCCCAGGGGGATGCCGACCTTGAAGTGGGCGGGGTCGCCGGTGATGAGGGCCTGGGGGTCAGGGGTCATGGCGCGGAGCATGGGGGTGTCGGTGGAGCCGGGCGAGACCACGTTGCAGCGCACGCCCAGGGGCGCCAGTTCCAGGCCCAGGGATTTGGTGAGGGCGACGGCGGCGGCCTTGGTGGCGGCGTAGGCGGCCATGTTGGCTCGGGGGACGCCGGCGGCGTTGGAGGCCACGGTGATCAGGGATCCGTGGCCTCGGGGACCCATGCGCCGTGCGATCTCACGGCCGATGACGAAGACTCCGGTGGCGTTGACCGCGAGCATGCGGTGCCAGTCCTGGTCGGCGCACTCGGCCAGGGGACCCGTGGCGAGGGTTCCGGCCGCGTTGACGACCAGGGTGACGGGTCCGAGTTCGGCTTCGACCTGGTCGAACAGGGCCTCGACCCCGCCGGTGTCGGTGACGTCCCCCGCCAGGGCGAGCCCGCCGCCCTCCAGAGAGCGCACGGTCTGGTCGAGCCCTTCGGGGTCGATGTCCACGGCCGCGATCCGGGCCCCGTGCCGGGCGAGGTCGACGGCCACCGCCCGCCCCACCCCACTCGCGCCTCCGGTGACCACGGCGACGGCTCCGTCGATCCCGTCCATCTGTCGCCCCCAGTCCTGCTGACCTGCGCCGAATAAGGTAAACCTCGCCTTAATTAGGTAATGCTTACCTAATAAGTCCGCGGCAAGTCTCCGGCGAGCCACGGTGGGATGTCAACCAGAACCCCAGGGAGACCTGGATCACACGAGTGGGACGTTCACCCCATTCGCCGCCTCACGCAGAGGCAGCCCGAAGGCACACAGAGCGACGGTATTTACGCAGGTCAGAACACGTTCTGGCAGCGAACCCACCGCCCCGGGAAACCCCTGGGACACCCGCACCGAACCGGCTCGAAACCTGGCCCGAGGTGAGGTGGTTGTCACCTCCGCGCGAACCCTGCCCGGGTATGCGAATCTCCTCCCTCCGCTCCCGGATCGGCGTCGGGAGGTCGGGCTCAGGTGTCAGAGAGGAGGGGCAGAGGTAGCCGCGAGTCAACCCCCGGTCTGCTGGCCGGGGCTCATGCCGCGGTCGACTCGCGGTCGATGCGTGCCGAGGGAGGGGGACCCCGACTGAAGGGCATGGTCCGGCGCCAGGCTCCGCGCACCGCGCGGACGCGGCACCGGCTTCGCCGACACCTGGCCGAGGCGAGTCCTCGCAGGTCACGCGGGACGGCGTGGGGTCGCCTCACCCGCCGCCGGTCAAAGACTGGCGCGTCGACAGTGAGGACGACGTCCGCTCAGTCGGACTGCTTCTCCATGTGGTCCGAGACGCGCTGGGAGAGCCGAGCGAACGTGCTGAGCTGGTTCGGGGTGAGGGCGTCGACGAACAGACGGCGCACGTGCTCGACGTGGAGGGGAGCGGCCTCCTCGATCGCCTCGTAGCCCGCCGGGGTGGCGACGATGAACGCTCCACGAGCGTCGTCGGGGCACTCCTCCCTGGCCACGAGACCGCGCTTCGCCATCCGCCTGACCTGGTGGGACATGCGGCTCTTCTCCCAGTTCACGAGCTTGGCCAGTTCCAGGAAGCGCATCTTCCCGTCACTGGTCTCGGTGAGGTTGACGAGCACTATGAAGTCGGAGGCGGACATTCCGGAGTCGGCCTGAAGGAGACGGGAGAGCCGCCCGATGAGCGTCTCCTGCATGTGGATGAAGCCGTCCCACGCGGCCTTCTCGTCCGCATCCAGCCAGCGTGGCGTCTCGTTCATGCGCGCAGTTTAACGAAGAAGTTGACGCCTCATCCACATGAAAACGGCGGAGGGGAGACCCCTCCGCGCGTCGACGACCGCCGTGACCTGCCGGTTCAGGCCCCGCCCCACCGGAGGGGGTCGTCCTCCAGCGCGGAGCGGTCCCAGTGCCCACGATCCGCGGCGGCCTCGTAGGTGGTGCGGAGGAACTCGGCGACCGCGCGGTCGGGGTCGGGTGCGGCGCGGGCCACCTCGTAGGGGAGCAGGAACTGCTGGAACTCGGTGCTGAAGTACGCGCCCTCGGGGCCGACCGGCTGATCGGCGAACCCGTCGGGGGCCGGGTAGGCGTACGAGTAGAAGGCGCCCTCCTCGCCACCACCGGGCCAGAACCCGCAGCTGGACAGTTCCCGGGAGTAGCCCTCGACCATGACCCAGTCCCCGCAGTTGGGCGCTCCGCCCGGATGCGGAGGAGCCGACCGTCCGGAGAAACGGGTGCAGGCGAGGTCCATCCCTCCCCAGAAGAAGTGCACCGGGCTGACCTTTCCGACGAAGTGCGACCGGAACTCACCGATCACGCGGTTCGCCTGCAACAGCTGGCGCCAGAAGAGGTGGGCCGCCTCGGCGTCGTAGGAGGCGTGCTCGTGGTCCTCGGCGAAGGGGATCGCCGGGTCGACCTCGTTGGGGTGCGGGCGGATCGGTGCCTCGATCCCGAGTCGGCCGAGCGCGTCCAGGATCCGGGAGTAGAACTCGGCGACCGGCATCGGCCGCAGCGGGAAGCTCCCCGCGCCGCCGTCGCTGCTGCGGACCTCGAGCTGGTGCCCGACGAAGTCGAACTCGATCTCGAAGGCCCCACCGCGGTACGGGATGGCCGACGTCGTCAACCCGCGCGGGCTGGCATAGAGGGTCACCTGCCACCAGTGGTTGACCAGCGGAGCGTGGGCCATGCGGATCTTGCCCACGATCTGGGTCCACATGTGCAGGGTGTCCCGGGTGGGGGTCCAGTCCGAGACCCGCAGGCCGGGCCAGTTCGTCTCTGATGTGAGGGTCATCGTTTCTCGCTTCCGTCGCTGCGCCACCCGGAGGAGTGGTTGACGCATCATCCGCATAGTAGATGACGCATCAACATATTGGGCGGAGGGCGCACCTCGGCGACCGACCGAAACCCAGGATGGTTGACGCGTCATCCAATGGTGCTAATTTAGATGACGCGTCACCTAAATCGGCGGGCTTGTCGTCACTCCCGCGCGCTCTCGCGCGCACCCCTGGCGCCTGCGCGGAGATGGACGGTACCCCCGACCGACCCCCCGGATCACCCCTGGAAGGGACCCCCTGTGAGCACCAAGGCCAAGAACGGACTGCAGGCACTGCTGACCCCGGAGGAGAGCGTTCTCGTCCTGATCGACCACCAGCCGTTCCAGTTCGCCAACCTGAACAGCCACGAACCGTCGATGGTCGTCAACAACGCCGTCGCCCTGGCCAAGGCCGCCAAGGCGTTCGACGTTCCGACCATCCTGACGACCGTGCTGGAGGAGCGCGGCGGCTACCTCATCAAGGGGCTTCGGGACGTGTTCCCGGAGCAGAAGCCGATCGACCGCACATTCATCAACACCTGGCAAGACGAGCGCGTCGTTGACGCCGTCCGGGCGACCGGCAGGAAGAAGCTGGTCATCGCCGGTCTCTGGACCGAGATCTGCCTGGCCATGCCCGCGATCCAGGCGGCGGGCGAGGGCTACGAGGTCTTCGCCGTCACCGACGCTTCGGGCGGCGCCTCGGTGGAGTCCCACGACATGGCCGTGCGGCGCATGGTCCAGGCCGGCGTGGTGCCGATCACCTGGCTGGCCGTGGCGGGCGAGTGGCAGCGCGACTGGGCCCGCGAGGAGACCGTGTCCGCCATGACCGGAATCCTGGAGCAGCACGGTGGCGCCACCGGCGTCGCCTTCGCCTGGGAGACCCAACTGTTGAGCTCCCGCGCCGGAGCCTGACGCTCCAACACGGCACCGATCGGGACGGATCGTCGGCAGGTCCGGCGACCCGTCCCACCTCGGATCCCGCGCGTGAACGAGTCCGAGCACCAAGCCGATCGGGTGGTCAACCGCCCGGCCGATCCATCAAGGAGGAGGACCCATGGCGGTCAAGGTGAACGACGTGCCCGAGGCCAAGCGCTACGAGGCCCGCGTCGACGGAGAGTCCGGGGTCGCTGGCATCGCGGGGTACATCCGCACGTCGGAACTCGTCGCGTTCGTGCACACCGAGGTCGCTCCAGAGTACGAGGGACGCGGGGTCGGGTCCGCGCTGGTCCGCACGGCCCTCGACGAGGCACGGTCCGCACGCCTGCGGGTGCTGGCGACCTGCCCCTTCTTCGCGGGCTGGATCGCCCGTCACCCCGAGTACCAGGACCTGCTCTACCAGTCCCGGAGCAGCGTCACTGACTGAGCTCGGACACGGCGCAGGGATCATCGCCGAGAGGTGGTCGGCCGCTCCTGGAGCTCGCACCGGCGCCCCTGGCCGAACGCCGCAGGGCGCCGGATACTCAGGCCCATGCCACAAAAGAAGCCGTCCGAGCTGCTTTCGCAGTTCGGGCGGCTTCTCCGCTGTCTCAGGGTGGTGCACTCGGGAGGACTCGAACCCCCGACCTCTGTTCCGCCGAGGCATGCGTCGACCTGTCGACAAGCCGACAGATCCGCTTGTGACCTGTGAGCCCCGGCAGCATCCCACTGCTCCTGCGGCTCCGCGGAGCCATCCGCGCTGACTCCGGGACCTGGAGTCTGGATCAGCCAGGGCTTGGCACGTGGACCACATGAACAGGCGGCCACGTCCTCGGCGACGGATCCTGTTCCGATGTTCCTCAACCCCCGAGTGGCCAGCGTCGCGACGCCAGAATATGGCCGATCGGGCAGTTTTCTATCCAAGCGGCCAATATAAGCCTGATTCGCTTGGTTCGTCGCGGTCCGTCTGCTGCACTGAAGATCGGGAGCGCGGTGCTCCCAGCTTCCACTCCGAGCAAAACCATGGGGCCATAGCTAACGCGGCGGGAGACCCGACACCTGGAGACGAACTTGCACTCAGGAAGGCCTGTTCGGCGTTTCCTCCCCTTCTGCTTGAGGGCTCACGAGCCAGTGTAAGAGTTCACTTGGGAACAATAGATCATTCGTCCCCCGCAAGCAGACGGAATACTTCCATTACACGACTCCCCTGCCCGATGCTCTGTCGCCTCAACCTGGAACACATCGACGACCTTTGAATAAGAAAGAGGCTACTCATGAACTCAGTGAAGAGAGTTGCACTGATCGCCGCAATCGCCTCCATGTGCGTAGCTGGTGCGGCAAGTTCGGCCGGGGCGAATGACGGAGCGCAGACCAGGGCCGCGTACCCGAGCGAATGCCAGTACGAGAACATGGGCTCCTGGGGCGGTCGTGCACTGTGCAAGAAGTCGAATGGCGGTTCCTTCAGGGCCGTCGTGCACTGCGAGAGTGTGACGACAGGGCGTGTACAAGGCTTCTTCGGCCCGTGGACGAAAACCGGAACCTCCACCGCCTATTGCCACGGAGACGGAAAGGCTCTCTTCACGGGTGTTGATCTCTCCGCACGAGACAACACCTGAGCCACGATAGAGAATGAGACGAGAGTTCGATATGAAGAAATATCTCCGTGGGCCCCTTGCGGCAGCAGCCATGACCCTGGGTATCCTCGCTACATCCACGGCCCCGGCTACCGCCGATCAGGTTGAATCGGCCGCCTCCTGGCCGAGCAACTGCACCTTCGAAAGGTTTATCGACCGGTACGCGGGCGTCGGGACCAAAGCAATCTGCAAATCAGGCGGGGGACAGTACCGGGCTGCCGTGATTTGCCGACCAGTCCTCGAGGGGTCCGACGTGACCCGCCTGTCTCCGGTCTGGAGAAACTCAGGAAGCGGGACGTACTCCTACGTTTACTGCCCACCGGAGACCGTGTATTCAAGCTCAGGTATCGAGAAACGAGCAGGCTAAGGCCCCCTAAGCCACGGCGCTCCATTCTGAAATGAGAGTGGAGCGCCCATTTTCGACTGCACATCACAGGTGAGCGCACGAGGGACTTCTGGGTGAGGTGAGTGCACCGACGGCGACGAGGACGACCAGACGCGCGGAGCCACGAGTTCTGAGGGATTCTGAGCCCGCATGGAGCACACGCACCGACAGGCGCCCGCAAGTGACGGGAGTCATGGTTGACCTGATGCGCTCCAGGCTGCCAGACCCCCGAGCCCCGGCCCCTGATCCACGTGTGTTCCACAGCCGTCCGCAAGCGACCGGATTCAACGTGCTCAGGCGGAGGTTCACCCAGGCCACAAAAGAAGCCGCCCGCCCTGGTTTCCCAGGTCGGGCGGCTTCTTCACTGTCTCAAGGTGGTGCACTCGGGAGGACTCGAACCCCCAACCTTCTGATCCGTAGTCAGATGCTCTATCCATTGAGCTACGAGTGCAGGTCTTCAGTTGTGTGTCGCCCGGTTGAGCTGGGCTCTCCCTTGCGACGTCTCTGACTCTATCACGGTGCTGGAGTGCCTTTGCGCCGTTTTTCGGTGTGACCCGGGCCATGGGGCGCCGACGCGCGGTCGGCGCCCCACAGGTGCCTACTGGCTCTCCTCCAAGGAGGCCGCCCACAGCTCGAGGGCCGTGTCGATCTGCTCGCCGTTGACCACGAGGGCCGGGATGAAGCGGACCACGTTGCCAGCCGGGCCGCAGGTGAGCAGCAACAGCCCGTTCCGGGAGGCGGCCTGCTGGGCTCGCTGCGCCGCGTCGCCGTCGGGTGTCCCGTCGGCCCTGACGAACTCGTTGGCACGCATCAGGCCGCGCCCGCGGACGTCGCCGATGCCCGCGTGGGACTCGGCGATCTTGGCCAGGCCCTGCTGGAGCCGCTCGCCCTGGCGGGCCGCGTTCTCCACCAGGTTCTCCTCCTGGATGACGTCCAGGGTGGCCAGAGCCGCAGCGCAGGACACCGCGTTGCCGCCGTAGGTGCCGCCCTGGGAACCCGGCCAGGCCTTGTCCATGATCGCGGCCGGGGCGGCGATCGCGGACAGCGGGAAGCCACTGGCCAGGCCCTTCGCGGTGATGACGATGTCCGGGCGCACACCGGAGGGCTCGTGCCCCCAGAACGTGCCGGTGCGGCCGAAGCCGGTCTGGACCTCGTCCATGACCAGCAGGAACCCGTGCCTGTCGGCGCGCTCCCGCAGCCCCTGGAGGAAGGCGTCCGGGACGGGCACGTAGCCGCCCTCACCGAGCACGGGCTCGATGAACGCGGCGGCGGTGTCCTGCGGGGAGGTCACCGTCGCGAACTGGTAGTCGAGCTCGCGCAGCGCGTACGCCACCGCTTCTTCCTCGGTCATCCCGAGCCGGTAGGCGTACGGGAAGGGCGAGACCACCACACCGGGAACGAGCGGGCCGATCCCCGCGCGGATCTTCACCCCGGACGTGGTGAGCGAGGCGGCGCCCATCGTGCGCCCGTGGAAGGAACCCTGGAAGACCACGGCGTTCTGACGGCCGGTGGCCTGGCGGGCCAGGCGCAGCGCCGCCTCCACCGCCTCACTGCCCGAGTTCACGTAGAACAGGCGGTCGATCCCCTCGGGCAGCACCTCTCCGAGACGTTCGGTGAGTCGCAGCAGGGGCCGGTGCATCACGGTGGTGTACTGGCCGTGGATCAGCGTCGCGACCTGCTCCTGTGCGGCGGCCACCACCCTGGGGTGGCAGTGCCCGGTGCTGGTCACGCCGATGCCGGCGGTGAAATCGAGGAAACGACGGTCGTCCTCGTCGTAGATGTAGACACCCTCGCCTCGCGCCGCGACGACCGGTGTCGCCTGCTTGAGAACCGGGGAGAGCTCCGCCATGCGGTGGCCTCAATTCCTTGTGTCGAGTTCCGTAGGATTGTTGACAATCGACGCTGCTATGGAAACATCCGGGGCGCGGCGGTGTCCAGCGGACGCACGTCGGGCAGTTCTGACCACAGGCCGTCCCATGCCGGGGCGGCCCGTCGACGGAGGAGAGAACATGTCGGATCGCGAAGCACGGGTCGTCGCACAGGTGGACAAGAAACTTTTCCTCGGCGGGAATTGGCGGGACGCCTCCTCCGGCGCGACCTTCGAGGTCGAGGACCCGTCCACCCGCAAGGTGCTGTGCGACGTCGCGGACGCGGGCCGGGAGGACGCCATGGAGGCCCTGGACGCCGCGGCGCGGGCCCAGCCGGGGTGGGCCAGGGTCGCGCCCCGCGAGCGCGGTGAGATCCTCCACAGGAGCTTCGAGCTGCTCATGGAGCGGCAGGAGGAGCTCGCCGTCCTCATGACCCTCGAGATGGGCAAGCCGCTGGCCGAGGCGCGGGGCGAGATCGCCTACGCCGCCGAGTTCTTCCGCTGGTTCTCCGAGGAGGCCGTGCGGATCGAGGGCGGGTTCGCCACCTCGCCGGACGGCAAGTCGCGCTTCCTGATCATGCGCCAGCCCGTGGGCCCCTGCATGCTCATCACCCCCTGGAACTTCCCCATGGCGATGGGCACCCGCAAGATCGGCCCGGCCATCGCCTCCGGGTGCACGATGATCCTCAAGCCCGCCCACCAGACGCCGCTCTCGGCGCTGGCGCTGGCCGGGATCCTCACGGAGGCGGGGCTCCCGGAGGGCGTGCTCAGCGTCCTGCCCACCTCCGACCCCGGTGCGATCACCGGGCCCCTGTTGGCGGACGGCCGCATCCGCAAGCTGTCCTTCACCGGTTCCACCGCGGTCGGCCGCAAGCTCCTGGAGCAGAGCGCGCCCCAGGTCCTGCGCACCTCCATGGAGCTGGGCGGAAACGCGCCGTTCCTGGTGTTCGACGACGCCGACATGGACGCGGCGGTCGACGGGGCGATGCTCGCCAAGATGCGCAACATCGGTGAGGCCTGCACGGCCGCCAACCGGATCTACGCGCAGTCCGGGATCGCGGAGGAGTTCTCCCGGCGGCTCAGCGAGCGCATGGGCGCGCTCCGGCTGGGCCGGGGTCTGGACGACGGCGCGGACGTGGGCCCGCTGATCGACGACAAGGCCCGCGACAAGGTCCAGGGGCTGGTGGACGACGCCGTGCGGCGGGGCGCGCGCGTGCTCGTCGGCGGCGGACCCGGCGACGGCCCGGGGCACTTCTACCAGCCGACCGTGCTGGCCGACGTTCCGTTCGCGGCGGAGCTGTCCAACACCGAGATCTTCGGTCCGGTGGCCCCGGTGCTGACCTTCGAGACGGAGGAGGAGGCGGTCCGAGCCGCCAACGACACCGAGTTCGGCCTGGTCAGCTACCTGTACACCCAGGACCTGAACCGGGCGATGCGGGTCAGCGAGGCCCTGGAGACCGGCATGGTCGGCCTCAACCAGGGTGTGGTGTCCAACCCGGCGGCACCGTTCGGCGGGGTCAAGCACTCGGGGCTGGGCCGCGAGGGCGGCCGTGTGGGCATCGACGAGTTCCTGGACACCAAGTACGTGGGGATCGGCGGGCTCGTCTGACCCACGCGTGGGTCCGGCCGGTTCGGGCGGGCCCACGCGGTGTCAGCCCCGGTGCCGTTTTCCGGCGCCGGGGTTGCCCGTGGGGACGCGGGGCGGCCCCTGGCGTCGGAACGGCGCTCCCGGCCGTCGACGTGTCGCCCCTCCCACGGGCCCGTCGCGGCCTGGACGGCGGGTCGGCACGGGCGCAGCGAGCCGTCCGTCGCGAGGAGCCGACGGACGCGGCGCGTGCTTCCGCCTCCGGGCTCCGGTGCTGGCCGTCAGGACCCGGCGCCGGTCTCCGCGTTGATCCGGGCGACGGTGTCGACCATGTGGGACTCGATCAGCGTGAGCAGCCGCTCCTCCTCACCGTCCACGATCGCGTCCAGGATCCTGCGGTGCTCGTCGAGGAGCTCCTGGGGTTCGGGGTAGACGGCCTGCATCACGGTCAGGCACATACGGGTCTCCACGAGGAGCGTCTGGGCCATGCGCTCCAGGCGCGAGTTGCCCGAGCAGCTGACCAGGGTCCGGTGGAACTCCTGGTCGGCGTCGCTCATGGCGGTCCGGTCCGCGCTGGCGGCGGCCTCCGCCAGCCGGTCCACGGCGGGGGTGAGGCGGGCCAGGGCCTCCCCCCGGTTGCCCCGCATGATCAGCTCGCAGGCGGTCCGCTCCACCGCGAGCCGGGCCACGTAGACGTCGCGGACGTCGTCGGGGGTCAGCTCGCGCACGAACAGGCCCCTGTGCCGTTCACTGCGCAGCAGCCCCTCCTGGACCAGGCGCTGCATGGCCTCGCGGAGCGGCCCCCGGCTCACGCCCAGTCTCCCCGCCAGGTCGGCCTCGCCGAGCTGGTCCCCGGGTGCGAGGGAGCCGTACATGATCGCCGACCTCAGCTGGTCGGCGATCAGCTCGGCGGTGGAACGCCTGGGGACGGGTCTGAGCTGGCCGGGGGCTGACATGGTGTTCCCTTCTGAACGACGGTACAAAGGTGATGAACCGGGCGTGGGTTGGCCCTGAGGCTAACCGGCCCCGAAGGCACTCCTGACCACGGAGGCTCCCGAACGGAAGAGCGTCCCGGGGCCGGACCGGGCCTCGCACTGGCCGGCGAGCCGGAGGCCCTCCCAGACGCTGACCTGGTTGGCGGTGAGCACCGTCTTGCCCAGCAGCGCCTCCATCGGTTCGATGAGGTCGGCGCTGTGCAGGGCGGTGTCCGGGACCAGGACCGCCTCGGCCCTGGGGTGGTCGTTGGAGATGACGAAGTCGAGCGCGTCGTCGGGGTCGAGGTAGCCGACCTCGGCGGCCGTGGCGATCCCGTGACTGGCCAGGGACATCACCTCCACCCCCGCGTCGGTGAGGAACTCCACGAAGCGCTGGGCGACGTCGTCCGGGTAGGTGGCGGCGATGGCGACCCGGGACGCGCGCAGCTGGCTGAGGGCGTGCACGAACGCGAACGACGTGCTCGAACTCGGGACGCCCGTCACCTCCTGCACGCCCTGGACCTGGCGCCGGGCACCCTCCCAGCCGAACACGAAACTGCCGCTCGTGCAGGCCCAGACGGCGGAGTCGACCCTGAGGCCGCCGAGCTCCTGCGCGCCCTTGGCGAGGACCCCCTCACTGCCCACGTCGAGCAGGGCGTCCACCCGGTGGGCGTCCTCGCGCATGAGCGTGTGCACCACGGGGAGCTCGACGTCCCCGCCGAGGGTGTCGGCGAAGGTCCTGTAGTCGTCCTCGGCGCTGTGACCGGGATAGAGGATTCCTACTCGGGTCATGATTCTCCTTGGCTCGCGGGCGCCTTCCCTGGCGGTCGTTCAGACGGCACTGGGGGCCGTCGCGTCGATCAGCCGCTGTCCGTGCGCGACGGCCCGGCGGTCGGCGGCCCGCAGCAGGTCCCACATGGTGACCTGGTTGGCCGCGATCACCGGCTTGCCCAGTTCCTGTTCCAGGGGCGCGATGATGTCGTAGGTGAGGACGTTGGTGCAGCTGATGAACACGGCCTGGGCGTCGGGGCGGTCCACCTCGTGCACCGCCCGGGCGACCTCGGCGTAGGTGACCCTCCAGATGTGGCTGAGCAGGCCGAGCCCGACGCTGGAGGTGACCCCCACGTCGTGTTCGGCGAGGTAGTCGAGCAGGCGGTCGGTGACGCTGTCCACGTACGGCGTGACCACGGCGATCCGGTCCGCCTCCAGGACCCGCAGGGCGTCGATCAGCGCGCCCGAGGTGGTGACGGCGGCGGGGGCGCCCGCCTCCCGCATGGTTCTTCGCAGCTCACGCTCACCTTCGGCGCCGTGGACGAAGCTGCCCGAGGCGCAGGCGTAGCCGATCGCGAGGGGTTCGGGTGCCATGAGGGCGCGGACCGCCTTGGTCACACCCTTGGCCTTGCTGAGGGCCGCGGCCTGGTCGACCGTCACCGGGATGCGCACGAACGGCAGGCGGGTGATGAGCAGCGAGACGTCGTCCGGAGCCCAGCGCCACAGTTCGCGGTCGAGCGCGAAGTCGTAGGGCGCCACCACGCCGACCCCCGACTGCCAGGGAGTCATGGTGTCCGCCGACAGTTCGACGACCTCGTGCGGCGCGGGTGGTGGAGGCGGAGTGGGGCCTCCCGTGAAGGGGGTCGCGGCGTGGGCCACGGGTACGGGACCGTCCTCGTGGTCCGGTCGGTCTTCTTCGGTCCGCATCGGTCACTCACCTCCCAGTGCTGTTCTCGGTTCGGTCGGCTCGGTCGGTTCGTGGGGCCGGCGCGACCCCGGGGCCTTCTCCTCGGGGCGGGGTCCTCCGCGCGGGCCCGTCAGCGTTCGAGCCGCTCGTACAGGAGGCGCTCGCCGACGCTGCCGGAGCGCCAGACGTCGTTGCAGGCCTCGGCCATGGCGGGCAGGTTCTCCACGACGGTCGCGAACACGTTCCCCGGAACCCAGCCCACGTCGCCGTTGAGCAGCAGGTTGTTGCGCCCGTAGAACAGGGCGAGGTCGATGACGCCGGGCAGGCCCTCGATCCCCTTGTCCTCCTTGAAGGTGCGGTCGAGCATGCCCTCGTCGAAGGAGAAGTAGACGATGTCGCCGGGGATCGGTGTGACGGTGGGGTTCTCCTGGCCCGGTTCCGGGTCGGCGAACCTCGGCACCATCGTGTAGACCTCGTTGCGCGCGTACTTGGCGTGCTGGACGGCGTCGCCCTGCGGGAGGGCGTTCCACACCGCCTCGCAGGTACGGGGTGCGTCCTTGTCGAGCAGTTCCGCCACGCAGGAGACCCCGCGCCTGGCGAGGGTGACGGTCATGTACCTGGGCAAGTGGTGTCCCTTCGACGGCTCTTCTTCCTGCCGGATCCCTCTGTGTCTTGTGGACTGTTGATTGTCGACAATCTTACGATCTACCTACCGAGTACGGCAATAGACACCGGGACGTGCGGGTATGTCGGCAGCGTCGGTGCGGGTGGGCGACACCCCGGGCAGACGTTGGACGTCCCCGCGAAACACGCCGCATAGGCCCGAATCGGGCGTTTTGTGGATTGTTGACAATCCTATGTCGGCTCCCTAGCGTTTCCCGTGCAGGGCGGAACCACCCATCCGACGACAGGATCAGCAAGTCAGAACACCGTCGCAACCGGAAAGCGCGCCCGTGAACAGTTCCACCACCAGCCCGTCCGTGCCCGAACGACCCCGCCTCGTCGTACTCCGAGGCGAGGACCTTCCGCCGGGCCACGAGCGCATCGACGACCACCCGAGGCTCGGCGAGGTCGTCTACGCCACCGCCGACGAACTGTCCGCCACCCTTCCCGGTGCGGACGTCCTGCTCGTGTGGGACCTGTTCACCGAGGCGCTGGCCGACTCCTGGTCCAAGGCCGACTCCCTGAAGTGGGTGCACGCGGCCACCACCGGTGTGGACAACCTGATGTTCCCCGGACTGGTGGAGAGCGACGTCCTCGTCACCAACTCGCGCGGGGTGTTCGACGAGCACATCGCCGAGTACGTCCTGGGTCTGGTCATCTCCTTCGCCAAGGACTTCCAGGGCACCTGGGACCTCCAGCGGGAACGCCAGTGGCGGCACCGCGAGACCGAGCGGGTGGCCGGTCGGCGCGTCCTCGTGGTCGGCACCGGCCCCATCGGCCGCGCGATCGCCCGCAAGCTCACGGCCGTGGGCATGGACGTCCGCGGCTCGGGCAGCCACGCCCGCGACGGCGACCCCGACTTCGGTTCCGTGGCGGAGTCCAGCCTCGCCGAACCCGGCGCCGACGGCGGGCGCACCCTGCTCGACGAGCTCCCCGAGGCCGACTACGTGGTCGTCGCCGCCCCGCTGACCGAGTCCACCCGGGGCCTGGTCGGCCGGGAGTTCCTCGACCTGATGAAACCCACCGCGCGGCTGGTCAACATCGCGCGCGGCCCCATCGTCGTCCAGTCCGACCTGGTCGCCGCCCTGGACAGGGGCGCGATCGCCGGTGCGGCACTGGACGTCTTCGAACGGGAACCGCTCAAGGCCATCAACCCGCTGTGGGGGCTGCCCGGCTCCGTCGTGTCGCCGCACATGTCCGGTGACGTCGTCGGCTGGCGGGAGGACCTGGTGGAGCTGTTCCTGGACAACCTCGCCCGTTACCTGGACGGGCGGGGACCGCGCAACGTCGTGGACAAGAGCCGGGGCTACGTACCCGGCTGACCCCTCGCGTGACTTGGGAGGCTGAAGTGACGATCCGTTCCGACCGGGCCGGGACCGATGACGCTGGTGCGGCCGGTACGGCCGAAGGCTCCGCCGGTGCCGAGACGGGAGCCCCGCGGGGCGTCCCGGCGGCGCGCGCGGGGCAACCCGTGACACCGGCCGACCTGTCCGCCGAACAACTGCTCCACGCCTACTCCACCGGGGAGCTCTCCCCCGTGGAGGCGGTGGACGCGGTACTCGAACGCATCGAGCAGGACAACCCGGCCCTGAACGCGTTCTGCCTGGTCCGCCCCGAGGAGGCGCGCGAGGCGGCCCGCGCCTCCGCCGAGCGGTGGCGGCGCGGCGAGCCCGAGGGACGGTTGGACGGGGTGCCCGCCTCGGTCAAGGACATCCACCTGACGAAGGGGTGGCCCACCCTCAAGGGGTCGGTGACCTCGTCACAGGAGGGGCCGTGGGAGGAGGACTCCCCGGTGGTTGCGCGGATGCGTGAGCAGGGGGCGGTGTTCGTCGGCAAGACCACCACCCCCGAGCTGGCCTGGAAGGGCGTCACCGACAACCCGCTCACCGGGATCACGCGTAACCCGTGGGACCTGTCCACCACGCCGGGCGGCTCCAGCGGGGGTTCGGCGGCGGCGGTGGCGGCCGGAATGGGACCGCTGTCCACCGGGACGGACGGGGGCGGTTCCATCCGCATCCCGGCCAGCTTCGCCGGGATCTGCGGGATCAAGCCCACCTGGGGCCTGGTGCCGCACTTCCCGGCGAGCCCGTTCGGGTCGCTCGCGCACACCGGCCCGATGGCGCGGACCGTGGGCGACATGGCGCTGATGCTGGACGTCGTCTCCGGGTTCGACGCCCGGGACTGGATGGCGATGCCGACCCCGGGCCCCGGCCTGGCCGAGGCGGGACGCGGCACCGAACCGGAGGAGCTGGTCCGCGGGCTGCGGATCGCCTACAGCCCCACCCTGGGCGGGTTGGACGTGGACCCCGAGGTGGCCCGTGCGGTCGCCGACGCGGTGCGGGTGTTCGCCTCGCTGGGCGCCGAGGTGGAGGAGGCCGACCCCGGCCTGCCGGACTCCCTGGAGGAGTTCCACGTGCTCTGGTACTCGGGCGCGGCCAAGGCCACCGAACACCTCACCGACCGGGACCGGGACCTCCAGGACCCCGGCCTGCGGGAGATCATCGAGGAGGGCGTCACCTACTCGGCGCAGGACTACCTGACGGCGATGGCGCTGCGGATGGCGATGGGCGCCCGGATGGGGCGGTTCCACGAGTCCTACGACCTGCTGCTCACCCCCACCATGCCGATCGTGGCCTTCGAGGCCGGTCTGGAGTCCCCGCCGGAGCTGTCCGGGAAGCGGTGGACCTCCTGGGCCGGGTTCAGCTACCCGTTCAACATGACCCAGCAGCCCGCCGCCAGCGTGCCGTGCGGGTTCAGCGAGTCCGGGCTGCCGATCGGCCTCCAGGTGGTGGGCCCCCGGCACTCCGACGACCGCGTGCTCCGTGCCTGCCGCGCCTTCGAGCTGGCCAGCCCCTGGGTGGGGCGTCGGCCGTGACGCGCGGGCACCGGGCCCCGGTTTCGGGGTCCGGTGCCCGGCTCGGTCACGGGAGCCCGGCTCCGGGCTCCGGGCTCCGTGTGACGAGATGGTGACGATGCGGCGACGGTAGTCACACCCGCACCAGCCGTCATCAGGCGCTTTGCTCCCTGAGCCAGCCCTTTGTCCGTTTACGGGACCTTCGCCCGGGGAGTTCGGTGCCTTAAGGCTCCCTCCGGGCCCCCCGTAGGCGTTAACGTCTTCCTCGGAGTGGTGTCATGTGCGCACGGACACGAGACGAGGGAGGTCCGCGATGATCGACGGTGGAGCCGAGGGTGCCCGGAAGCCGATCAGGGTCTTCCTCGTCGACGACCACGAGGTCGTCCGGCGCGGTGTGGCCGCGCTGCTGGAGACCGAGGACGACATGACCGTCGTCGGTGAGGCCGGGACCGCCGAGCAGGCGCTGTCGCGCATCCCCGTGGTCCTGCCCGACGTCGCCGTGCTGGACGTGCGCCTGCCGGGCGGCTCCGGAGTGCAGGTGTGCCGGGAGATCCGGTCCGACCACCCCGGGATCGCCTGCCTGATGCTCACGTCCTTCGCGGACGAGGACGCGCTGTACGACGCCGTCATGGCCGGGGCCGCCGGGTACGTGCTCAAGCAGATCCACGGCGCGGACCTGGTCGGCGCGGTGCGCACGGTCGCGGCCGGCGGCTCCCTGCTGGACTCGGGCAGCACCGGCGCCATGCTGGAGCGTCTGCGCGGCGCCCAAGCCGAGCCGGACCCGCTCGCGGAGCTGACCCCGCAGGAGCGCCAGATCCTCGACCTCATCGGCGAGGGCATGACCAACCGGCAGATCGGCGAGCGGCTGTACCTGGCCGAGAAGACCGTGAAGAACTACGTCTCGGCGCTGCTGGCCAAGCTGGACCTCAAGCGCCGCACCCAGGCGGCGGTGCTCGTCGCCGAGCTGCGCGGCCGCCGCTACTGACTCAAGCCCTCCCGTCCGGACGGCGCGTGCTGCGGAGCCGCCCTGCTACTGGCTCAAGCCCTCCCGTCCGGCAGCGAAGGCCGCGGCGAACCCCCGCTCCCCCAGTGCCGCACGGCCCCCGGCCGTGACGCGGTCTGCGTCGCCCCGTTCGCCCGGAGCAAGCGGCGCACCCACTGACTCGCGGAGCGCGGCCGCCGACCCCAGCAGGGTGGCGCGGCCGTGCTCTCCAGTCAGGGCGTGGGCGCCCGCCAGCCCCGCCAGGGCGAGCGCGACCGACCTCGGG
Organism: Nocardiopsis sp. B62; assembly: GCF_018070675.1. Lineage (NCBI taxonomy): Bacteria > Bacillati > Actinomycetota > Actinomycetes > Streptosporangiales > Nocardiopsidaceae > Nocardiopsis > Nocardiopsis sp. B62. Next base: position 136,566 of record NZ_JAGPXK010000008.1, on the reverse strand, counting down.
TCGCCCACGGCCCGCGCGAGCCCCCTCACCGTGCGGGGCGTCGTGGACGCGGGGCACGGCGACGACGACTCCGCCCGCCGCGCACTACCCGGAGGGCGCTTCCTGCCCCCGGGCGGCCCGGCCCCGGGGGTCTCTCCCCCATGCCGGGGCCAGACCCTCGTCGCGCGCCCCGACCTGGGATCATGAAGACTTCCTCATGTCCGCTTCATGCGGACGCCGCCTTCGTCGGGGAGGCTCTGCTTCATGAGATCACCTCTGGTGCCGCTGGCGGTCGGGGCGCTGACAGTCGTCGCCGTCTCGGTCGCCGCCCTGCTGTGGGCGCTGTTCCTGCGCGATCCGGACCCCGGGCGCGCCTCCGAGGTCGTGCTCGGCGAGTCGCCCGAGGCCACCGCCTCCGCCGATCCCGACGACGACGTGGTCAGCCCTCCCCCACCGGTCACCGACCAGGAGGGGGACGGCGGGGAGGCCTCCGGGGATCCCTCACCCGAACCCTCCGCCAGCCCCTCGTCCGAGCCGCCGACCGGGTTCCCCTTCGACTGCCTCGACGGGGGCACCGGCCACGAGAGCTGGGGCGAGGAGCAGTGGGAGAGCTGGTGGGAGGCCTGCCTGGACACGCGGTACGAGAACGGGGACGACGATGACGACTGACGGTCAGCGGGGGGCGGACGGGGACGGCTCGGACCGCCGCGCCGATCCCGACGCCACCACCGTCAACGTCCCGCCGGGCCGGTCCAGACCCGGGGGATCGGGGAACGCCGCGACGCCCCCTGGAGGGTCATCCTCGGGCGGTACCTCGGTGTTTCCGACCCTCGTCCTGCGCGGCCCCCAGCCGGAGCTGCCCCAACGCCGCAGAGTGCCCGCCCGGCTGCTCATCACCGCGTGGGTGGTCCTGCTCATGGCCGCGGTCCTCGTGCTGGTCAACGTGGTCACCTGGAGCGCGCTGACCGCCCGGACCGACGAGCGGGTCGACCGCGCCCTGAACCAGGAGATCGCCGAGTTCCAGGAGTTCGCGGCGGTGGGCGTCGACCCCGGCACCGGCTCCGCCTTCAGCGACGTCTCCTCCCTCATCCGGGTCCACCTGGAGCGCCAGTTCCCCGAGGACTCCGAGATCCTCTTCGGCTGGGTGGACGAATCCGGGGAGGGCGCGGCGGACGCCGAGAGGTCGGCGTCGCGCGGGAGCCGGGGCTCCGCCGAGGCCGTCACCGGCCGCATCCGGCAGGGGCAGGAACCCCCGTACGACCTGTCCGCCGACCCCGCGATGGTCGAGGCGATCCTGGACACCTCCGACGCCCGGGGCGTGCTGGACACCCCGGCCGGACCGGTCGAGTGGGAGAAGATCCGTGCGCTGCCCCCGCAGGGCGACGGCGGACCGGCGGGGTGGTTCGTGATCGGCTACTTCACCGCCCACGACGACGACACCTCGGCCGGGACCATGGGCACCCTGGCCCTGGTCAGCCTGGGCGGACTGCTCGCGGCCGCCACCGCCGCATGGTGGGTGGCGGGCCGCATCCTCGCCCCCGTCCGACTGGTCCGGCAGACCGCCGCTGAGATCTCCGAGGAGGACCTCACCCAGCGCATCGAGGTGTCCGGTCGCGACGACATCGCGGCGCTGGCCGAGCAGTTCAACAGCATGCTGGACCGGCTGGAGGGCGCCTTCACCGAACAGCGCCGCTTCGTCGACGACGCCGGGCACGAACTGCGCACCCCCATCACGATCGTGCGCGGCCACCTGGAGCTCATGGGAGACGACCCCGAGGAGCGCCGCGAGGTGGTCCGGCTGGTCACCGACGAGCTCGACCGGATGGGCCGCATCGTGGAGGACCTGCTGCTGCTCGCCAAGGCCCAACAGCCCGACTTCGTCCACCCCGAACCCGTCTCCCTGGCCGAGCTCACCAGCGACATCGATGCCAAGGTGCGTCAGCTCGGCGACCGCGACTGGCGGCTGGAGTCGCTGGCGGAGGAGACCGCGTACCTGGACCCCCAGCGCGTCACCCAGGCGATGGTGCAGCTGGCGGCCAACGCCGTACGGCACACCGCCCCCGGCTCCACCCTGCGCACCGGTTCGAGGGTCAGCGGTTCCGAGGTGCGCCTGTGGGTCGCCGACCACGGCCCCGGGATCCCCGCCGAGGAGCACGGCCGGATCTTCGAGCGCTTCTCCCGGGGCGGTCGCACCGCGCGCGGCGAGCGGGGGGCCGGGCTGGGCCTGGCCATTGTCCGAGCCATCACCGAGGCGCACCACGGCCGGGTGGACCTGGTCTCGGCACCCGGTGCGGGCTCCACGTTCACCCTCGTCATCCCCCTGACCCCCGTTGACGGCCGCGTTGGAAGGGAACACCTGTGAGCCGTGTACTCATCGTCGAGGACGAGGAGCGGATCGCCTCCTTCGTCCAGAAGGGACTGACCGCCAGCGGGTTCACCACCACGGTGGTGGGCACCGGGGCCGAGGCGGTGGACTACGCCGTCACCGGCGGGTTCGACCTCATGCTGCTGGACCTCGGCCTGCCGGACACCGACGGGTTCGACGTGCTCCGCAGGGTGCGCGCCCTGGGCGTGGACGTCCCCGTGGTGATCCTGACCGCCCGGGACGGGGTACGGGACACCGTGACGGGTCTGGAGATCGGCGCGGACGACTACGTCACCAAGCCGTTCAGGTTCGAGGAACTGCTGGCGCGGGTCCGGCTGCGGATGCGCACGGAGCGCGCCCCGGACCTGACAGTGCTGCACGCGGGAGGGCTCCGGCTGGACCTGCGGACGCGCAGGGTCGAGGTGGGTGAGGAATCGGTGGACCTCACCGCCCGGGAGTTCGCTCTGCTGGAGCTGCTCATGCGGCACCAGGGTCAGGTGATGACCCGCCAGCAGATGTTGTCGCACGTGTGGGGCTACGACTACGACCCAGGGTCCAACGTGGTGGACGTGTTCGTGAGGGCGCTGCGCCGCAAGGTGGGCGCGGAGCGCATCCTCACGGTGCGGGGCATGGGGTACCGGCTGACCGGCTGATGCGTTCGGCGGGGGCGACCGACCGGGCCGCCCCCGCGTCACCACCGGGTGACCAGGGGACCCAGGTGACCCGCGTGCGGGTGACCCGGGGTCCCCGCGTGACCCGGTGACGCATCCCGGCGAACATGAGGGTTCCCTCATGCGGGTCTCATGAACGCCTCACCGGCGCTGCCCACCATGGTCGACATGTTCTGGTTCGCTCTGGCGGTCGACCTGACCGCGATCACGGTGTTGTCCTACGTCCTCTACTTCCGCAGGCACGGCCGGCGGGACCTGGTGCTCGCCTACGTGGCGCTCAACGTCGGCATCTTCGCGGTCGTGTCGATGCTGACCCAGCAGGAGGTGGGCCTGGCGGTCGGCTTCGGGCTGTTCGGTGTGCTGTCGATCCTGCGGCTGCGCTCCGACCTGATCAGCCAGGGGGAGATCGGCTACTACTTCGTGGCGATCGCACTCGGCCTGGTGAACGCGGTGGCCGCCCCGGCGCCGTGGCTGATGCTGGGTCTGAACGCCCTTCTGCTGGGCTCCCTGTACGCCGCCGGTCACCCGAAGCTGCTGGCCCGCACCCAGCGGCGGATCATGACCCTGGACGTGGTGCACGAGGACCCGACGGCGCTCCGGCAGGACCTGGAGCGGCGGCTGCGCGGGCGAGTGCGGCACGTGGACGTCACGGAGGTGGACTACGTGCGCGACCTCATGGTGGTGGACGTGCGCTTCCAGGAACCGAAGCCGACCGAGGTACCGGGACCGCCGACCGGGCGCCGTCAGGCCGCGACCGGCCCGTGGGGTGGGCGTTGAGACCTCTCCCCTCCCCCACCCCCGTTCTCTCCCCCGCACCCGGAAGCGCAGCCGCGGCCGAGCCGCTGAGCCTGCGCCCGGTGTCCCTGGCCGAGATCAACGAACGCGCCGCCCTGGTCACCCGCACCTGCCGCAAGTACCTGCTCCCCGCCGACCTGGTGCCCGCCCTGTTCGACGGGGCGGAGCGGGGGTTCGGGGTGCTGGAGATCGACGGCCGGACGTCCTTCCTGTACTCGTCCACCTACCTGGACACCCCGGATCTGCGGACCTTCCACGACCACCGGCAGGGGCGGCGGCTGCGCTACAAGGTGCGCACCCGTTCCTACGTGGACACCGGAACGACGATGTTCGAGGTGAAGCTGAAGGGCGCGCGGGGTATCACCGACAAGGTCCGCGTCGAACTGCCCCCGGGTTCGCCCGTCGACCGTCTGACCTGGCGGACCCGCGACTTCCTTGACCGCTCCCTGAGCCGCTGCCGTCTCGCGCCGCCGGACGTCCTGCTGCCCTCCGCGGTGACGGACTACCGGCGGACCACCGTCGTGGCCCTGTCCGGTGAGGAGCGGGTGACGGTGGACCGTGACCTGGTCGGTTACCGGGGCGACTGGGAGGTGCGGATGCGGCCGGACCTGGTGCTGTTGGAGGTGAAGACCCGGGGCGGGCTGACCGCGACGGAGCGAAGGCTGCACGCGCTCGGGATCCGTGAGGCCCGGTTCAGCAAGTACGCCGCCGCGCTGGCCGCGCTCGAACCGGCCCTCAGGGGCAACCGCTGGCACCGGGCGATGGGCCACTGCATGGACTACCCGGCCCCCGTACGGCGCCGCGAGGAGGCGCTGACGGGCGACTGACCAGCTCCGGTTGTTTCACGTGAAACATCCGGAGCCCGCTTGGGCAGCCGCTCCGGCCAGAGAAGGAGGCGGCCGCCGCCCCGTAACCGGTCGGGGCGGCGGCCTGGCTCCGTGGGCCCTCTCCCGCTACAAGAGGGAGTCCACGGCACTCACAATGGTGACACCCGGTCCCCCGCAGGTCCAGACGGCGAAGGTCCTCTCTTGTCGCTCCTGGCGCGCCGGGCCCGGGTCAGTCGGCGGGTCGCAGGTCCAGCCTCCGGAGCAGCTGGGCGTTGAGCGCCACGATGATCGTGGACAGGCTCATCAGCACCGCGCCCACTGCGGGTGCGAGCACGATGCCGACCGGTGCCAGCACTCCCGCGGCCAACGGGACCGCCGCGACGTTGTACCCGGCGGCCCAGACCAGGTTCTGGACCATCTTCCGGTAGCCCGCCCGCGACAGCCTCCGGACGGACAGCACGCCTCGCGGGTCGTCGGAGGCCAGCACCACACCGGCGGACTCGATGGCCACGTCGGTCCCGGCGCCGATGGCGATGCCCACGTCCGCGCGGGCCAGGGCCGGGGCGTCGTTCACCCCGTCACCGACCATGGCGACCCGGTGGCCCCTGTCCTGGAGGTCGCGGACCACGGCGTCCTTCTGGTCCGGCAGCACCTGCGCGAACACCTCGTCCAGACCGAGTTCGGTGGCGACGGCGTCGGCGACGTTGCGGGCGTCACCGGTCACCATGGCCACGCGTACCCCCTGCTCCTGGAGCCGTCTGACGGCCGACGCGGACTCGGGGCGGACCTCGTCGGCCAGGGAGAGCGCCCCGACCACGGACCCGTCCACCACGAGGTGGAGGACGGTGGCTCCGCGGTCGCGCCAGAACCCGGTGCGTTCGGCGAGGTCGGCGGGTTCCGTGACGCCCAGGGAGTCCAGGAGCGCGGGACCGCCCACGTGGGCCTCGGTCCCGTCCACGACGGCCCGCACCCCGTGTCCGGTGAGGGAACGGAAGTCCGTGGCCTCGGGCACCGGCCCCGCCTCCTCGGCGGCCCGGACGATCGCCCTGGCCAGCGGGTGCTCGGAGTCGGCCTCGACCGCCCCGGCCAGGGCCAGGACCCGTTCGGCGGTCCACCCGTCGACGGCGTCGACGTCACCGACCGCCGGGGCACCCCTGGTCAGGGTCCCGGTCTTGTCGAAGAGCACGGTGTCCACCAGCCGCGTGCGCTCCAAGGCCAGCCGGTCCTTGACCAGGACGCCGTTGCGCGCCGACAGGGTCGTGGAGATCGCGATGACCAGCGGGATGGCCAACCCCAGGGCGTGGGGGCAGGCGATGACCAGCACCGTGACGGTGCGTTCGACCGCCTGGCTGCCCTCGCCGAGGACCAGTCCCCACACGACCGCGGTGACCACGGCCGCCGCGAGGGCGAACCAGAACAGCAGCGCGGCCGCGCGGTCGGCCAGCGCCTGGGACCGCGACCCGGAGTCCTGGGCCTCGCTGACCAGGCGCTGGATACCGGCGAGGGTGGTGTCGTCACCGACCGCGTCCACCCGGACCCGTAGGGCGGAGTCGGTGGCGACCGTCCCCGCGACCACCCTGTCGTTCTCTGTGCGGGTGACGGTGCGGGACTCACCGGTGATCATGGACTCGTCCACGGCGGCGGAGCCCCGGACCACGGTGCCGTCTGCGGGGACCCGCCCACCGGAGCGGACCAGGACGGTGTCACCGGCGCGGAGTTCGGCGGCGGGGACCTCCTCGACACCGCCGTCGGGACCGACCCGTTCGGCGCGGTCCGGCAGCAGGGCGGCCAGGGCCTCCAGCGCCCCGGAGGCCTGCCCGAGTGCGCGCATCTCCAGCCAGTGGCCGAGGAGCATCACCACGACCAGCAGGACCAGCTCCCACCAGAAGTCGAGCTCCATGCCGACCACCCCGAAGGTGGCCAGGAGGCTGGCTCCGAAGGCCACGGTGATCGCCATCGCGACCAGCGTCATCATCCCCGGCCTGCGGTCGCGCAGCTCGCCGGGGACCCCGGCGAGGAACGGCCACCCGCCGTAGAGGAACACGACGGTACCCAGGAGCGGAGGCACCCAGGTGAGGGCGTCGGGGACCTGGTACCCGAGCCACCCGGAGACCATGTGGCTGGTGAGGACCACGGGAACGCTCAGGAGGAGGCTCCACCAGAACCGGGTGCGGAACATCGCGGCGTGGTCCCCGTGCCCGCCATGACCCTCGTGGCCGCCGTGGCCCTCGTGCCCGCCATGACCCTCGTGGCCGCCGTGGCCCTCGTAGCCAGCGTTTCCACGGTGACCTCCGAGGCCCGTGTGTCCCTCCTGCGTGTGACCTTCCCCGTCGCCATGTTGACCCATCGTCATGTCGACCCCTCTCCAGCTCCGACCCTGCACGTCCGGGACCGCCGGACCGCGCAAGCGCGCCTCGCTCGCGCGTCTCCCACCGACGAATATACCCCCAAGGGGTATCCCGAACCGGGCCGGAACACGAAGAACACCCGCCGAGCGTCTCGACGGGTGTTCTCTGCGGGGTCCTCTCGGGGGCGGTGGGGTCCTAGGAGGCGGTCTCGGTCTCCCTGCCGTACCAGGGCCACCACTGCACGGTGTGGCCGTGCGGGATCATCCGGTCCAGGCGGATCGTGAGCCTCAGCGCGAACCCGCCCGCGATCATCCCGGCCAACAGGTCCGTGAACCAGTGGAAGTGCAGGTAGATCGAGACGGTCGACTGGAGGAGCGCGATGCCCACGATGCAGTAGGCCAACCGCCGGATGATGTGGGGCCGGGCCGCACCGAACCTGATGATGAGGAAGAGCACCAGGCCGTAGATGAGGATCGCGTTCGCGCCGTGCCCGGAGGGGAAGGCGACGTTACCGGCACCCGCGAAGAAGTCGGGGTCGTAGTACTTGGCGTGGCCCCGGTTGAACAGCAGCTTCATCACGGAGACCAGGGACATCATCCCGAAGACGCCGCCCGCCCCGAGGATGATCGGCCGCCAGCTGCGGTGCCAGTAGGCCAGCTGGAGCGTGGTCACGCCCAGGACCGGCAGGGCCACGTAACGGGAGGCCACGTTGTCCGGCCAGAAGATCAGCGGCTCACGCAGCGTGTCCCAGTAGGGGCGGGGCAGCTCGTTGAGGAGGTTGTCGACCGGATGCAGCGGCCCCGCGGCCAGCATCGTCATGACGATGAGCGCCACGAAGAGCATGATCGCGATGCGGTCGGAGGCCAGACCCCACGCGATCTCGCTCACACTCGGCCAACGGACCGCGCGCACGACGGGCGGCCCCGGCGCGAGCTCCTTGCTCGGCACCACGGGGATCGGGCCGCTGTAGGGTCCGGGATCCGGCTTGCGCCGCTCCGGTTCGTGTGGCGTTGTCGACTGTCTGGACCCCACGTGCCGGGTCCGCGAAGGTTGCGTCATGTGCTCAGTGCTGTCTCACACGTCGTGGGCTGCCTGTGGCACTGCTTGAGGCGTGGGGGACGGGCTAGCCGCGGTTGTTGGGACTGATCCTGACGTCCCCGGGGGCCGACACGGAGTGTTGGTGGCGTACCGGGGGTTCACCCCTTACACCCCGTTCGACGGTCGAACCTTCGGACTGGTTCACGGTGGTCGTGACCGGCCGCCGGACAGGCTCGACGTCCAGGGAACGGAACTGGTCGACAGTGGCGTCTGTGTGGGCGCTCGTTACCGCAGTTGCTTCGGTCAGCGCAGGTCAGGGCGCTCTCGTCGGGCCATCACCGTGACGTGGGTAACTCTCCGTACGGCTTTGGGTGGTTATTGCCAACATGCGAGCCTACCCGGACCGTTGCCCTCGTTGGTGGTTTCCCGGGCCAAGTGTGACCCTTCCACCTCGGACTTTGCCGGAAGCCCACGTCGGCGACCGGTGCGCTTCACCAGCACGCGACCGGTTCGTGAGGGTTCCGTTAGCGCTTCGAGGCCGACCGTCCGGCGGACACGTGCGCGTGTGGCACCCTTCAAGGAGCTTGTCAGACGCTGGAGTGTGTCGGCACGTGTGCTGGTCGCGCACGGGTCGGAAGACGGAAGGGCCCTGGATGGTCGACCTCCCACAGTTGCCGGACGATCCCTCGAAACTGGCCCGCGAACCACTGAGGGAGCAGATCCGGCAGGTACTGGTCGAGGGTCTGCTGTCCGGGCGGTGGCAGCCCGGCGAGCGCATCGTGGAACGCAGGATCGCCACGGAGCTGAAGGTCAGCCAGGCACCGGTACGTGAGGCGCTCCGCGAGCTGGAGACACTGCGGCTCATCGAGACCGTGCCGAACAAGGGGGCCAGGGTCAGGGCCTTCGGGGTCCAGGACATGGCGGAGATCTACCCCGTCCGCGCCGGTCTAGAGCTGGTCGCCGCACAGTTGGCCGCGCCGCGTCTGGCCGAGGACCCCTCCGTGCTGGAACGCGAGGTGGAGGCGCTCCAGCGCGCCACCGCCGAGGGCAACGTCACCGAGCAGATCCGCCACAGCGTGGAGTTCCACCGCGAGGTCGTGCGGGCCGCGGACAACAGTGTGCTGCTGCACACCTGGGAGTCCCTGGGAGTCGAGGTGTGGACGGCGCTGTCGGTGCGCTGGCTCAACATGGAACTGCACGCCAAGGCCGCCGACCACGCGCAGATCACACGGGCCTTCCGCGAGGGCGACCCCGCCGTGGGGCAGATGCTCAGCGACCACGTCATGAACTACGTGGAGGCGGCGCTGCGGACCCACGAGGGCAGCCGCTAGGCACGTTCCGGAGCCCCGGCCCGGGGGGTTCCCGCACCGCTCTCCTTCCTTCCCACCTGGGCGGCTCCTGTCGCCACCTGGCGGTTTGCACCGAACTTCGCGTTTCTGTCCTAAAGTTGTATTGATCGATCATCGATCAGACCGTAGAGTGTGCGCGACGCACGTCACACCACACACGCGCGTGCCCCCTGGTGGCACGGGGTTGTTCATCCGGCCGGTGAACGAACTCGGCCGACCTCCCGGCGGATGCTTACCGCACCCCAGACCGGGAAGCAATGCCGTCAAGGGTCGCGGCGCGACAACTGCACACGCGACCCGATTCGCTTCGCGTCCGCACCCGGGCCCCGCCAGGCCCGACCGGACGCGCCCCGCAACAGCCACAGTGTCGTCGCCGATGAGCCCGGCGGCGGCACGCGCCGGGACCACGCCTGACAGCGGGGTCCGGGCCGGCCGCGTCATCCGACCCACAGGACGGTAGCCGCGCGGCCTCCGCGCACGTAGAAAGGCACACCATGGCTGACACGGCCAAGCCGAAGGGCGGCACCGCCCGGGCCTCCGCGTCCCGACGCCGGAACCGGAAGGACACCGGCATCGGCAACGAGAAGCCGGAGACCCTCCTCGACTACTACCGCCAGATGCTCTTCATCCGACGCTTCGAGGAGCGCACCGGACAGGCCTACACCCAGGCCCGCATCGGCGGTTACTGCCACCTGAACCTCGGTGAGGAAGCCACCGTCGTCGGTCTGATGACCGCCCTCCAGGAGCGCGACTACCTGTTCACGAACTACCGTGACCACGGGTACGCGATCGGCAAGGGCATGGACCCCAAGCGGGTCATGGCCGAGCTCTACGGACGCGTCGACGGCGTGTCCAAGGGCTGGGGCGGCTCCATGCACATGTACGACACCGAGACCCGCATGCTCGGCGGCTACGGCATCGTCGGCGGTCAGCTCCCCCTGGCCACCGGTGCGGCGCTCGCCGTCACCTACCGCGGCGGCGACGAGGTCGTCATGTGCCAGATGGGCGACGGCACCACCAACATCGGCGCCTGGCACGAGTCCCTCAACATCGCCAAGCTGTGGAACCTGCCGGTCGTCTTCGTGGTGATCAACAACTTCACCGGCATGGGCACGACCGTGGAGATGTCCTCCGCCGAGCCCGAGCTGTACAAGCGCGGCGCCGCCTTCCGCATCGAGGGCGAGCGCGTCGACGGCCGTGACGTCCTGGCCGTCCGCGACACCGCCTCCCGCCTGGTCGAGCGCGCCCGCGAGGAGCAGACCCCGTTCCTGCTGGAGGCCTGGAGCTACCGGCAGAAGGGCCACTCCGTCGTGGACCCGGCCAAGTACCGCACCGACGAGCAGCGTGAGCTGGCCCGCGCCGATGACAACGACCCCATCGCGATCTTCGACGCCCAGCTGACCAGGGCCGGTGTCCTCACCGACGACCTGCGCGACGAGATCGCCGCCTCGGTCAAGGCCGAGGTGGCCGAGGCCGCCGACTTCGCGGAGAACAGCCCGAAGCCGGACGTGTCCACGCTCTTCGACTACACCTACGCCACCCCGGTGCCGAACGAGTCGCGGCGTATGCCCGCCGACCCGGTGTTCGCGGAATAGGAAGGAACCACTCACATGTCCGTGATCACCTACCGCCAGGCCCTGCGCGACACCCTTCGCGCCGAGATGGTGCGTGACGAGAACGTCCTCGTGATCGGCGAGGAGATCGGCGTCTTCGAGGGCTCCTACAAGATCACCGAGGGGCTCCTCAAGGAGTTCGGCCCCCGTCGGGTCAAGGACACCCCGATCGCCGAGGAGGGCTTCGTCGGCGCGGCCGTCGGCGCCGCCATGCTGGGCCTGCGCCCGGTCGTGGAGCTCATGACGATCAACTTCTCGCTGATCGCCATCGACCAGATCATCAACCACGCCGCCAAGATCTACGGGATGTTCGGCGGTCAGACCAGCGTCCCCCTGGTCATCCGCACCCCCGGTGGCGGCGGCCAGCAGCTCGGCGCGACGCACTCGCAGAACATCGAGCTGTTCTACTCCTTCATCCCCGGCCTCAAGGTGATGGCTCCCAGCACCCCGGCCGAGGCCTCCTCGATGCTGCGCGCCGCGATCCGCGACGACGACCCGGTCCTTTTCCTGGAGAACCTGGGCCTGTACAACTCCAAGGGTGAGGTGCCCGAGGACTACGCGGAGCCGAAGAACGACAACATCGCCACCATCGGCCGTGCCGCCGTGACCCGCGAGGGCAGCGACATCACGCTGATCGGCTACTCCCGGATGGCCACCGTCGCCACCCAGGTCGCCGAGAAGCTGGCCGAGGAGGACATCAGCGTCGAGGTCGTGGACCTGCGCAGCCTGCGCCCCCTCGACCGTCAGACCTTCGTGGACTCGGTCAAGAAGACCGGCGCCGCGGTGATCTGTGAGGACGACTGGCTCACCTACGGCATCGGCGCGGAGATCGCCGCGTCGATCCAGGAGGGGGCCTTCGACTACCTGGACGCCCCGGTGCGCCGGGTGGCCATGGCCGAGGTTCCGATGCCGTACGCCAAGCCGCTGGAGACCGCCGCCCTGCCGTCGGTCGAGTCGATCAGCACCGCGATCAAGGAAACCCTGAGCGCCGTCGGCAAACGGGTCGGGTAGAGGGAGTAGTCAATGAGCGAGATCCACATGCCGCGCCTCTCCGACACCATGGAGGAGGGCGTCATCTCCACCTGGGTCAAGAAGGTGGGGGACAAGGTCGCCTCCGGTGACGTGCTGGTCGAGATCGAGACCGACAAGGCCGTCATGGAGTTCGAGGCCTACGAGGACGGGTTCCTCGTCAAGCAGAACGTCTCCGAGGGCGACACCGTGCCGATCGGTGAGGTCATCGGTTTCATCGCCGACTCGCCGGACGCGGTGCCCGAGGAGACGGCCGCGCCCGCCGCCCCGGCCTCCGAGGCAGCCGAGGAGCCGAAGGAGGAGGCCAAGGAGGAGGCGAAGCCGGAGCAGTCCGCCGAGCCCGCCCCCGCCGCCGAGTCCACCGGTGAGCGCCCCCGGACCTCCCCGCTGGCCCGCAGGCTGGCCAAGGAGTACGGCCTGGACATCACGAGGATCCAGGGTTCCGGTCCCAAGGGCCGGATCGTGCGCGCCGACATCGAGGCCGCAGCCAAGGACGGTTCCGCAGCCCAGGACTCCCAGGCCCCCGCCGCGAGCGCCCCCGCGCCCGCCGCCCAGGCCGCCCCGGCCCAGGACGACGTCCGGGGTTCCGAGGAGGTCAAGACGAGCAACGTGCGCAAGGTGATCGCGCGCCGTCTGACCGAGAGCAAGCAGACGGTCCCGCACTTCTACCTGCGCCGTACGATCGACGCCGAGGCCCTCAAGGCCTTCCGCGGCCAGATCAACCAGCAGCTGTCCAGCACGGGCGTGAAGGTCAGCTTCAACGACCTGATCGTGAAGGCCTGCGCCACCGCGCTCAAGCTGCACCCGGAGGTCAACACCTCCTGGATCAACGACACCCTGGTCCAGCACCACCGGGTCAACGTCGGCGTGGCCGTCGCCGTGGACGCCGGGCTGGTCGTGCCGGTGCTGCACGACACCGACAAGGCCACCCTGTCCGAGATCTCCACGCGTACGCGTGAGCTCGCGGGCAAGGCCCGGGACAACAAGCTGAAGCCGCAGGAGATGAGCGGCGGTACGTTCAGCGTGTCCAACCTGGGCATGTTCGGTATCGACAGCTTCTCCGCCGTGATCAACCCGCCGGAGGCCGCCATCCTCGCGGTCGGCGCGATGCGTCCGGAGGCCGTGGTCGTGGACGGTGAGGTGGCCGTGCGCAACCGCATCGCCCTGGAGCTCTCCGTCGACCACCGCGCGGTGGACGGTGCCGTGGGCGCCGCCTACCTCAAGGAGCTCGCCGAGATCCTGGAAGAGCCCATGCGGATCATCCTGTAACACCCCGTACGCGACGCCCCGGCCCGGGACCCCGGCCGGGGCGTCCGTCGTTCCCGGGGCCAAGGCCACAGAACCCGGCATGACCGGGAACCCCTGGTCCCTGCTTCGCCGGGGATGACGCGGTAGCGTCCGCTGCATGGCTCATGTACTGCACCTGACCGAACTCTCACGCTGGCGCGCCGGCGGGGACGTCGAGGCCGACTCCCTGGGCACCGAGGGGTTCCTGCACGCCTCACCGGACGAGGCCACCATGCTGGCGGTGGCCAACGCCTTCTACTCCGCCCCGGAGGAGGCGCTGGTCGTGCTGGTGGTGAACACCGACAAGGCCGCTGCCGAGGTGCGGTGGGAGGCCGCCGCGCCCGCCCCACCGCCCGGTGTCAGAGCGGACGTGCTCTTTCCCCACGTGTACGGGCCGATCCCCCGCCCAGCGGTGACCGGGCTGCGCCGCCTGGTCCGGGACCCGCAGGGCCGGTACACGGCCCTGGAGACCGTGATGGAGCCCGGCCCCTGCTTCCAGGGCTGACCCCACGTCGATGTGTCGACATGGGAACTTGTCCACAGCCTGTGGACAACGCCTCCGCTCGGCCGGACGCGAAGGGGCCCCGGCGTGGAGGTTCTCCACGACCCGGGGCCCCTTCGGTCGTACTCAGGCGTGGCCGAGGCCGGTCTGGTCGGGCGGGATGTCGCTGTGCTGCCCGACGCTCCCCGCGACGGTGTGCCGCGCCCTGCCCTTGTCGATGCCGAGGAAGCGGTTGAGATGCCCCTTCTTGCCGACCACGAACCAGGCGACCGCTCCGAACAGCGGGAACCACAGGATGAAGATGACCCACAGGAGCTTCCCCCCGCCGGTGGTGTCGCCGTTGGCCAGCGTCGAGATGATCGCGGCGATCACCAGCACGGCGATCGCGAGGAAGACGAGAAGGATGAGGACACCGGTGATGCCGCTCATCCAGGCGAAGGTGCGCTCGCCGCTGTCCATCTGCGACAGGCTCACTCGATCGGCGAGCTCCGACAGGTTCGTGATCATGACTCCCCCAGGCAAGAAGTGACTGTCTAGTTACATAGCGTAGTATTCTGCGGCGGCCCGTCACGTACATTCCGACGTTTTCCGGCGTTTCCTCACATCAGCCAACGCACCTCCGATACCGTCGTCCCGGCGGTCCCGTGGCCGACTACTTTCGGGTAGCGCCCCCCACCAGGCCTCCCCGCTGCTTTACTGGAACCATGGGCGAGCTACGGCGAACTGGCAGGTCCACTCCCTCCCTCCGGCCCGGGTCCGGCACCGGCGACGGTGACCACACGGCCACCCGAGACCACCGACCCGCGCTTCTGGCCAGAGCCATCCCTCCGACCAGGGGCGCGACAGAGGTCGGGTGAGCGGTGTCCAGGCAACCTCGCTACCTGTGGCTGGCCGACCAGCTCCGTGAACCGATCCTCAACGGCGAGATCTCCCCGGGCAGCCGCCTTCCCTCCCGCACCCGACTGGCCCGCTCCTACCGGGTCAGCGAACAGATCTCCCGCACCGCGTTGCGCCTTCTGGTCACCGAGGGCCTGGTCGAGGCCCGACCCGGCTCGGGGTACTTCGTCCGGACCGTCCCGGAGACCTTCCGGCTCTCCCGGACGGACGCCACCTCCGGCTCCGGCCTGGGCCAGCTCAACCGGGAACGCGTCAGCACCGAACAGGAACGGTGCACCGCCCCGCTGAGCACCAGACTCCGGCTCCGCGACGGCGACCCCGTGTACCGCACCACCGCGCGGGGGCTCTCCTCCGAGCGGCCGGTCACCCTGCACCGCTCCTGGGAACCGGCGATCCTCACCGCCGGAACCCTGCGCACCCCCTTCGACGCCACGGAGGTCAACACGCTGGAGCGCCTGGGCGCCGCGGGTTTCCCCGTGGACCGGGTCGTGGAGGAGGTCGGGGTCCGTGCCCTGCGCGACTCCGAGGCGGCCCTCCTGGACTCCGCCCCCGGGGTCGCGGTCCTGGTCGTCGAACGCACCCACTACTGCGGTGAACGTCCCGTCGAGACCTCCGACCTCATCGGCTCGGTCGAGCAGTGTCGACTTCTCTACAAGTTGTCACTGGCCCGCCCCCGGCGCCGGTAGCCGGACACGACCGAGGGCGGTGGCCCGCCCCTTCCGTGGAAGGGAGCGGACCACCGCCCTCGGTGCCCGGGCTCTAGGCCTGGGTGAACTCCTTGGCGACGACCTCGGCGATCTGCGCGGTGTTCAGCGCGGCGCCCTTGCGCAGGTTGTCCCCGCACAGGAAGAGGTCGAGCGACTTCGGGTCGTCGATCGACTGCCGGATACGGCCCACCCAGGTCGGGTCGGTGCCCACGACGTCGTTCGGGGTCGGGAACTCGCCCTTGGCGGGGTCGTCCAGGACCTGGACGCCCTCGGCGCCAGCCAGCAGCTTGCGGGCGTCGTCGGCGGCGACCTCGCTGTCGAAGGTCGCGTGCACCACCAGCGAGTGCGTGGTGATGACCGGCACGCGCACGCAGGTCGCGGAGACCTTCAGGTCCGGCAGCCCCAGGATCTTGCGGGACTCGTTGCGGACCTTCAGCTCCTCCGAGGACCAGCCGTCGTCCTTGAGCGAACCCGCCCACGGCACGACGTTGTAGGCCAGCGGCGCAGGGAAGGGGCCGAGCTCGTCGACGGCCGAGCGCATGTCGCCCGCGCTGTCACCGAGAGTGCGGTCCCCGCCCGCCTTGGCCATCTGGTCGCGCAGGACGTCGATGCCCTCCTGGCCAGCGCCGGAAGCGGCCTGGTAGGAGGAGACCACCAGCTCCTTGACGCCGTAGGTGCGGTGCAGCGCACCGATCGCCACGATCATCGACAGGGTGGTGCAGTTCGGGTTCGAGATGACGCCGCGCGGACGGTTGCGCACCTGGTCCGCGTTGACCTCGGGAACCACCAGCGGGACGTCGGGGTCCAGACGGAAGGCGCCGGAGTTGTCGACGGCCACCGCGCCACGGGCGGCGGCGATCGGCGCCCACTCCTTGGACACCTCGTCCGGCACGTCGAACATGGCGACGTCGACGCCGTCGAAGACCTCGGGGGCCAGCGCCTGCACGACGACCTCCTCGCCGCGCACGCTCAGGACCTTGCCCGCGCTGCGCGCCGAGGCGACCAGACGGATCTCGCCCCACACGTTCTCACGCTGGGTGAGGATGTCGAGCATGACGGTGCCGACGGCGCCGGTCGCGCCAACGATGGCCAGGGTGGGAAGACGGTTGCTCATCGGCCGGTACCTCCGTAGACGACAGCCTCGACCTGGTCGGCGTCGAGCTGGAACTCACTGTGCGCGGCCTGGACCGCCGCGTCGACCTGGTCCTCCTCGACGATGACCGAGATGCGGATCTCCGAGGTGGAGATCATCTCGACGTTGGTGCCGGAGGAGGCGATCGCGTCGAAGAAGCGCGCGGTGACGCCCGGGTACGAGCGCATGCCCGCACCGATCAGCGACACCTTGCCGATCTTGTCGTCGTAGCGAAGGGAGGCGTAGCCGACCTGCTCCTGGACCTTCTTCAGGGCACCGACCGCCTCCTTGCCGAAGTCCTTGGGGACGGTGAACGAGATGTCCGTGCGGGAGGTCGAGACCGCCGACACGTTCTGCACGATCATGTCGATGTTGATCTCGGCGTCCGCGAGCGACTTGAAGATCGTCGCGGCCTCACCGACCTTGTCGGGGACGCCGACGACGGTGATCTTGGCTTCGCTCCGGTCGTGGGAGACCCCGGAGATGATCGGCTGTTCCATGCCTTCGCTTTCCTCGACTTCCGAGACGATCCACGTCCCGGGCTTCTGGCTGAACGACGAACGGACGTGCAGGGGAATGTTGTACTGGCGCGCGTACTCGACGCAGCGCAGGTGCAGGATCTTCGTGCCGCTGGCGGCCATCTCCAGCATCTCCTCATAGGAGATCTGCGGGATGCGCTGCGCGGAGGGAACGACGCGCGGGTCGGCGGTGAACACGCCGTCCACGTCGCTGTAGATCTCGCAGGCGTCGGCGTTGAGCGCGCCAGCGAGAGCGACGGCGGTGGTGTCGGAACCGCCGCGGCCCAGGGAGGTGATGTCCTTGGTGTCCTGGGAGACGCCCTGGAACCCGGCCACGATGCAGATCGCGCCCTCGCCGATGGCCTCCTGGATACGGCCGGGGGTCACGTCGATGATCTTGGCGTTGCCGTGCAACGACGTCGTGATGACCCCGGCCTGGGAGCCGGTGAAGGAACGGGCCTCGTAGCCCAGGTTCTCGATGGCCATCGCCACGAGGGCCATCGACATGCGCTCACCCGCGGTGACGAGCATGTCGAGCTCGCGAGCGGGGGGCATCGGGGAGACCTGTTCGGCCAGGTCCAGCAGTTCGTCGGTCGTGTCGCCCATGGCCGAGACCACGACCACGACGTCATGTCCCGCCTTTTTCTGAGCCACGATCCTTTGGGCTACTCGCTTGATGGCTTCCGCGTCAGCCACGGAAGACCCACCGTACTTCTGCACGATTAGGGCCACGATCGATGCTCCTGAGGAGTTGGGATCAAGACAATTAACAATGGAGTGTAGCTAGCGACGACCATGGCACCCCGTCCGACCTGCGATGGGGAGGGCGTGGCGTCTTGACACACCGGCGATCGGGTTACCCGCCAGAGCGGAGGTTACTCATATTTCAGCCCGATTACGGCGAAGTGTGAGCTAGAACTCCAGGCTGCGGCGGCCCTCGAAGGCGCGCCCGAGGGTGACCTCGTCGGCGTACTCGAGGTCGCCGCCGACGGGAAGCCCGCTGGCGAGTCGGGTGACTTTCAGGCCCATGGGTTTGACCAGCCGCGCCAGGTAGGTCGCGGTGGCCTCCCCTTCCAGGTTCGGGTCGGTCGCCAGGATCAGCTCGGTGACCTGACCGTCGGCCAGGCGGGTCATGAGCTCCTTGACCCGGAGGTCGTCGGGGCCCACGCCCTCGATGGGGCTGATGGCGCCGCCGAGCACGTGGTAGCGCCCACGGAACTCACGGGTGCGTTCGATGGCGACGACGTCCTTGGACTCCTCGACGACGCAGATGACTGCGAGATCGCGGCGGGCGTCACGGCAGATACGGCACTCGGTCTCTTCGGCGACGTTGCCGCAGATCGAGCAGAAGCGAACCCGCTCCTTGACCTCGACGAGTGCGTTGACCAGGCGTTTTACGTCCGCGTGTTCGGCGGACAGCAGGTGGAAGGCGATGCGTTGCGCGCTCTTCGGACCGACGCCGGGCAGTCGCCCCAGCTCGTCGATCAGATTCTGTACCGCGCCCTCGTACATGCCTACCCACTCGGTCGGAACCGGGCAGGGGCCCGGTGGGGCCACTCCTGCCCCTCCCCCCACCGTATCGGGGGGTGGTGACCTCTCGCGCCCGTCTCCCTGTCGCGTTGGAGCGCGTCCCTGAAAAGGGGGTGCGGGCCGCCGCCCGCGGTGTCCGACGGGGCACCGGAGCGGCGGCGCGGTGACCGCGAGGGTTCTCCGGGAACCCCGGGGTTCCCGGAGGGCGCCTGACGGGCACCCGGCGGGTGCCCGTCGGGCGCGGGGTTCCTAGAAGCCGGGGATGCCGGGCATGCCGCCGGGCATCCCGCCGCCGCCCAGGCCCTCGGCCAGCGGCCCCATCTTCTCCTGCTGGAGGCGCTCCACCTGGGCCTCGGCGTCACGGATGGCCGCCAGGACCAGGTCCGCCACGGTCTGCGCGGTCTCCTCCGCGTCGGTGGGGTCCACCGCCTTGGGGTCGACGGTGATGTCCTCGACCTGACCCCGCCCGCTCAGCTTGACCTTGACCAGGCCGCCGCCCGAGGTACCCACGACCTCGGCCTCCTCCAGGGCCTGCTGGGCCTGTGCCAGTTGCTGCTGCATCTGCTGGGCCTGCTGGAGCAGGGCCTGCATGTCCATTCCGCCAGGGTTCACGGCCGTCTCCTCGCCACACACATGGTGCTGTTCATAGCTTCGTGTCACTTGCCTGTGAGGGTAACCGGTCCGGCCGGGGCGTCCCGGCCACTCCCGACGGACGCCCAGGCCAGCGCACCGGTCCCCCGCGGCGGGCTCCGGGCGCCACGGATCCGTCCGCGCGGTCTGCGGGTGAGGAGACGCGGGCGTTCTCGATGACCTGGTCCAGGGCCTCGCGGGTGCGTTCGAGTCCTCGGATCGCCCCGGTCACCCGGTCGCGTTCGGCCGTGAGCCAGTCGAGGAGGTCCGGTGCCGGTTCGCCGCGCTCCCGCGCGTACACGCAGGGCAGGAGTTCGCGGATGGTGTCGGTGGTGAGCCCGGCCCCGAGCAGGCACTGGACGCGGTCCACCCGTTCCACGGCGTCCTCGCCGTACTCGCGGTGGCCACCGGCGGTGCGCTCCGAGGCGAGCAGCCCCCGTTCCTCGTAGTAGCGCAGCGACCGGGGACTCACCCCGCTCCGCGCGGACAGTTCTCCGATGCGCACGAGCGCCTCCCGTCCTGGCCTGTGACCCTGGCCACGAACCCTTGAACCTCACATGGGTGTCAGATTCTACGCTCCTGCCATGGACACGACGAGGAACCACGGTCAGCCCCTGCTGGACACCTACGAACTCGGGACGCTGCGCCTGCCCAACCGGGTGGTCATGGCCCCGATGACCCGCCTGCGCGCCGACCGGGACGGGGTGCCCGGCGCGCTCATGGCCACCTACTACGCGCAGCGCGCCGGCGCGGGCCTGATCGTCTCCGAGGGGATCGCGCCCAGCGTCGAGGGACAGCAGTACCTCACCGAGCCCGGCCTGTACTCGGAGGCGCAGGTCGATGGGTGGCGACGGGTCACCGACGCCGTGCACGCCGAGGGCGGACGCATCTTCGCCCAGATCATGCACGCGGGCCGGGGCGCACACCCCGCCAACCGCCCCGACGGAGGGACCCCCGTGGCCCCCTCGGTCGTTCCGCGAACCGACCCCGTCCACACGCTGGACGGCAAGGTCTCCCCCGTCGCCCCGCGCGAGCTGACCCTCCGGGAGATCGCCGCAACCGTGGCGGACTACGCGGACGCCGCGCGCGCGGCCGTGCGGGCCGGGTTCGACGGGGTCGAGATCCACGGGGCCAACGGCTACCTGCCGCACCAGTTCCTCGCCGACAACACCAACCGCCGCACGGACGTCTACGGCGGCGGGACCACGGGACGGATCCGGTTCCCTGTGGAGGTCACCGAGGCGGTGGCGGACGCCGTCGGTGCTGACCGGGTGGGGCTGCGGCTCTCCCCCGGCAACCGGCAGTTCGAGATGGTGGAGCGCGAACCGGCCCCGGTCTACCGGGAACTGCTGCGCCAGGTGGCGCCGCTCGGCCTCGCCTACCTGCACGTCACGGACGATCCCGACCACCCCGCGCTGTCCGAGGCGCGGCGGGACTGGCAGGGCACGCTGGTGGGCAACACCGGCGAACACCGGGCGACCACCCAGGAAGGCGCCGCCGCGCTGATCGCCGGAGGACACGCCGACCTCGTCTCGGTGGGCCGCCCCTACATCTCCAACCCGGACGTGGTCGAACGGCTCGCGGCCGGGGTCCCGTGGTCCGTGATCAGGGAGAAGGACTTCCACTACGCGTCCGGGCCCAGGGGCTACGTGGACTACCCCCGGCACGACCGGGACAAGGCGCACTTGGTCGCACCGTTGACCTGATTTCACCAGGCAGAAGAGCGAAGAGTAGCGCAAGTGTCACCCTGGGTTGAAAGGATGTTCGACGGGGGTTCGGCCGCTCCGGCGGCCGTGCCCCGACCGAGAACAGCCGGACCACCAGGGGACTGAGGACGTGTTGACCGCCAGAGAGCGCAACTCGGCTCTGATCGAGGCGATAATCGCGGACGGCACGCTGACCGACGCCGCACTCGTCGACGCCTTCCGTTCCGTGCCCCGCCACCTGTTCATCCCCGAACACGGCGCGCTCACCTCGAGCGGCGGTGCCCTGAACGCCGCGGGGAACCCGGACCGCTGGCTGGCCGCCGTCTACGCGGACGACGCCATCGTCACCAGGATCGAGGGCCCGGAGGTGACGAGGCGGCGCGGGGGCGACCGGGACCCCGCCACCTCGTACAGCTCCGCGCCCACGGTGCTCGCCCGCATGCTGGAGCTGGCCCGGCTCGCGAACGGGCAGCGGGTGCTGGAGATCGGCACCGGGACGGGGTGGAACACGGCGCTGCTCGCGCACCGGCTCGGCGACGGCGCGGTCACCTCGGTGGAGATCGACGACCGACTGCTGGGCGCCGCGCGGTCGGCGCTCCACGACACGAGCCTGTCCCCGGACACGCGCCTGGCCGACGGGTACGACGGGTTCGCGGAGGCGGCGCCCTTCGACCGGATCGTCAGTGCGTGCGGGGTGCGCCGCGTGCCGGACGCCTGGCTCGACCAGCTCACCGACGACGGTCTGATCGTGTGCCCGTGGGGGCGGTTGGAGAGCGCCGGGGTGCTCATGCGCCTCGAGAGGACGGAGGCGGGCGGGTCCGGCGCGGTGGGCCGGTTCCACGGCGGCGTGGGGTTCGTACCCCTGCGCACCCCGGGCTCGGCGCCCCCGCCCGTGCGGGACGCCGGTCAGCAGCCGGACGAGTACCGGCTCACCCAGACCGACCCCGTCACCCCGATGCTGGACTTCGCCTCGGCCTTCGCCCTCTCGGTGATGGTCCCCGACTGGCGGATGCGGCGGCGGTGGATCGGTACGGGTTCGGGCATGTGGCTCTGCGATTCCCGAGGTGACTCGTGGGTGCGGGTCTACCCCTACGGCACCGCGTGGATGATCGAGCAGGGCGGCCCCAGGAGCATCTGGGACGAGGTGGAGGAGGCCCTGGCCGCGTGGTCCGGCCTGGGAGAACCCGACCCGGACCGGTTCGGCCTGGTGGTGGGCTCCGACGGGGAGCAGCGGGTGTGGCTGGACGACCCCGAGGGAAGGTCCTGGCCGGTCGGGTCACCGGGCTGAGACGGGGTCGGCCCCCCGCTGTTCCCGGCGGGGGGCCGACGCCCTGCGGTCACGACTGACCTTCGGTGTCCCCGGTCTCCGGAGCGGTGTGCTTCTCACGGAGTCTGCGCAGGAGTTCCTGCTTCCGCTCGCGCGCGGCGTCGCTGGGCCCGCCCTTGGTTCCGCCCTTGCCGCCACGGAGCGTGGAACGGGAGACGGTGGTGCGCTGACCACCCATCCCGAGGAGGTTGTCACTGTTCTTGGCCATGCCGTTGACTCCTCTCGTCGCAGACAGGCGAGACGAGTCGTCTCGTCTTCGCTGTCACGTCTGATGCTACCCGCAGCAAGACGATACGTCTCGTCATTTTGGAGCGGTTACCGTGGAGACATGGCCGACAACACCGATGAACAGAACCGACGGGCCCCGGACCCCCGCCGCCGCAGCCAACGCGCGCAGAACGCCATCGTCGACGCCGCCGAGGAGCTGCTGGGTGAGGTCGGTTACTCCAGACTCACCATGGAGGCCATCGCCGCCCGCGCCCGTGTGGGCAAACAGACCATCTACCGCTGGTGGCCGTCCAAGGCCGCCGTCGTCTTCGAGGTCTTCACCCGGCTGACCGGGGCCGAGGCCGGGCGACCGCTGCCCGACACCGGCGACCTGGACGCCGACCTCAAGACCGTACTCCGCGCCACCACGGACGAGTTCAACGACCCCGCGATGGACCGGACCACCCGGGCCTTCACGGCCGAGGTCCAGCACGACGAGGAGTTCGCGCGGGCCGTCACCGAACAGCTCGTACGGCCCAACAGCGAGGCGCTCAAGGACCGGCTGCGCTCCGGACAGGCGGCGGGGCAGCTCGCCCCGGACGCCGACCTCGACCTCGCCGTGGAGATGCTCAACGGCCCGGTGAACCACCGGTGGCTGCTGCGCACCGCGCCGATCACCCACGAGTTCGTGGACCGGCTGGTGGAGGCGGTCCTGCGCGGACTGCGCCCCTGACCTGCCGGTTATCCCGCCGCGCCGTGCTCGATCTCCTCGAGCAGCTTGCCGCCGAGCTCGGTCTCGATGAGCCCGGCGCCGCCGCCCGCCGGTCCCGAACCGGCCGCAGGACCCGAACCCGTGCCCGGACCGGCCGCGGTGGCACCCTGGGGCCGACTCGGAGCGGTGGCTCCGGAGCCACCGGACGCCGGGGGGCCCGGCTCGGGCGCCTTCGGCTCCGGAGTGCTCCGCGCGGGCCGACCGAATCCGCCGTCGTCGGGCGGCGGCGCGGAGGCACCGTCCTCGTAGGGGTCTGGCGGCGGTTCCTGGAGCCCGGTGACGATGCGGTCCGGGGACGGCCCAGCGGGGCTCGCCGCCGCCTCGGGACGCGGGGGCTCCGGCGCGGGAGCCGGTTCGGGCCGCGCGGCCGGCGCGGCCGGCGCGTCCCAGCCCTCGGGCTCACCGGCGGCGGCCTGCGGTGCGGGAGCCGGGGCGGGTTCGGGGCGACGCTGGGGGGCGGCCTGAGCACCGCCGCTGGCGGGGGCCACCCGGACCTCGAACCCGAGGACCTGCTGGATGGCACCGGCCACCACCTGGTCGCTGCCGCTGTTGCTGAACCCCTTGGCCTCGTTCGGCTTGTTGAAGCGCAGCAGCACGCTGTTGCCCTCGACCCCGACCGGCTGGACGTCGCCGCCGGTCAGCACCATCCAGGTGAACCGGCGGCGGCCCTTGACCGCCTCCAGGATCTGGGGCCAGGCACCCTGGATCCGGCCCAGGTCGAGCGCGCCGCCACCACCGGCGGGGGCCTGCCGCCGCGGGGGCTCGGGGGCGCTGCGCGTCGGGGCGTCCCAGCCCGCGGGCTCACCCGTCGCGGCTTGGGGAGCCGGACTCGGAGCGGACTTGGGCGCGGGGCTCGGAGCGGGTTCGGGGGCGCTGGGGCGCGCGGGTGCCTGGGGTGCCTGGGGTGTCGGCTCGGGTGCGGCCTGCGGCGCGGGTGCCGGGGCCGGAGCCGGTGCCGGGGTGGGCGCCACGGGAGCGGGGGCCGCCGGGGCCAGCGCACCGGAGGCCATCCGGCGCTCCATCTGCTCCAGCCGGGCCAGCAGCGCCGTGCCCTGGTCGCCGTCGGTGGCGGGCAGCAGGATGCGCGAGCACATGAGCTCCAGCAGCAGCCTGGGCGCGGTCGCGCCGCGCATCTCGGTCAGCCCCTGGTTGAGGATCTCGGCGGCCCGGGACAGCGTGGCCGGTCCCAGCCGGGCGGCCTGGTCCTTCATCTGCTCCACGGACTCCGGGGAGACGTTCACCAGGCCCTTGTCCAGGGCGTCCGGGACCGCGGCCAGGACCACGAGGTCGCGGAAGCACTCCAGCAGGTCCGTGGTGAAGCGGCGCGGGTCGTGCCCGCCCTCCACGACCCGGTCCACCAGGCCGAACGCGGCGGCCCCGTCGCGGGCGCCCAGGGCGTCGACCATCTCGCCGAGCAGGCTGGAGTCGGTGTAGCCGAGCAGGGAGACGGCGCCCTCACGGGTGATGCCACCCTCGTCCGAACCGGCGATGAGCTGGTCCAGGACCGAGAGGGTGTCACGGGCCGAACCTGCGCCCGCGCGCACGACCAGGGGCAGCGCGGACGGGTCGTAGGAGACCTCCTCCTGCTTGAGGAGGTCCTCCATGAGCTCCCTGAGGGTGCTCGGCGGGATGAGCCGGAAGGGGTAGTGGTGGGTCCGCGAGCGGATCGTGCCGATGACCTTCTCGGGTTCGGTCGTGGCGAACACGAACTTCAGGTGCGGCGGGGGTTCCTCCACCAGCTTGAGGAGCGCGTTGAAACCCTCGCGGGTCACCATGTGCGCCTCGTCGATGATGTAGATCTTGTACCGCGAGTTCACCGGCGAGAAGAAGGCACGTTCACGCAGGTCACGCGCGTCGTCGACACCACCGTGGGAGGCGGCGTCGATCTCGATCACGTCGATGCTGCCGCCGCCGTCGGGGGCGAGCGCCACACAGGAGTCGCAGGTGCCGCACGGGTCGGGGGTGGGGCCCTGCTCGCAGTTGAGGGAGCGGGCGAGGATGCGCGCGCTGGTGGTCTTGCCGCAGCCGCGCGGGCCGCTGAACAGGTAGGCGTGGTTGATGCGTCCGCTGCGCAACGCCTGGCGCAGCGGGTCGGTCACGTGTTCCTGACCGCGCACCTCACCGAACGTCGCTGGACGGTACTTGCGGTACAGCGCGATGCTCACGGTGTGATCACTCCCCTGTGTCCCTGCCTCGGTCCCATTCAACCCGCTGGCGGTGACAACTCGCACCTGGTCGGGGAAACCGGGAAGGGGGCGGCGCCGGGGCGAGGTACCCCCGGAAACAAGAAAGGACCCCCCGCGCACCCGCCAGAGCCCACTTATCCTTGCTGCCTTCCGGCCCTGGGGAGGTTCATAGGGTGACGCCGCACGAGGGGTCTGCCCCCGAGTGTATCCGAACCGGGGACCCTCGCAACCCGCGCCGGCCCACCTCCCCGGAGGGTTAGGAACCCGTTCGAAGCACTGCCGCGAAGCCTGTAGAGTTGCCCACGGAGGATTCGCCTAGTGGCCTAGGGCGCACGCTTGGAAAGCGTGTTGAGGGCAACCTCTCAGGGGTTCGAATCCCCTATCCTCCGCCACAGGAGCGAAGGCCCCGACCGGGAGACCGGTCGGGGCCTTCGTCGTTCTTCCATGTCCCCGGCTCAGTGCACGCGCTGGGCAACGGTCCGGGACGGGCAGGCGGCGCGGGCCCGTTCCACCGTGAGCGCGCCACCGTTCACGGTCCCGCCCGCGTACAGGACCTCGAGCGGCGCGATCGCGTCCATCGGGTCGAACCCGTCGAACGGCACGGCCCGGCCGGCTCGGGGACATGTCGACAAGCCGACCCGCGGACGGTCCGGCTACGGCCGGGGGATGTTGCGCAGGTTGGAACGGGCGAGGTCGATCATCGAACCCACGCCGCCCCGCAGGACCGTGCGGCCCGCGGACAGGGCGAAGCCGGTGACCTGGTCGGCGGTGATCCGGGAGGGCATCGACAGCGCGTTGGGGTCGGTGACCACGTCCACCAGCACGGGCGCGTGGGCGGCCAGGGCGTCGCGCAGGGCGTCGTGGACCTCCCGGGGGTCCTCCACCCGGATCGCCCGCATGCCCATGGCCTCGGCGATCCTCGCGTAGTCGACCGGCGCGTGGTCGGTCTCGAAGGCGGGCATCCCGTCCACCATCATCTCCAGCCGCACCATGCCGAGTGAGGAGTTGTTGAACACCACCGTCGTGATCGGCAGGTCGTGCTGCTGCACGGTGATGAGCTCGCCGAGGAGCATGCTCAGGCCGCCGTCCCCGGACAGCGAGACGACCTTGCGGTCCGGCGCGGCGTAGGCGGCGCCGATGGCGTGCGGCAGGGCGTTGGCCATGGTGCCGTGGGTGAAGGAGCCGATCACCCGGCGGCGGCCGTTCGGGGTGAGGTAGCGGGCCGCCCACACGTTGTTCATGCCGGTGTCGACGGTGAAGGCGGTGTCGTCCGGCGCCAGGGCGTCGAGGACGCTCGCCACGTACTCGGGGTGGATCGGGGTGTGGTGCTCGATGTTCTTCGTGTAGGCGTCCACGACCTTGGTCAGGGCGCGTTCGTGACGGCGCAGGACGTCCCGCAGGAAGGTGTCGTCCTCCTTCGGCCGGACCGAGGGGCGCAGGGCTCGCAGGGTCGCTGCGACGTCCCCCTGCACCCCGAGCCTGAGCGGGACCCGACGGCCGAGCCGGCGCGGATCGTGGTCCACCTGGACCACGTTGTCCTTGGGCAGGAAGTCGTCGTAGGGGAAGTCGCAGCCGAGCAGCACCGTGAGGTCGGCTTCCTGGAGGGCGTCGTAGCAGGCCCCGTATCCGAGGAGGCCGATCATGCCGACGTCGTACGGGTTGTCGTACTGGATCCACTCCTTGCCGCGCAGGGTGTGGCCCACCGGGGACTTGACCCGTTCGGCGAGGGCCATGACCTCCCCGTGGGCGTCGCGCACTCCGGCACCGCAGAACAGGGCGACGGTGTCCGCCTCGTTGATCCGACGGGCCAGCTCCCGCACGTCGTCCTCGCTGGGCCAGGGGGTGGCCCGCCCGGTGGTGACGGGGCTGGTGTCGGCGGGACCGGTGGCCTTCTGCCCGGCGACGTCACCGGGCAGGACGAGGACGGCCACGCCGGGGGTGCCCAGTGCGTGCTGGACGGCGATCCGCGCCAGGCGGGGCATCTGGTCGGGGTGGGAGACCAGTTCGCGGAACTCGGTGACGTCGCTGAAGAGCCGCTCGGGGTGGGTCTCCTGGAAGAAGCCGGTGCCGATCTGGTGCGACGGGATGTGGGAGGCCAGCGCGAGCACGGGGGCTCCGCTGCGCTGGGCGTCGTAGAGCCCCTGCACGAGGTGGGTGTTGCCGGGGCCGCAGGACCCGGCGCACACGGCGAGCTTCCCGTCGATCTGGGCCTGGGCCGCGGCCGCGAAGGCGGCGGCCTCCTCGTTGCGGACGTGCACCCACTCGATGCCGTCGGTGGTGTGGACCGCGTCCACCACCGGGTTGAGGCTGTCGCCCACGACCCCGTAGATGCGGGTCACCCCCACCGAGACCAGTGTTCGGACGAGCTGTTCGGCGACGGTGTTCCTGCTCAAGACGGACCCTCCCGGGACGGCGCGACCAGGGGCCGGACGTGTCACCCCCGGACCACGCTAGGAGCGCCCCGGCCGTATGTGCCGCAACGCCACGCTCGTGGTCGCGGCCATGCCGAATCAGGACCGGTTCGAGGGGTTGATCCGAACCTGGGTGGTGAACAAGGTGAATAGTCGTTTTCTTGAGTATTGTTCGCTGACACCCAGGAAAGGTGCGGGACATGAGGTTGGACGGGAATCTGCGGTACGTCGCCCTCGGGGACAGCCAGACCGAGGGGATCGGGGACGGCGACGAGGAGTCCGGGTACCGGGGGTGGGCGGACCGGTTCGCGGAGCACCTGGCGACGACCGGCGCGCGGGTGGACTACGCCAACCTGGCGGTGCGCGGCCGCCTGGCCCGGCAGGTCCACGAGGAACAGCTCAAGGACGCCCTGGAGCTGCGCCCGGACGTGGCGACGGTCTTCGCCGGGGTCAACGACCTCATCCGGCCGAGGTACGACCCGGACGAGGTGGTGGGGCACCTGGAGACGATGTTCGCCGAGCTCACCGGGGTCGGCGCGCGGGTGGCCACGCTGACCTTCCCCGACATCGCGCGCATCGCCCCGCTGGCCCGGCCGCTGGTGCCGCGCGTGCTCGACTTCAACGAACGGGTCCGGGAGGCGGCCGAGCGGCACGGTGTCGCGGTGGCCGACACCGCCGCCCACGAGGTGGCCGCGGACCGCCGCCTGTGGGGGGTCGACCGGCTGCACTGCTCACCCGAGGGGCACCGGAGGATCGCCGGGGCGGTGGCGCACGCGCTCGGCATCCCGGGGAGCGACCAGACCTGGGCCGACCCGCTTCCGGAGGGCCCCGTCTCCGGCGTGTTCCGGTCCGCCGCGTCGGAGGTGCGGTGGCTGGGGGCCTTCCTCGGCCCCTGGGTGGTGCGCCGTCTGCGCGGCCGCTCCTCCGGGGACGGTCGCACCGCCAAGCGTCCGGTACCGCTGCCCGTGGAGGTCTGAGACCCCTTTCCGGGACGGCCCCGGGGCGCCTCACGACTCATTGTGCAACTTGTTGCATAATGAAGTCGGGTCGGCAGGACACCGGCCCGGAGGCACCCCGCGAGGAGAGGTCATGAGCGAGTACCCCCACCTGCTGGAACCCCTGGACCTGGGCTTCACCACCCTCAGGAACCGCGTGATCATGGGCTCCATGCACGTCGGTCTGGAGGAGGCCCCCCACGGATTCGAGAGGATGGCCGCCTTCTACGCCGAACGCGCCCGAGGCGGCGTCGGCCTCATCGTCACCGGCGGCATCGCCCCCAACCCCGAGGGCGCCACCTTCACCGGCAGCGCCAAGCTCACCAACGACGACGAGGTCGCCCAGCACCGCCTCATCACCGAGGCCGTGCACCGCGAGGGCGGCCGGATCGCCATGCAGATCCTGCACACCGGCCGCTACGCCTTCAGCGAGGAGTCCGTTTCCGCCAGCGCCCTCCAGGCCCCCATCAGCCCCTTCGTGCCGCACGCCCTCACCGAGGACGAGATCGAGCGCACCATCGAGGACTTCGCCCGCTGCGCCGAACTCGCCCAGCGCGCCGGGTACGACGGCGTCGAGGTCATGGGTTCCGAGGGCTACCTCATCAACCAGTTCATCGCGCCCGCCACCAACAAGCGCGAGGACCGCTGGGGCGGCTCCTTCGACAACCGCGTCCGCCTCCCGCTGGAGATCGTCCGCCGCGTCCGCGAGCGCGTGGGCGACGAGTTCGTCCTCGTCTACCGGCTGTCCATGCTCGACCTCGTCCCCGACGGCTCCACCTACGACGAGGTCGTCGAGCTCGGCAGGCGGATCGAGACCGCGGGCGCCGACATCATCAACACCGGCATCGGCTGGCACGAGGCCCGGGTGCCCACCATCGCCACCTCCGTGCCGCGCGGCGCCTACACCTGGATCACGCAGCGCCTCAGGAAGGAGCTGACCGTCCCCGTGGTGGCGGTCAACCGCATCAACACCCCCGAGGTCGCCGAGCGGATCATCGCGGAGGGACAGGCCGACATGGTCTCCCTGGCCCGCCCGATGCTCGCCGACGCCGCCTTCGTCGCCAAGGCCGAGGCGGGCCGCGCGGAGGAGATCAACACCTGCATCGGCTGCAACCAGGCCTGCCTGGACCACACGTTCAGCCTCAAGATCACCTCGTGCCTGGTCAACCCGCGCGCCTGCCACGAGACCGAGCTGGTCCTGTCCCCCACCAGGACCCGCAGGAACGTGGCCGTGGTCGGCGCCGGGCCCGCCGGACTCGCCTTCTCCGTCTCCGCCGCCGAGGTCGGCCACACCGTCACCCTCTTCGACTCCGCCTCGGAGATCGGCGGCCAGCTCAACATGGCCCGCCGCGTGCCCGGCAAGGAGGAGTTCGACGAGACCCTCCGCTACTTCCGCGTCCAGCTGGCCAAGCACGGCGTGGAGGTGCGCCTGGACACCACCGTGACCGCCGCCGACCTCGACGGCTACGACGAGGTGGTGCTCGCCACCGGAGTCACCCCGCGCACCCCCGCCATCCCGGGTGCGGACCACCCCAGCGTGGTGAGCTACGTGGACGTGCTGCGCGGCGGGGCCGAGGTCGGAGCGAGGGTCGCGATCATCGGCGCGGGCGGCATCGGCTTCGACGTGGCCGAGTTCCTCACCGACGGCGGGGAGGAGGCCAGCCAGGACCCCGAGACGTTCTTCCGCCAGTGGGGTGTGGACACCGAGTACCGGGAGCGCGGAGGCCTGGGCGCCCCCCAGCGGACCGCGCCGCCCCGCACCGTCCACCTGCTCCAGCGCAAGGCCTCCAAGGTCGGCAAGGGCCTGGGCAAGACCACAGGCTGGATCCACCGCCTGGAGCTGCGCCACCGGGGCGTGGAGATGGTCGCGGGCGCCGACTACCGCCGGATCGACGACGAGGGCCTGCACCTGACCGTGGACGGTGAGGAGCGCGTGCTCGCCGTGGACACCGTGGTGCTGTGCGCGGGGCAGGACCCTCGCCGGGACCTGGCCGACGAACTCACCGCCGCCGGACGCTCCGTGCACCTGATCGGTGGCGCCGACGTGGCCGCCGAGCTGGACGCCAAGCGAGCCATCAAGCAGGGCACCGAACTGGCCGCCGCCCTGTAGGGGCCCCTACCTAGAATGCGCTCATGTCCCTCCCCCACGCGATCCTGACCGCCCTGCTGGAGAAGCCCTCCTCGGGACTGGAACTCACCCGGCGCTTCGACCGCTCCATCGGGTACTTCTGGTCCGCCACCCACCAGCAGATCTACCGGGAGCTGGGCAAGCTGGAGAAGGCGGGGTTCATCCGGGCGCTGCCGACGGACTCGCCCACCCGGGGCCAGCGCAAGGAGTACGAGGTGCTGGCCCCGGGTCGCGACGAGTTGGAGCGCTGGGTCGGTGAGCGGGAGGAGCCGCGCGCCCTGCGCGACCCCCTGATGCTGCGCCTGCGCGCGGCGGGGGTCGTGGAGGTGGGCGACGCGCTGGTCGAGGAGCTGCGCCGCCACCGCGAACTGCACGCCGCCCGTCTGGCGGAGTACCGGGAGTTCCAGCGGCGCGACTCCGCGCGCGGGCACGGGACCGAGCGGGACCGGGTCCAGGGCCTGGTTCTCCAGGGCGGCATCGACCTGGAACTCTTCTGGGTGAACTGGCTGGACGGGGCCATCGCCGACCTGGCCGATCCCGACCCGCCGCCCGGACCCTGATGCGTGCCGGGCGGGACCGCCGGGGAGGGAGCCGTTCACCTCAGGAGGTGCCGCCGACCCGCGGGGCGGGCCAGAACTGCGCGAGGTACTCCTCCCGGCCCTCCAGGGCACGTTTGGCCTCGGAGAACCCGACACCGTCGAGATCCCGGAACCGGTCGAAGAGCGCGAGGTAGGCGTCACTGACCACACGGCGGTTGCGATGAGCGACCCGGACCCCGTAGCGGCCCGGTCGCGGAAGCGTGAGCAGATCGTCCTGCCCGCCCGCGGTGAGTTCGTTCACGCACACCACTCCGGTGGCGATCTCGACGACGGCCGTGGCCGAACCCTCCCAGGCGTGATCGTCCCAGCCCGGTTCGCCCTCCCAGGATTCCAGCAGCAACCGAACCCGGACGTTGTTCTGGAAGCTGTGGAAGTAGACGGAGCGATCGCCGAAGCTGAAGTCGTCGTGCCCGGGAACGGACGCGGTGTCGTCGAAGTCCTCGCCGTCGAAGATCTGGAAGACACCGTAGTCGGGGTGGACGAGAGTGCTGTTCCGGTCGAGCAGGCGGCTCATGTGATCTGCTCCGTCCTGGGCAGGCGCTGGACAGGCGGCCCCGGGCGCACGAAAAGCCGCCCCCGGCTGTGCCGGGGGCGGCTGGTGGCGGTGGATGAGGGATTTGAACCCTCGAAGGGTTGGAGTATCCGGGGGCCGCACCCACCTGCGGTGAAACTATGAAGATGGCCGGTGACCTGGGCGGACGTTCTGACGTCTTCCCACGGTTACCGGCCTCTTCTCGTAGCGGTGTGCACTGAATGTGCATCGGGAGGACGCCCGGCACCCGTGCCGATTCCCAGGTGAGGCGCGCGTTCCCGGATACGCCCGCCACCACTCCCCCAGCCCCAGTACTCGGCAACCACGGTCCTGGTCCCGCGTGGGTTCTGGCGCGGTCGGCCTGTGGTCCCGCACGTCCTGAGTCGCGCCAGGTTCCGCGTGGGCTAGCGGGGTCCACGGGGGCGCGAGCCCCCTGGTACTGCCAGTGCTCCGCCACGGTCTGCTCACGGATGCTGACAACGAGCGTTGGGCCCAAATCCCCTGACAGATTCCAGTGCCCTGGGTCACCATGGTGTTCTCGGTCAGTTCTGGTCCCCGCTCAGTCTCGGACCTGTCCGAGAAGTGTCTTTGGCGTTCGGCCGTGTGGCCGTGCGCTCGGGACCGGGCGTCAGCCCGCAGCCCGAGCGGAGGCCGCTGGCCGCCGCGACGGCGCTCGCGCCGTCGCCTTGATCCCATAAAGCCCAATTCGGCACCAGGGAAGTTAGTGACGACCAAAACTAGAATCTCACTCGCAACCATGGCGATCGCACTTGTATCCTACTCGGCATTCTCCAAAAAAGAGAAAATCATAGACTGGATAAAGAACGCAGAACATGATGCGATACTTTTTGCCCTTGGAGTGATGATCTTGATGGTTTGCCTGACCAGGGCACCCGAAAGGAGTCATTCGAATGAGATAAGAATTATTTCTTGGTCATGGTTCGTTTTAGGATTCTTTGTTGTTGCAGCCTCAACATGGATCGCTACCAGTTGGCTTCTAGCAGAGGCCGCCGATGGCCAAAGGATTGAAGCCATTAGAACTGGACTAACAATCGGGGCAGGAACCGGTGGGGCTATGGCTTTGATAATTTCGGCCCGTCGGCAGTGGCTTGGAGAGAGATCCCATCTACATGACATGGCAGTTTCACGAAATAATCTTAAAGATGCACAGGAGAAGAGAGTAACTGAGCTACAGGCGAACGCGTCTGATCAGATCTCATCGGAGAGCCCTGCTGCTAGACTCTCTGGCCTATACACCCTTGAACGTCTAGCACAGAACAACCCTGAATACCGGCAGACCATAACGAACATCATTTGCGCTTACCTGCGAATGGCTTCCAGCTCCACCAACGACACGCAAAAGGAGGGCCAGAATAGTGATTTCTTTCCAGCCATCAGCCAGGAAGAGAGAGAAGTAAGACTTACAGCCCAAGAGATACTATCTAATCACCTAAGGCCAATCCAGGAAAATGATAGCAAGTCTTACTGGCCGAATATTAGCCTCGACCTATCAAGGGCCAACCTAGTAGACTTCAACCTTGATGGCTGCGAACTCAATAAGTTGACTTGCAGAAATGCCAACTTTCAAGGTTCATCCAGCTTCCGCAGAGCGAAAATAGAATTCGCTGATTTTTCCCACTCAACGTTCAGTCAGTCAGCACATTTCGAGCAGTCCAAGTTCTCGCAGATTGCTACTTTCGATTCCACAAATTTCGAGGGAGGCTGCCACTTCGAATCTGCAATATTCTCAGATAAGACTTCCTTCTCCAGGTCAAGGTTTTCCCGTTCGGCTGACTTCACCGACTCTTCCTTTCGAGGCTCAGCCAACTTTTCCCTGAGTAAGATGCGTGGAAGTGCGCAGTTCTATAGATGCAAGTTCAATCAAGGAGCGGACTTTGGAGCCGCACACTTGAACCGTCTAGCAGTTTTTCAAGAGTGCGTCTTTGGTGGCTACACTACTTTCGGATCAGCAACTTTTCGAGAAGGCGCGGACTTCGAATCATCGAGGTTCTTGGAAGTCACCTCCTTCAAGGGATCCGTTTTTGGCTCGGACGCGCTTTTCAGTGGTGTTAGTTTTCTCAAGTACTCCAGCTTTAAGAATATGAAGGTCAAATTCTTTGGCGTATTCGAAGGATCAAAGTTCAACCGCACATCTTTTAATGACAGTAGATTTGGATGCACGGTCAACTTCTCTAGATCTCATTTTTCCGGAGACGTCAATCTGTCTGCTATTAAATGTGGCTGGCCACCCATGCTGGAGGGGGCAGAGGTGACTAAGTCCAATGGTCAGCGTTGGCCAAATGAATGGGTCGTAGTTTGGGACAAGGAAGACCTTGGCCACTTCGAGAAGGCGCCTGATATCAGTTCTAAAGTGGCGGAAAAAGAGGAAAGATAGACACTTCGCAAGACATGCGAATGCGTAATTACATCTCATTCAAGGCCCACCTCTTACTAGTCCTTCCCGTTGTTGCGGTAGACCTGTCCTATGGCTGACCAAGTACTGATGGAGCTAGGCGACAGGCTGCGTGTCGCTCGCAAGGTTGAAGGCAGCTCGGGCGCTGTGCTGGCGTCTCGTGCTGGTGTCACGCAGCCGACTGTGTCGAGGGTGGAGAACGGGCAGCGGGTCTCTAGCGTGGAGGCGGTGGAGAGGCTGATCGCGGCTCTGCCGTTGCCCCCTGAGGAGGCTGAGCGGCTGACCTCCATGGCTCGGGAGGCGTATGCGCTCGCCTCGGAAGGTAAGCGGGTGGACTCCGGGGTCTCGCTCGTGCCCGATGCTGCGCGAAAGCTGTTCACGGCTGCATCGCGGGTGCGTGGGTTCCAGTCAGCGACGATCCCCGCACCGCTGCGCAGCAGTGAGTACGCCGCTGCTGCAGGGGCTGACTCCGACTCGGGCGCGGACTGGGCCAAGAACCTGGACGATGCGGGCAAGAGCTTTGAGTTCGTGGTCACTGAGTCTGCC
Source organism: Nocardiopsis sp. B62 (assembly GCF_018070675.1). NCBI lineage: Bacteria > Bacillati > Actinomycetota > Actinomycetes > Streptosporangiales > Nocardiopsidaceae > Nocardiopsis > Nocardiopsis sp. B62. The sequence goes on along the minus strand of NZ_JAGPXK010000008.1, from coordinate 101,527 downwards.
TTGCGAACCTGGCCCGGGTCGGGTGAGTCCATGCCCGCCCAGCTCGAACACCTCCTTACGCTCGCTCAACGCCCGAACGTGTCCCTCACGGTCATCCCCTGGGGTGTGGGGCTGCCGGTGATGCCTCCACACGGGTTCACGGTGTGCGATGAGTCGGGGGTGCTGGTGGAGACCTTCACCGCCACGATGACCCTCACCGGCTCCGAGCACGTCGCCGCCTACCGCGACGCCTTCGAGGCCCTAGCCGCAGTCGCTGTGACTGGGGACGAGTTCCGGCGGGTGGTTGAGGATGTGGCCGCTGACCTCACACGGTTTATTCAGTGAACTCATTGAATCGATAGGGCGTTCTGTCGTAGCCTTCCGTCACGAGATAGGTGTATAGCCCTCTAGACGGCGGTGGTGTTGTGCGCAACTGGGCCCGAATGTTCCCTGGTCAAGTCGATGAGATCGCCCGAGTCCGCGCCTTCGTGCGCGCCTTACTGCAGGACCACCCCACGGCCGAGGACGCCGTCCTCGTCGCCAGCGAACTGGCCACCAACGCCCTGCGCCACACCCGCAGCGCCGACGACGGCGGCATGTTCGTGGTGCGGGTCAACGACCACGGAGACCGGATCCGTATCGCGGTGGTCGACTATGGCAGCAACGCAGACTGGAAGGGCGAGACCGCCGAGTCCGAACCGTGGACAGAGCACGGTCGGGGCCTGGTGCTCGTCAACGCACTGGCCAAACAGTGGGGCGCGACCCCCGAACCCGTGGGCACCTGCGTATGGGCGGACCTGGCCACCTTCGCCAAGCTGTGAGCGGTCCCCGCATGCCCCGACGCCGCGCACGCTTCGTGGTCGTGGACGCTGAGACCGGGGTGGAGATTTCGCCTGTGCTGTCTAGAGTCCTAGACTCGGTGCGTACGACCGAGGGGGCATGGATGCCGGGCCAGTTCGACCGCATAGCCGAGATGGACGACCCATTCGCGGTGCTGCGTGCTGCAACCGAACGGCTGGCCGAGGCACAGCAGGAAGTGACCGAGCTGTCCCGTCTGCGCCGTCGGCTCATCCAGGACCTGCACGCCCAAGGCATGTCCTACGCCCAGATCGCGGAGAAGGCCGGTCTGAGCCGCGGGCGCATCCACCAGATCCGCCACACCGGCCCTGCCCCTGAAGCGGCCTTCCTCGGCGTGGGAACGGTGACCGTGGCCACCCCGCTGCGGCACGACCAAGTCAAGGACCGGCCGGTGCTCTCGCTGGACGACATGGCCACCGGACAGGCCCTCGAAGAGCTGGTGCGCTCCTTCGACATGCAAGCCGTCTCCGACCACGTCACCGTCGACGGCCGCGTGGATCTGAACCGGCCCAACCTGGTGGTGGTGTGCGGGCCTGCCATGTCCGAAGCCATGCGCACCGCATATGACACTGACCCCGTCATCCGATGGGAGCACCCGCACAAGGGGTTGTGGCTGCTCACCGACACCCGCACCGGTGAAAGCTACCGGTCCGGACAGGAGATGGACCCCCAACAGCCCACGGACGTGGCCTACCTCGGCCGCCTGCCCCGCCCGGACGGCAAGGGCACCTTCCTTGCCATCGGCGGAATTCACCCCCAGGGCTCACGCGGGGTCGCGCACTTCCTCAACGGTGAAGTGGCCTCCCTGTGGGGACAGGTCGGCTCCGAACGCTTCTCGGTGCTGGTGCGCAGCACCTACGACCCCGAGACGGGTCTTCCGCAAAGCGCCGAACTGATCACCCCCGTCTACCGCCACGATCAAGACGAGAACCAGTAGCGCCATGCCGTTCCTCCTTGCCACCGACCCCGGCGACCTTGACCGGGCAAACGAGGACGTTGCCGCCTTGACCACCAACGGGGCCGTGCTCCTGGACGGCGCCAGCGCACCCCCGGGGGTCGACATCGGTTGCGCTCACGGGGTCGCCTGGCACACACGCCGTCTGGCCGGACTCCTCCTGGCCGGGCTCCTTGGAGAAGACCCCCTGCGCACCGTGCTCGCCAAAGCCATCACCACCATGGCCGAGCTGCACGGACCCGACTGCGATCGCACCAACCAGGAATTCCCCTCGTCCACCGTCGTCATGATCCGCCTGGTGGGCGACCGCCTGGAATACCTCGTGCTCTCTGACTCGGTCCTGCTCGTCCAACGCCCGGACGGCTCCGTGGTGATCATCGCCGACACTCGCCTGGACGACCTGAAGAGCCGCCTGCGCCGCGAGAACGCCGAGACTCGACCCTCGGTACGAACCCTGCGCAACACCCCCGGCGGGTTCTGGACAGCCGGTGTGGACCGCCGCGCAGCCGACGAAGCACTGACCGGATTCCTTCCCCTGTCGGACGTGACCGGGTTCGCCGCCATGACCGACGGGGCCACGCGCGGTGTCGAGGTCTTCGGCTCCCAGACCTGGGAAGACTGCTACCTCCTGGCCTCTGGCAAGGGCCCTCGTGCCCTGATCGACCACGTGCGCGACCAAGAGCACCGGGACGCCCAGGGCCAGCGCTACCAACGGGTCAAGAGCCACGATGACGCCACTGTCATCACCTGGACCCCCGCCTGAGTACCCCCCTAGACAATCCTGGGGCGGGTTGCTACCTTCTTGCGTAGACCCCTAGACAGTCGTTGTCGGTGGCGCCCGCCGCTGCCTGTCTAGGGGGGTCGACAAAGAAGGGCTGATTGATGGCTATTCAGGGTGCGTTGCCGGTCGCGTTCGACGTGGTCTTCCCCGCTGGTGCGTTCGCGCTGGGGGTGGAAGCGATCACGGACTTTGAGACCAAGCGTCCGCAGATGGACAAGGACTCCGGTCTGCCGTTGTGGGCGGTGGACGTGATCGACGCTGACCCCGAAGCACGCGGTAAGGCCAAGTCGGTGAAGGTCAAGGTCGCCGCGAACGTGTGCCCCACGTTGCCGGACGAGGTTCCGGGGCTGCCGTTCCGGCCGATCGAGTTCGAAGCGATGGCGGTCATGCCCTACGTCGACGACTCGGGCCGTCGCCCCCGGGTGGCGTACTCCCTGCGGGCTCGGGGCGTGAAGACCCCCGGTTCTGCTGGCCGCGCCAAGCCGCAGGTGAAGGACGCTGCCTGACCTGAACACAAGACGGGGCGGCCTGGTGCTCCAACACCTTCGGCCGCCCCTTAAACCCCCTGCTGGACCGCTAAATCTCAGAAGAGGTGCCCCCAGTATGTCCCAGATTCCCGAAGACCTGTCCTGCCTGTCCGGCCCTGAGCTGGTGCGGGTGTTCTTGGCCGAGTACGACAAGCCCCGGGTGACCAAGGCTGAGCGGGCGGAGTTCTTCGACTTCAAGTCACGGATCTTCGCTGCTATCGCTGCCCGGGACGGCAACCCCGACGCGGCCCGGTTCGCCGCTTGCGCTCGTGCTGACTCCGACCTTCTGTGGGCCGAGATCGCCGCCAACGAGGCTCTGAACTGGGGTGGCCGGTGATGATGCGCCAACCCAAGATCGGAGCCTCCCAGTCTTCACCGACGTTGCCGACCCCGGCTCAGGGGGTGCGGTGGACGACCCCGATCGTGGAGACCCCCGGCATCGTCGTCCTAGGCTCCTGGATCTACCGGCTGGTCCGCCTGGTGGTGTCGCTGCCGTTTCGCTTCCCCGTCATGGTCGCCTCGGCCACCGTCGTGGCCGCGTCCTGGTGGTTCTTCGCATGGCCTGGGTTGGCCACCCTCGTGGGTGTCGTGGCGACGGTGTCGCTGGTGTGGTGGCGTGCCTGGCCAACCTCTTACCGGTACTGCGTCACGTGGCGGCTGTTGGCGTGGTGGCGACACCTGGTCGTGTACCGCAGGCACTGGCAACCCGTGCTGGTGATCTCCGGGCTGGCTGAGTCCTACCAGGAACGCCGCTACCTGCCCCGTATCCGCTCCGTGGCCTGCAACGCCCGGGCCGACTACGTCCGCGTGTCCCTGGTCGCCGGAACCTCACCGACCGACTTCGAACACCGCGTGGTGGAGTTGGCACACGGGTTCGCCGCCCCCTCCTGCCGCGTCACGGTGAACGGGCCTCGGGACATCACCTTGGAGTTCCCCCGACACGACACCCTCGCCGAACCCCTCGACGCCTTCCCGATGACCCACCACGTCGACCTGTCAGCGCTGCCGATCGGCAAACGCGAAGACGGCACCCCGTGGAAGCTCCGGCTGCACGGAACCCACGTCCTCATCGTCGGCGTCACCGGGGCCGGGAAAGGCTCCGTGCTCTGGTCGGCCATCCGGGCCATGCTCCCCGCCCTCGCTGACGGGTCGGTGCAGGTGTGGGGGATCGACCCCAAACGCATGGAACTCGCCTACGGGCGGGACCTGTTCGCGCGGTACGCGGACACCGGGGAATCCGCGGTGGAACTCCTCGAACTCGCGGTGGCTCAGATGCAGGAACGCGCCGAACGCTACGCCGGGAAGCAGCGCTCCCACACCCCAACGACGGCTGATCCGTTCGTGGTCGTGGTCCTGGACGAAGTCGCCTTCCTGACCGCCTACCACCCCGACCGGGACGTGCGGAAACGCTCGGAGAACGCCATCGCCACCCTGACCTCACAAGGACGCTCGGTGGGGTTCTGCGTGCTGGCCGCGTTGCAGGACCCCCGTAAGGAGGTCATGAACCTGCGCAACCTGTTCCCGGACAAGATCGCCCTGAGGCTGGATGAGGCTTCACAGGTGGACATGGTCCTCGGTGAAGGAGCCAGGGAACGCGGGGCTGAGGCGCACCTGATCGACCCCACCCTTCCCGGCGTGGCCTATGTGCGCTTGGAGACCTCGCCGTCCCCGGTGCGGGTGCGGGCCGCGTTCGTCTCCGACACCGACATCACCACCATGGCGGATGACTACAGCTCTTCTGGGGCGGGGGAATCGTGCTGACGTTGGCGGTAGAGGGCGAGCGCGAGCCAGAGAAAGTAACCCGCATTGGCGAGGAAGACCACGCTGCTCACGATGATCGACACCAGGTGGTCCGTGCGGATCGCCAGCCTCAGGAAGATGAGCATCGATGCCATGAAGCACACTGGCGCTATCAGGTGACCCCAGCGCACTGTTTCCATGCTCCTCATCTGGACCTTTCCTGGTTGCTGTTGGGGGTGGTGGTCTGATGCCAACTCCAACCGGTAAGAGCACGCGGGCTGAACGGCTCGCGCAACCCCTGGCCCGTGAGGTGGCCGAACAGGTCGCCGCGGACCACGGCGTATGCATCCGGCCGGTCTCCCTCAGACGTACCGATATCGGGACCGGTCAAACACAGGTGATCGACGTCCCATGCGGGTCCACGCTCGAATCCCGCTGCCCGGCCTGCGCAAAGAGGAAACGCAGCCTTCGCAGAACCCAATGCGAAGAGGGCTGGCACCTCGACGCCGAACCCGTCGTGGAACCCGACCCAGCCACAGAGCAGCAACAGGCGTGGGTGGAACAGCGTGCCATGGTCACCGCCGAGCGTGACAACCTGGCCGCTACCGGGGCCGCTGACCCCGACCAGCTCGCCGCCCTCGATGCCGCGATCGCGGACCTGGACGAGGAAATCACCGCCTCCGGACTCCGAGGCTCGATCACCCGCTCCAAGTCTGCTGAGTCGGGTCCGCGTCGGGTGCGCTCCACCAAACGCCGCCAAGACGTCCCCGACCTGCCCAAGCGACCCATGACCAGGAAGACGGTCGGCCGGGCGTTCACCGATCCCGGCTCCGGGAAGATGTTCCGCCCCTCGCTGTTCCTGACCCTGACCCTGGATTCTTACGGGCGGGTCCGGTCGGACGGCACCCCGGTGGACTTTGCGACCTATGACTACCGGCGGGCTGCTCGGGACACGTTGCACTTCTCCAAGCTCGTGGACCGGTTCGTGCAGAACCTACGCCGGCTCGCTGGATTCGACGTGCAGTACTTCGCCTCCGTCGAACCCCAACGGCGCCTGGCTCCACACCTGCACATGGCCACCCGCGGGACTCTGCCCCGGGCTGAGCTGCGCCAGATCGCCGCCGCGACTTACCACCAGGTGTGGTGGCCTTCCGCTGACACGGTCCGGTACGAGGGCGAGAACTTGCCGGTGTGGGAGGAATCCATAGGTGGCTATGTCGACATGACGACCAGGGAAGTCCTCCCGACCTGGGATGAAGCGCTGGACGAGATCGACGCCGACTCCGATCCGGAACCCTTCCACGTGGTGCGGTTCGGAAAACAGGTCGACGCAAAGGGGGTCGTGGCCGGTACCGAGGACGCCGCCCGATGTGTGCGCTACCTGGCCAAGTACCTGACCAAGGACATCGCCGACTGCCACGCGGCCGAAACGACTCGGCAGGAACAACATGTGGACCGGCTCATGGAAACCCTCCGATTCGAGCCCTGCTCGCCCCGGTGTTCGAACTGGCTCCGGTACGGCATCCAACCCCAAGACCCCAAAGCCGGTCTGCGACCGGGGTTCTGCCGCTCCAAGGCCCACCGCCGCGAACACCTGGGCTACGCAGGACGCCGCGTCCTGGTCTCCCGCAAGTGGTCCGGCAAGACCCTCGCCGACCACAAGGCCGACCGGCTGGCGTGGGTCCTGGACGCACTCGGAGTCGACCCCACCAACGAGGACCAGGGCGACAACGAACACCGACATCCCCCCGCTCTGACCTCGGTCAACTCCGGAGACTTCGCCTGGGAACTGGCCAGACCCACCGACCCCGACGTCGCTCCCCGAGAACAACGCCTACTCCGCGCCGTGGGTGAAGCACTCAAACGCCGAACCCAACTCGACGCCGCACGCCAACACGAGTCTTCGGCAACCGACGAAACGAGGGCCGCATGAACACCCCCACCATTCCCCTGCCCCGCTCCGAAACGGTCCTGTGGTCGGTCACCGACACCGCCACCTACCTCCAGGTCCCCGCCAAGACCCTCTACGAGTGGCGCTACAAGGGCGACGGACCTCCCTCTCACCGCATCGGCCGCTACGTCCGCTACGTGCCCGCTGAGGTGCGTGCGTGGGTCACCTCCCGCTGACCACTCCCCTACCTGGAAAGGTCAACCCCCGATGGCTCGTGCGTGGATCTACGACCGCACCAAGGACAAGGGCTACAACGAGTCCGTGAAGAAGGCCAAGGCCGCCAAACGGACCCCTCCCGCCCGATGGCTGGTCCGCTACTACGACCCCTCCGGCAAGCTCAAGAGCGCCGGGACCTACAAGAAGAAGCCGGACGCGGAGAAGCGCCAAAGCGACATAGAGGCGAGTCTCCATGAGGGCGTGTACCGCGACCCCAACGACGGCAAGACGACTTTCGGTGAGATGGCCGAGAAGTGGCTGATCACCCGGACCGACATCAAGCGCTCCACCTGGTGGAAGTACAGAGGCCTCCTCGACCTCTACCTTCTCCCCCGCTGGGCGGACCTCCCGCTCTCGGCAATCCACTCCGAGGACATCGCCGTGTGGATCGCGCAGATGCAGAGGCCGCGAGAGGAGGGCGGCGCCAATCTGGGGGCCTCCCAGACCAGACACGTACACAGCATCCTGTCCATGGTCCTGGGCTGGTGCGTGCCCCGGCGTATCCCCTTCAACCCGGCCAAGGGCGTCCCGCTGCCCAAGCCCTCCGAGGCCGAACACGTCTACCTCAACCACCACCAGGTCGAAGCCCTCGCCAACGCCTCGGCTCTCCTGCGCACCAGTTACGACCAGGTAGCCGCTGGCGCACTGATCAACCGGCCGCTGATCCTCCTGTTGGCTTACACGGGCCTGAGGTTCAACGAGGCCGCTGCTCTGCGCGTGGGACGGGTCGACCTGGCCGGTCGGCGGATTCGGGTCACGACGGCGTTCGCTGAGGTCGAGGGCAAGCTCGTGGAGCAGACGCCCAAGACGGGCAAGAGCCGGACCGTACCCGTCCCACCGTCACTGCGGGCGGAGCTACGTCCCCTGGTGGAAGGGAAACCAGCTGACTCCCTCGTCTTCTCGACCCGGCGCGGGACCCCGCTGCGGCTGCGCAACTGGCGTCGTAGGGAGTTCGACAAGGCCATGAGGGACGCCGGGCTCGACGGAACCGGGCTCACTCCGCACAAGCTGCGGCACACCGCCGCTTCGCTGGCGATCGCGGCCGGCGCGGACGTCAAGGTGGTTCAGGCGATGCTCGGACACGCCAGCGCCACGATGACCCTGGACCGTTACGGGCACCTGTTCCCGGACCGCCTGGACGAGGTCGCCGACGCGATGGACGCGGCCCGTGTGAAGGCGCTGGCCTCCGCAGCCTGAGCGGTGCTGCTCGTGTCCACCCGGGTGAACCGACCCCGGGAACGCGAAAGGCCGGTCTCTCCGGCCATGTGCACTGTATGTGCACCGACCCGGATCAACCGGCCTTCGCAACTTCCACCGGACCTGCGCTCACCTGCGTGAACGTGGTCCTCAAGCGGTGGATGAGGGATTTGAACCCTCGAAGGGTTGCCCCTTACCCGCTTTCGAGGCGGGCGCCATCGGCCACTAGGCGAATCCACCGAGAGGTACTCTACCGGACTCGGCGCTGTGCGAAAAACCGAATCAGCAGATCCGAGCAGCGGTCGGCGACGTCCCGGCTGATCAGATCGGGTGGAACCACTTCCGGACGGTGGTTCTGGCGCGGGTCGCGGACCAGGTCCCACATCGACCCCACCGCACCGGCCTTCGTGTCGCGCGCCCCGTACACCAGCCGGTCCACCCGGGAGAGCACGGTGGCCCCGGCGCACATCACGCAGGGCTCCAGGGTGACCACCAGGGTGCACCCGGACAGGCGCCACTCGCCGTGCGCCTCGGCGGCGGCGCGCAGCGCCAGCACCTCGGCGTGGCCGGTCGGATCCCCGGTGGCCTCACGTTCGTTGTGCCCCCGGCCGAGTACGGCACCGTCCGGGCCGAGCACCACGGCACCGACAGGAACGTCCTCGGTGGCCAGGGCCCGCTCGGCCTCCGCCAGGGCGTCGAGCATCGCCTCGTCGACCGCGGCCCGGTCCAGCTCGGGCAGGCCGGTCATTCCGTCACGGCCGCAACGAGTCGAGGACGTCGGTGAACCCCGAGCGCTCCGCGACGATCGCGATCACGTCGCCGGGCAGCACTCCGCCGCCCACGGAGAGGTCGGCGAGTTCGTCCTCGGTGACGCCGAGGTCGGTGAGGAGCTGCCCGTCACCGTCCGGCCTGGGATCGGGACGGGCCCCGGCGCTCTCGATGGGCTGCGAGGAGCCGAGCCCCCCGGCCTCGGAGAGCACTCCGGCCAGCGGGTGGTCATGCACCACCCGCCCGTCCGAGAGGTAGACCCTCGGGTCCGGGTCCGAATCGTCCAGTCGGACGACGGCGAACCACTCGTCGTCCGCGTCCACGAACAGCAGGGTCAGCTCGCTGCCCCAGTCCGTGGCGAGGTCCAGCATGAGGTCGGTGATGTCGTCGATGGCATCCACGTCACCGAGCTCGACCTCAGTACCCCGCCATGTCCTGCCGCTCGGCGCGAAGACAGCTGCGAAGGTCGACACCGCGTGCCCTCCTGATCTCTACCCTGGTGGTCTTCCAGGCGTGCCCTACCCCATACCGTCCAGGACACGCTGGAAGGCCTGGGCGAATCCCAGCCGCTCGGACACGCTCGCGAGCACCTCGTCCGGATACAGGTCCAGATCACCCGCGAGGGCGCCCAGCTCCATCTCGTCCAGGCCCAGATCCGCGACCACGGACAGGTCGCCCGCGGGCAGGACCTGGTCGAGGTCGTCGTCCTCCGGGAGGTCGATGTCCAGGTAGTCCAGCGCGTCCCGGGCGACCTGCCAGTCCACCGAGGCGGTCACGTCGGACAGGAAGAGGGAGACCTCACCGCCGTACACCCGGACGATGATGAAGAAGTCGTCGCCGACCGACACCAGCCCGAGGGAGCCGCTGATGCTCGGTTGTTGGCGCAGGGCGTGGATGAGCCCCTTGAGATCGTGTGTCAGCGCGACGGGGAGGAGATCGACATCCCAGTACTCCTCTTCCCTGTACGCGACGGCCGCGAAGTCACCCGAGTCGTCGTCACCATGATCGAGCACTGTCATCGTCACCCCAACCCGGACGGTGTTTCGGTGCGGACGAGTGGCGCCCGGCCCGCCCGTGCGAGTGCCATGGTAACGATCACCCTCACTGCGCCGTAGCCCCACGTCCGCCGTAGAACGCCCTAACGCTCTCACGAGAGACGGGTCTCCCGCGCCCCCGTGACCGAACCCGTGCGCTCCTGTTTCCCACCCGACGCAACCGGGGGAGCCCGACGGGGGCGGCGGTGGCCGCAGGGAGCCCTGGTTCGGGTGATACGCGCGGTTAGACTCGGGCTGGCCCCTCTCCCCATCCACCGTCCCGTTATCCCAGCTCACCCGGAGAACGCTTTGGAAACCCTGGTCGTCGACCACCCCTTGGTCGCGCACAAGCTGACCACCCTGCGCGACGTGCGGACCGACTCACCGACCTTCCGGCGGCTGACGGACGAGCTGGTCACCCTGCTCGCCTACGAAGCGACGCGGGACGTCCGCGTGACAGAGGTCACCATCGAGACGCCGCTCGTGGAGACCACCGGCACCCAGCTGACGCGTCCCACGCCCCTTGTCGTGCCGATCCTGCGCGCCGGGCTCGGCATGCTCGACGGCATGACCCGCCTGCTGCCCACGGCCGAGGTCGGCTTCCTCGGCATGGCGCGCGACGAGGAGACCCTCCAGCCCGCCACGTACGCCGACCGCCTCCCGCAGGACCTTTCGGGGCGCCAGTGCTACGTGCTGGACCCGATGCTGGCCACGGGCGGAACCCTGGCGGCGGCGCTCAAGCTGCTCGTGGAGCGTGGCGCCGACCACATCACCGCGATCTGCCTGCTGGTGGCGCCCGAGGGCCTGGTCGCGGTGGAGCAGAAGCTGACCGAAACCCTGCCCGACGACCACGGCGCCACCCTGCGCGTGGTGACGGCGGCCGTGGACGAGCGCCTGAACGAGAACGGCTTCATCCTCCCGGGGCTGGGCGACGCGGGCGACCGTCTGTACGGCTGTTCCTGAACCAGAACCCCGCAGTGCGAGGTGTCAGCGCCCGATCGGATCACCGATCGGGCGCTTTTTCGGCTCTTTTAGAGCCGGGGTGAATGAACGCCCGAAAATCGGGCATTGGTCCCATCACGCGCCCTTGCCCCGAGGCGTCACCCCAGGTGGAGCCAGCTCGGTCAGTGGGCGACCGACACGGTGTTGCATTAGCCGAATTCATTTCGAGATTGGAACGTAACAGATTAGAGTGATGATGGTTCCTGACTACCCGTAACCGGGTACACATGCCAGACCGAAACCACCCCACAAGGGGCTCAGCCCACTGATATCCGAACGTCGCCGCCCGTTTCCGGCGCGGCACTCCGGCAACCCTCCAGTGGCTACCCAAAGCCCCGAACCGCACACGCGCCGTGCTGTTCCGCCCCCGCAGCCCCAAGGAGTGAGATGCCCGAGAACCCCTCCCCCTCGACCGCCAAGGCCGCCCGCGACCCGCGTTTCAGCCCCGTCGTCAACCGCCTGTCGTCGGAGTTCTCCGACGTGCACCACACCTCCACCGTCTCCCGGTGCGTGGACGCGGCCAGACACGGCGCCCAGGACGTGACCGGGCGGGCCACACCGGACCTCGTGGAGCGGATCGCTCGGCAGCACCTCCAGGTACTCGCCCTGGCCTTCGCGGAACAGCGCTAGACACCCACACGACGCTCCCGTAACGGTTTCGGGCCTGCACTACCTCTCTCTTCGGTTGGCGAAGAACCTGGCTCTCCGTCACCCCTCCCCCAGGGATCGGTGACCCTCCTCCGGAGCCCGGCAGCGCGCCCTCCGCCCTGTTCCACCGGTGGGAGCGCACGCCAGCGCGCCCGATTCCACCGCCCTGACCTGCACCAGAACAGAAACTCTTTCCGGGCCTCCAGTGACCCGGTTACCAACACCACCGAAACCGGACACAGCCCGCAAGGGGTGAACGTCCGACATACCGCCACGCCGAGAGTGCGCTCCAGGCTTTACGGGCAAGATGGTCGATGCGACAATCGCTGCTGGGTTGGTGGGTCAGGTGGATTCCAAGGGGAGTCAGTCGTGGCGAAGTTGAAGAAATGGGGCGGTTACGCGCTCATTGGTTTCGTGGCGTTTTATCTGCTCACGCAACCTGAAAGCGCGGCCGGCGTGATCCAGAGCGGACTGGATCTCCTGGTGGGCGGCGCGGAGTCGATGTCCCGGTTCGTCAACACGCTGCTGTCGTAGGCGGGGACGGGTCGGGTTTCATGAAGCTCGTAGCCTCAAGCAACGCGGCTCCGGCATCGGTGAACCGCTATCTCCTACCTCACGAGCAGGATGTCGTGACCATCCGCCGGCACCCCGCGGTCCTCATCGGACCGGTGGGTGCGGTTCTGGTGGCTCTGGTCTTCGCGGCCATCCTGAGCAGGACGATCGGCGCCAACAGCGCCGCGACCCTGGCACTCGTGTGGTGGCTGTGGCTACTCGTGCTGGTGTGGTTCGTGTGGCGGGTCGCCGAGTGGTCAGTGGACTACTTCGTGATCACGTCGGCGCGGTTGCTGCTGACCACGGGGCTGATCACCCGGCAGGTGAACATGATGCCGCTGGGCAAGGTCACCGACATGCGGTTCGAGCGAACCCTGGTCGGCCGCTTCCTCGGATACGGGACCTTCGTGATGGAGTCCGCCGGTCAGGACCAGGCGCTCAGCAAGATCGCCTTCATTCCCTACCCGGAGCAGCTCTACCTTGAGGTCGTGGGACTGATCTTCAAGGAGTAGCCGGACGCACCCGACGACGGACGTTCACGGAGCACCCGCCCCAGCGGCGGGTGCTTCTTCGTGTTCGGGGACCTCGACGCCGGCGGGAGCGCGTCGCACCCGGGTCGGACCGGAGTGAACCGGGCCCGACCGGGGTAGTACTGGGTTACCGATCCGTTCACCTTCCGTTCACTTTGGAGCCCGAGGCGGAGCGCGATCCCTGCACAGACGACGCGCCGAGAAGGAACCCAATTGACTCGAAGGTGAACATAGGGTTAACTTGGGTCATCTGATAAGGAAACGAGGAGGGCTTCATGGCACGCAGGACCGAACACGGGCCGCACCTCTCTCGCTCCGCGACCACCTCTCGGCGCACCCGATCCACTGCAGCGAGCCGCCGGCTCTCCGGCCTGGCCCCCGAGCCCGCGCTGGTCCCGCAGCCGCGCACGGATCACGAGGACGCCGACACCATCACCTCGGAGCACCCGATCATGCACTGGGTCCTGGTCACTGACGACAGCGGCCGCACCCGACCCGAGGCCCGCTGGCTCTAGTCCGCGACGCCGACAACCGCCCCGAAGGGCCGCCCGCACCTCGCGGGCGGCCCTTCGTCATGTCCAGGACCGGGCACCGCCCTCACGCTCCGGAACCCGTTCGTCGCTATGTCGACAAATCGGCAAGACCATAAATCTAAATGTGGACGTCTCTATTTGGCGCCATGGGCGGTACTCATGAGTGATCCCGGTCTCACTCAAAGCCATCGACGATAGGTGCAACGAGACGCTTCGTCTCGCACATGAGGCTGTACATCCACCTGTGGACGCGCCGGACGTCCACGTTCCGCACCCCCACCGCGCAGCGGGCCCGGGTGCTCCGTCGACGTCACCACACCGCGGTCGCGCACGGACAGCCTCCCTCCATGTTCCGGTCCCGCAGCACACCAGTGTGCCCATGACCAAAACACCCCCCTGCGCTCCGTGGCACCCAGAGACACCGGAACCACTCAGGACAGGGAGGGCCCCATGCTCGGCACAGGAACACGACTCCGATCCCAGCTCGCCCTGAACGAGGTCAGCAGGCGCTACGCGGGCCACACCGTCCTCGACCGCGCCAGTCTCACGATCAGCCCCGGCGAACGCGTGGGAGTGATCGGCGACAACGGCTCCGGCAAGAGCACCCCCCTGCGCCTTCTGGCAGGCGCGGAGGACCCGGACAACGGGAAGCTCACCGTCCGCCCCCGGGGAGGCGGCGGCCACCTGCCCCAGACCATGGAACGGGTCCCGGGCGGGGTCCCGCTCGGTGCCGTCGCCGACGCGATCAACGACGCCCTCCGCGACCTCAGGGACCGTGTTCGTGACGCACGACCATGTGGCGCTTCAGCGGTTCACGGGTCGCCGCCCGGAGCTCCACGAAGGGGTCCTGACCAGCGACTCCGCAGAGTAATGTCGACGTGTCTCTTTGTCGACATTTCGGCTCGAACATAAGTCGACTAATGGATTGACCGATACAACGGGGCGTGACCGAAGCGGCGCATCCAGCCGCCCATGGTCACGCCCCGTGTCGACCAGTCGACGAATTAACCCGGCGCCATGTCGACGAATCGGCTGTAGTGGCCCTGGAAGGCCACGGTCACGTCGGCTGTGGGGCCGTTACGGTGCTTGGCCACGATGATGTCGGCCTCGCCCGCGCGCGGGGACTCCTTGTCGTGCACGTCCTCGCGGTAGAGCAGGATCACCATGTCCGCGTCCTGCTCGATCGACCCGGACTCACGCAGGTCGGAGACCTGGGGGCGCTTGTCGGTGCGCTGCTCGGGACCACGGTTCAGCTGGGACAGCGCGACCACCGGCACCTCGAGCTCCTTGGCCAGGAGCTTCAGCGAACGCGACATCTCGGAGACCTCCTGCTGGCGGCTCTCCACCCGGCCGGGTGAGCTCATCAGCTGGAGGTAGTCGACGATCACGAGCTTGAGGTCGTGCTGCTGTTTGAGGCGCCGACACTTGGCCCGGATCTCCATCATCGACATGTTCGGAGAGTCGTCGATGAACAGCGGCGCGCTGGCCACCTCGCCCATCCGTCTGGCGAGCCGGGCCCAGTCATCGTCGGTCATCAGACCGGACCGCATGGTGTGCAGCGGCACCCGCGCCTCGGCGGAGAGCAGACGCATGACGATCTCGTTGCGCCCCATCTCCAGGCTGAAGAAGACGGACGCCATCTCGTTCTTGATGGACGCGGCCCGCGCGAAGTCCAGGGCCAGGGTCGATTTGCCCACTGCGGGACGGGCGGCGATGATCACCATCTGACCCGGGTGGAGGCCGTTGGTGAGGGCGTCGAAGTCGGCGAAGCCCGTGGGCACGCCGGTCATGCTGCCGTCGTTGGCGCCGATCGCCTCGATCTCGTCGAGGGCCCCGGGCATGATGTCGCCGAGGACCACGTAGTCCTCGCCCGTGCGCTTCTCGGCGACCTTGTAGATCTCCGCCTGGGCGTGGTCGACGAGGTCGTCCACCTCGCCGTCGCCCGCGTAGCCGATCTGCGCGATCCGGGTGCCGACCTCGACCAGGCGCCGCAGGATCGCCCGGTCCGAGACGATCTTGGCGTAGTAACCCGCGTTGGCCGCGGTGGGGATCGCCTCGGTGAGCGTGTGCAGATAGGGGGCCCCGCCGACCCGCGTGGCCTCCCCGCGCTTGGTCAGCTCAGCGTTGACCGAGATGGCGTCCACCGGCTCGCCGCGGGAGAAGAGGTCCACGACGCTGTCGTAGATGATCTGGTGCGCGGGGCGGTAGAAGTCCGCGGAGCGGATGATCTCGACGACCTGGGTGATGGCGTCCTTCGACAGCAGCATGCCGCCCAGGACGCTCTGTTCGGCCGGGATGTCGTGAGGTGGGGTGCGCTCGTATCCGCCCTCTTCAGGTGGTTGCTCAGCGACACTCACGAACTTCTCCCCACACCGGCCGCGTGCGTCGACCCGGATCGGACCGACTCTTCCAGCATGCCCCATCCGGGGTGCCGAAGACGCCGCGCGGCTCGCCTGTGGACAACCCCCTACCACCACAACCGAAGCCCCGTGGGGCATTGCGCACAGAGGTTATGCACATCACCTGTGGATAACTTTGCCACGAGTCGCCCATAGCCCATTTGAACTGGGAAAACGCGGTTCACTGCCGGGAGGTGCAAGATGTCTCACAGGGCGGCTTTCCACAGGTTATCCACAGGCTTCGGTGGTTCGTGCCAGACGCCACACCGGCCGTCGAACGCCTGTCCGGTACTGTGGCTCCGTCATGGCCAATCTGCTCTCGGCGGCTCCCTTCCGGCACCGCCACGATCGCGAGATCTTCGCCCTCGCCATCCCCACGTTCTTCGCCCTGATCGCCGAACCGCTCTTCCTGCTCACCGACGCCGCGATCGTCGGCAGTCTGGGCACCCAGGCGCTGGGCGGCCTCGGGGTCGCGGGTCAGGTCCTGCTGACCCTCGCGGCGGTGTGCATCTTCCTCGCCTACGGGACCACCGCCGCGGTGGCCCGTAAGTTCGGTGCCGGAGACGTCCCGGGCGGCGTCCGGGACGGGGTGGACGGGCTCTGGCTCGCGATCCTGCTGGGGATCGCCGCGATCGGGATCGGCTGGCCGCTGGGCCCGTGGATGATCGACCTCCTGGGCGCCTCGCCCGAGGTCGCCCCCTACGCCCTCACCTACCTGCGGATCAGCCTGCTGAGCACGCCGTTCCTGCTGATCATCATGGCGGGGACCGGCGTACTGCGCGGACTCCAGGACGCCCGGACCCCCCTCGTGGTCGCGGTCGCGTCCTACGTCGGCAACGCCGTGCTGTGCGCGACCTTCGTCCTCGTGTTCGACTGGGGCATCGCCGGGTCCGCCTGGTCGACCGTGATCGCCCAGGGCGGCGGGGCGTTCTGGTACGTGGCCACCATCGCCCGGTCGGCCCGGCGTGCGGGCGTCTCCCTCACGCCGTCACTGTCAGGGCTGCGATCCTCGGCCTCGGCCGGGTTCGCCCTGTTCCTGCGCAGCGTGTCCATGCGCGTGGTGGCGCTGGTGACCACCGCCGTCGCGGCCCGGCTCGGTGACGAGTCCATCGCCGCGCACCAGGTCAGCTACAACATCTGGGCTCTGCTGGTGTTCGCGATGGACGCCATCGCCATCGCCGGGCAGTCGATCGTGGGCCGCTACCTCGGCGCGGGCGACGTGCGTGGAACCAGGGACGCCACCCGGCGGATGGTCGAGTGGGGCGTGATGTCGGGGCTCCTGTTCACCGTGCTCGTGTTCCTCGTCCTGCCCTGGGCCCACGTCCCGTTCACCTCGGACCCGAGCGTGGCCGCGCTCATCATGGCCTCCCTCGTGGTGGTCGCCCTCATGCAGCCGCTCAGCGGCGTCACCATGGTGCTGGACGGCGTCCTCATGGGCGCCGGGGACCAGCGCTACCTGGCCTGGGCCTCCCTGTGGACGATGCTCGCGTTCATGCCGTTCGCCCTGGTCATCCCCGGTCTCGCCACTTCGGAGACCGGCGCCCTGGTGGGTCTGTGGATCGCGTTCGCCGTGTGGATCCTCGCCCGTGCCGTCACCCTGGGCCTACGCGCCCGGGGTGAGGCCTGGCTGATCACCGGGGCCCATCGCCCCTGATCCCCAAATCCCCGAATCCGCAAGTCACCAAGTCACCAAGTCACCAAGTCACCAAGTCGACCCCGGCCCGGGGCACAGGGTTCACCGCCCACCTCGACCGCGGGTGTGGGTCCTGCCCGTGCGACCCGACCCAGGCCCGTTCGGGCCCCGGAGAGTCCGGCTCCGAGCAGGGACCGCGCGGGAGGAGCCGAGCCGCCAGCGGGGAACGGGCCGGGCCTGGTCAGCGAAGAACCCCTCCGTGAAGGCGCCGGACTCGCGCCGAAGGGAAGCGCGGACGCAAAGAGGAACCGCCCCTGCGGGGGAGGCAGGGGCGGCCGGCGACGGAGATCTCCTCCTAGAAGCCGGAGTCGAGGTCTCCCACCGTGGGACCGTGGTAGAAGGTCGCGACCCGTTCCGAACTCGGGACGGCCGGGTAGCTCGGCAGTTCCTCCAGCGTGAGTTCCCGTCCGGCGTGCTCGCTCATGTGGCTCAGCTGCTTGCGCAGCCTGCTCCCCACGTCGTCACGGAGCTTGGGGAGCATCGCGTAGAGCTGGTCTCCCGGGCAGTTGGTGGCGTTGTAGTCCCGGTGGCCGACGATCGCCTTCTGCGGGTCCAGGCGGTAGACCAGGCACAGCCACGCGCAGGTGTCGACCAGCGAGGACATGAGGGCACCCGGCGGCGTGGACGAGGTGTAGGTCCCCTCGTTCTCGATGCCGATCGTGTGCGAGTTGTGGTTCGCCGTGTGCGCTCCCAGCACGTGCTTACCGTCGCGGATGGCCTGGAGGGACTTGTCCCGGCCCTCCATGATGTGGCCGCCCCGGCTGATGGTCAGCTGCTGACCGGTGTCGCTCCAGCCGTTGTTGTCCATGTGGTAGCGCTGGATGGACCGGGAGAGCGCGGCGGCGTGGGTGGTGGAGGTGTCGGACACGTTCGAGGTCGCGGTGTGGTGCACGACGATGTGGGTCGGCCCCTTCGCGAGTACCTCGATGGTTCCCTTGGGTGCGCGTGCCCCCCAGTCGGACCGGGTGTACACCTTGGGTGTCGCCGCCGCGGTGGCCTGTCCGGTCACCGACACCCCCAGGGCCCCGCCGAGCAGTACTCCTCCGGCGGTCAGGGCGGCCCCTCGCAGCATCGTCCTACGGTCCACCGCGAGAGGGTGGTCTGTCGTCTCGGGCAGTTTTTCAACGGCCATCGGTATGCTGTCCTCTCCGTGCGGAGCATTGCTGAACGCAACGCTACACAGAGAACACGTTAGATTACAAAGAGTAACTAAAGGGTGTTTTTCGGCCCCTCGGCGTGTTCCTGGGGAACAGAAGAACCCCGCCCCTCCGAAGAGGGACGGGGTCCGTGACCGGAACGGCCGACGCGTACTAGGCGCCGACGATGTCCAGCTTGATCGTCGCGGCGACCTCGGGGTGCAGGCGGACCTGAACCTTGTGGGCACCGACGGACTTGATCGGGTTCTTGATCTCGATCCGGCGCTTGTCCAGCTCGGGACCGCCGGTGGCCTTGACGGCCTCGACGATGTCCGCGGGCGTGACCGAACCGAACAGACGACCACCCTGACCGGCGCGCTGCTTGAGACGCACGTTCAGCGCACCCACGCGGCCCGCGACCTGCTGGGCCTCGTCCAGGGTGCGGATGTCACGCGCCTTGCGGGCGCGCTGGATCAGGTCGATCTGCTTCTGACCACCGCGGGTCCACCGAATGGCGAACCCTCGGGGCAGCAGGTAGTTGCGACCGTAACCGTTCTTCACCTCGACGACGTCGCCGGGGGCTCCGAGACCGTTGACCTCGTGGGTCAAAATCAGCTTCACGACAAAGACCTCCCTCGGATATCGCCGCTAGCGAGCGGTGCTGGTGTAGGGCAGCAGGGCTACCTCGCGCGCGTTCTTGATCGCGGTCGCGACGTCGCGCTGGTGCTGCGTGCAGTTGCCGGTCACCCGACGGGCACGGATCTTGCCGCGCTCGGAGATGAACTTACGGAGAAGCGTGGTGTCCTTGTAGTCGATGTAGGACTGCTTCTCCTGGCAGAAGAGGCAAACCTTCTTCTTGGGCTTGCGCGCTGCCGGCTTAGCCATCGTGGTGCTCCTTCGCAAGAGCCCCGGGGTCCTCCCGGGGATGGGCTGGGACAATGGAAAGGTGACGCGACCCCGTAGGGGCCGGGTCGGGTGTTACGTGGGGAAGCCGCTGTTTAGAACGGGGGCTCGTCGGAGAATCCTCCGCTGTTGCCGCCGCCGAAACCGCCGCCGCCGTTGGTGGCCCACGGGTCGTCTGCCGGGGCGCCGCCCCGACCACCCTGCTGGCCACCGAAGCCGCCGCCCTGGTTCCCGTAGCCGCCCTGGGACGACTGTCCGCCCTGGGGCTGGCCGCCGCCGAAACCGCCGCCCTGCTGACCGCCGCCGAAGCCGCCGCCACCCTGACGCTGCGTCTTCGTCACCTTGGCGGTGGCGCTGCGCAGTGCCGGGCCGACTTCTTCGACGTCGATCTCGAAGACGGTCCGCTTCTCACCCTCGCGGGTCTCGAAGGACCGCTGCTTCAGGCGGCCCTGCACGATGACGCGCATGCCACGCTGAAGACTCTCGGCCACGTTCTCCGCGTACTGCCGCCAGACGGTGCAGGAGAGGAACATGGACTCTCCGTCCTTCCACTCCCCCGCCTGACGGTCGAAGGTGCGAGGCGTCGAGGCCACACGGAAGTTGGCGACCGCGGCTCCACTGGGCGTGAAGCGCAGTTCAGGGTCGTCGACGAGGTTGCCGACGAGCGTGATCTGGGTTTCGCCTGCCATGGATCGGCTCCGGTTCGAGATAGTTCGGGATCAGGCGGTTTCGCCTGCTCCCCGCATCATCCGCGCCCCTAGAGACAAAACAGTCCCGGGGACAAAAACGGACGGGCGGGGCCAGGGGATCAGGGCACCGGGGTGCCTAGTGAACCTCGGGACGCAGAACCTTGGTGCGGAGCACGGCCTCGGCGATGCCGAGCTGACGGTCGAGCTCCTTGACCGTCGCGGGCTTGGCGGTCAGGTCGATGACCGCGTAGATGCCCTCGGAGTTCTTGTTGATGTCGTAGGCGAGGCGACGCTTGCCCCAGATCTCCGTCTTCTCGACCGAGCCGCCGTCGTTGCGGACGACGCCCAGGAAGTTCTCCAGCGACGGAGCGACGGTGCGCTCGTCGAGGTTGGGGTCGAGGATGACCATGATTTCGTAACGACGCATAAGCGTACGTTCCTCCTCTGGACTGTTGCGGCCATGGAATCTCCATGGCAGGAGGGCAGGAGCCCGGCGTTCCGCCGCCCGGTCCCACCGGGGGCATCGCTCAGGCTCTGAGCCATACGGGAACCAAGGCTACCAGCAGCGGAGTACCACCGGCGTTGCGCTCCCGGTCGTGCGGAACCCCTGGGTCGTCGTGGCCAACGGCCGGGGGCCGGTGCCGAAGGGTCTCCCCTCCGCGCACCGGCCCCCGGCCGTGCCTGCCTGGCTACTGCGAGCCGATCAGTCCCTGGGCCTGATCAGGCTGTTGTTGCCGTTGGCGTTGGCCTGGTTGCTCTGGTCGCCACCGGGCGGACCGCCGGGGAGGTTCTCCTCCTCGTCGTCACAGTGGTCCGGCCTGCCGACCCAGACGTCGCACTCGTCCGGGTCCGGGCTCTCCTCGGTGTCACAGCCCGGCTCCCAACCCCATTCGCACTCGTCCGGCGAGGGTTCCGTGTCGCACTCCGGGCTGTTGGGGTCGCACTCCTCCTCGCTCGGAGTCTCGCTGGGCTCGTCGCTCGGCTCGTCCGTCTCCTCCGGGGTCTCGCTCGGAGAGGGGGTCGGCAGGAACCGCTGGTCCTCGCCCACCCACTGCGGGGCCGGGAACTGCTGGTGCTCCTGCCCCTCCATGGCGACCTCCATGAAGGCCTTCCACACCATCGCGGAGGTGGTGCCGCCGAAGACGTCACCGAACTCCGGGCCGAAGTCCAGCGGCTCGCTCTGCGCGCGGCTCAGCCCCACCGAGGTGGCCAGCTGCGGCGTGTACCCCACGAACCAGGCCGAGACGGCGTCGGAGGAGGTACCCGTCTTGCCCGCGACCGGACGCCCGTCGTCGAGGGCGGCGTTCTTCGCCCCGCCCTCCAGGACGGCCTGCTGCATGGCGTAGGTGGCGTCCGCGGCGACCCCCTCGGAGAGGACCTCCGTGCCGCTCTCCAGCTCCGCCTGGTCGTCGGGGGTGACCTCGGTGCCGTCGGCCGTCATCACCTTGGTGACCATGTGCGCCGGGAAGTGGCGGCCCTCGGCGGCGAAGGTCGCGTAGCCGCTGGCCATGTCGAGCGCGTTCACCTGGTGGGTGCCCAGAGCGACCAGTGGACCGACCTGCGAGGTCTCCTGCCGGTCCGGGTGCACGCCCATCTCCACCGCGAGCTCGTCCACGCGGACCGGGTCGACCGTGATCGCCAGGTCCACGTAGCTGGTGTTCACCGAGTCAGCGGTGGACTTGATCAGGTCGACCTCGCCGTAGTCCACCTCACCGGAGTTGATCACCGGGCTGGCCAGCCCGGGGAACTCGAGGCCGCTGTCGCCGTCGAACTGGCTGCGCAGGCCGATGCCGTCCGACAGGGCACGGGCCAGCACGTAGGGCTTGTACGCCGATCCCGCCTGGGTCTGGTGCACCAGGGAGTTGTTGATCACCGCGGAGACGTCCGGCCCGCCGTTGAAGGCCACGACCTCCCCGGTGCTCGGGTCGACCGCCGTGAGGCCGCGCATGGTGTCGTCCGCCGCTCCCTCGGGGAGGACGTCGAAGGCCTCTTCGGCCGCGGTCATCAGATCGGGGTCCAGGGAGGTCTCGATGACCAGGCCCTTGGTGGCGATGTCCGCACCGGTGACGTTGGAGCCCGCGTACCGACGTTCGACCTCGTTGATCACGGCCTGACGGACGTACCCCAGCTTGGGGTCGTCCAGGCCGGCCTCGGGCTCGTAGTCGATGATGCTGTCCGGGATCTGGAGCTGCTGGGCCTCGGCCTCGGGCAGGCCGCGCTCGCCGCCGGTGTTCTCGTACATCGCGGCCAGCTGCCGCTGGACGTACGGCCAGCGCTCCTTCTCCAGGTAGTTGGCGGTCCAGGAGTCCGGCTCGGGGTTCTCGAAGTTGCTCGGCATCTGGATGATGATGCCGAGGTAGGCGCCCTCGGCCCGGTCCAGATCGCTCACGCTCTTGCCGAAGTACTCCTGGGCGGCCATCTCGATGCCCGAGGCGCCACGACCGAAGTAGATCGTGTTGAGGTAGGTCGTGAGGATCTGGTCGGGTTCGAGCTGCTGGCCCAGCTTGATCGAGATGAAGATCTCGCGGATCTTGCGGGTCATCGGCGGTTCGCCGTCGAGCTCGCTGTAGTAGTTACGGGCCATCTGCTGGGTGATGGTCGAGCCACCGCCCGCCTCGCCTCGGGAGAGGATGGCGCGGCCGATGCCCTTGATGTTGATGCCCGGGTCCTCGTAGAAGGTGGCCTGCTCGGCGGCGAGCACACCGTCGATGACCTCCTCCGGGATGTCCTCGCGCTGCACGGCGACGCGCTGGACCTCACCGGTGGTGAGCGCGACGTCGCCCTTCTCGTCGTCCCCCTGCGCGGCCCACAGGATCTGGGTGGCCGAGGCGTCCTTCTCCGCGTTCCTCTTGAGCTCGCCCTCGTCGGGTGCCATGGCGTACAGCACCGCGAAGGTGGCCACACCGCCGATGATCATCAGTCCGCAGAAGGCCAGAGCGGGTTTCCAGGCCTTGGACAGGAAGCGCTTGAACCAGGGGCGGTCGTCGGGTTCGTCCTCACGGGGGCGACGGCGGCCTCCGCCACCGCCCCTGCCGCCACGTCCGCCAGAGGCCGCGGCGGCGCGGGAACCCCGCCCGCCGGAGCGGGCGCCGTGTTCGCGATCGCGGGGGTCGCGCGGGCCCTCGGAGCGGCGACGTCCGCCAGCTCGCGGGTCGTCCGGGCGGCGACGGGGGCGGTCGCCGTCCTCAGGTCGTCGGGGGCGCTGGCCGTCGGGGCGCCGACGCGGGCGCTCTCCGTCGTCCTCGGGGCGGCGTCGCGGGCCGTCGGGGCGCCTGGGGCGCTCTCCCTCGGCACGGCGGCGTCCGCCCTCGGGGCGGGGGCGCCCCTCGGAGCGGCTCTCGTCCCCCGGGGGGC
Organism: Nocardiopsis sp. B62; assembly: GCF_018070675.1. Lineage (NCBI taxonomy): Bacteria > Bacillati > Actinomycetota > Actinomycetes > Streptosporangiales > Nocardiopsidaceae > Nocardiopsis > Nocardiopsis sp. B62. Next base: position 78,082 of record NZ_JAGPXK010000008.1, on the reverse strand, counting down.
GGGCTCTGCGGGAGCGCGGAGCGGGCCCGTCGTCTCCCCGGAAACCGTCCTCGGAGTCAGGTCGGCGCCGTCCGCCCGCACGTTCTTCCCGGGGAGGGCCACCGGCCCTGCGCCTTCCGCCGTCGCCGCGCGGACCGTCGTCCGGGCCGTCGGCCCGGCGACGGCCGCCGTCGGCATTCCGTCGTCGTTCGGTACTCACGTGGTCCTCGATTGCCTCTCACGGCCGCTCGGCCTGACGATTCCTTGGTGGAAACGGGGGTCGGTCCCCCTGGGGGATCGGTGATTCGCGACCTGTGATGGTGGAGCGGCGCGGTCGGGTGCGGTTGGACCCGGTTCCGCCGCTTTGGCCTTCTTTCAAGGCTTGATAAAGAGACGCCCACCCGGGGGTGAAGGTTTTCAACAGGTCGCGAAGACGTTGGCCGCTACTTCCTCCTGATCGTTGGCCTGCGGGAGCGCTTCCCCCGTCGCGTCGGTGCTCTGGGCCGACGTCAACGTCGCCGCGGCTTGGCTTCGCTCGGGGGTCTGAACCGGCTTCGCACGCAAATCAAAGGTCACGTTAGAGCGATCGAACGATATAGCACAACCCACGCGCGAGGGTATCGCGCGCTTTGCAGGACCTCGTCACCCTCCGCCGGGAACCGCCGGTCCTGGCAGTTCGGCTGCTCGGGGGGCGAGCGGGGCGCAGCGTGTGACTGCGGTCACCGGAAGGGAGCGGTTCGGGGTCGTCCGACTTCCGACTGGTTCGTGTGGGATCACGCACGGGATCACGCAGGTCTCCCCAGCACCACGGTCACCGGCGGTCACTCTGTTGTCGCCCGGACCGTTGACCGCCTACGTCCTCACCATGAAGCGTGGATAGAGTCAGATCAGAACAAACCAGCCAGACATGGACAGTTCTCCCCGTATTCGACGGCCGTGAGGGGGAACAGATACGCCGTGCGCGCTGCTGACCACATACGGAATACGACGCAGGATGACGAGCCCCGGACCGCCGTCGGCGCGGGCCCGTCGCCGTGCGCTGTGGAATCCATGTTCGCGGAGAAGAAGGAGCAAGGACCAATGGGTTCGGTACGTGTAGCCGTCGTGGGTGTCGGCAACTGTGCGGCGTCGCTCGTCCAGGGTGTGCACTACTACAAGGACGCCGATCCGGAGTCACGGGTCCCCGGCCTGATGCATGTCCAGTTCGGCCCGTACCACGTGAGCGACATCGAGTTCGTCGCCGCCTTCGACGTGGACGCCAAGAAGGTCGGGCACGACCTCGCCGACGCGATCACCGCGAGCGAGAACAACACCGTCAAGATCTGTGACGTCCCGCTGACTGGCGTGACCGTCATGCGCGGCCCGACCTACGACGGTCTGGGCAAGTACTACCGCGAGATCATCCAGGAGTCCCCCGAGGACGCCGTGGACGTGGTCGCCGCCCTGAAGGCCAGCAAGGCCGACGTCCTCGTCTCCTACCTCCCGGTGGGCTCCGACGAGGCCGACAAGTTCTACGCGCAGTGCGCCATCGACGCGGGCGTGGCCTTCGTCAACGCGCTCCCGGTGTTCATCGCCTCCGACCCCGAGTGGGCCGAGAAGTTCACCAAGGCGGGCGTGCCGATCATCGGCGACGACATCAAGTCGCAGATCGGCGCCACCATCACCCACCGGGTGCTGTCCAAGCTGTTCGAGGACCGGGGTGTGATCGTCGACCGCACCTACCAGTTGAACTTCGGCGGCAACATGGACTTCAAGAACATGTTGGAGCGCGAGCGCCTGGAGTCGAAGAAGATCTCCAAGACCCAGTCGGTCACCTCGCAGATCCCCCACGAGCTGAAGGCCGGCGCGGTGCACATCGGTCCCTCCGACCACGTGCCGTGGCTGGACGACCGCAAGTGGGCCTACATCCGTCTCGAGGGCCGCGCCTTCGGTGACGTCCCGCTGAACCTGGAGTACAAGCTGGAGGTGTGGGACTCCCCCAACTCCGCCGGGATCATCATCGACGCGGTACGCGCCGCGAAGATCGCCAAGGACCGCGGCATCGGCGGCCCGATCCTGGAGCCCTCCTCCTACTTCATGAAGTCGCCGCCGGAGCAGTACAGCGACGCCGAGGCGCACACCAAGGTCGAGAACTTCATCGCGGGCGAGTAGCCAGCGATCCGCCCGGGGCCCGTCGGCCCCGGGCACCCTCTCCGGGACACGTCCAGTCTGTGGGCGTGTCCTTCTTCGTCTGGGCCGAACTGCTCGCGCTCGGCTTCTTCCGGGGCGCCATGGCCACCCCCTGGGAGCCGTGGCCACCGCCGGGACGAGCGCCCGGATCGGCGAGAGCGGATGAGTCGCCGGTCTGCTCGCCTCGGCCGCCGTCGCCCCGCTGCTGTTCGGCCCGCCGTTCTCCCCGGCCCTTCCCGATCGCCGCCCCGGTCCTGGGCTTGGTGTCCCAGGCGTTGAGGGTCACTGTCGACACGCTGGTGAGGCGACATGTCGACGTACCCACCGGGGCCGGGGGTTCTCCGTCCACGACGTGCTGTGCGACGCCGCGTTCGCACCAGGTGCGGCGATCACCGCTGGCCTGGTCCCGACGTCCGGGGTGAGTGTCCCTGTGGTGTGCGGGGACGGTCCGGCCCACCTCCCGATGGGCGCGGCCCGGACGGTGCGCGCCCGCCGCCCGCGCGCGGGGACCGTTCGCAGTGTTCGGGCCGGCGCCCCCACCCGGAAAGTCCCGCGCCCGCGGAGGGTTCGCGGCCGGATACCGCCCCGGGCGGGGCAGCGGCCGGGGTGGACGTGTCGACATTTCCACCAGTCGACGAGTCGACTGGTTCCGCCTCCCTCTGGTCCTATCCCCCCGCGCCCTGGACCACGGGCTGCTCCTCCGTGGTCTCCCGGTACGGGCGCAGCCCCCGGGCCCGGTAGTTGGCGAGGGCGTGGTCCCCGTCCAGAGAACAGGTGTGCAGCCACACCCGGCGGGTGGCGTCACGATCCGGCCGCCGGGTGCCCAGGTCCCACGCGCGGCGCAGGGCCTCGGTGAGCATGTGCCCGCCCAGCCCCCGGCCGAGGAAACCGGGCAGGAGGCCGAAGTAGACGACCTCCACCGCTCCCTCGGGCTGGGCCTCCAGCTCCGCGTAGCCCGCTGGCGTGCCCCGGTCGTACAGGACCCACGTCTCCACGTTGGGGTCCGCCACCTGGTCACGCCACTCCTCGGTGCTCCAGGGGGCGCGGTCGATCCACTGGTAGTCGCCACCGACCGTCGTGTAGAGGAACCGGGCGAACTCGGGTCCGGGCACCTCCGCGCGGACGAAGCGCACGGAGCCCTCGGGCTCGCGGCCGGGCCTGAGCTCGGCGGGGTCGGTCGACTCCAGGTACCAGGTGGTGATCGTCATCGCGCCATCCTCGCACCGGAGGTGTCGCCCCGGTCTCGCGGGTCCTTCCGGGAAAGGGGGGAGGTCAGGCCCCATGACCACGAGTCGACAAGTCGCCATCTCCATGAGTAGTCAAAACTTCACTTAAAGTAGTGTCCCCGCAGGCATTCGCGCACGAGCAGGGGATGGTGGCCATGAGCGGCGGCTTCGGACCGGGCGGTTCTTCGAACGGGTTCGGCAACGGGCCCGGGAACAGAGGGGTCGCCAAACGGATCGGGGCGGTCACCCGACAACTCCCCGCCCGGGGCGACCGGCTCCTCGACGTGGGCTGCGGCCACGGCGCCCACACCGTCGGACTCGCCGCGGGCTACGTGCGAGTGGACGCCATCGACACCGACCCCGCGCTGCTCGACGCACTGACCGGACGCATAGCCGGGACGAGCCTGGAGGACCGCGTGGGGGTACACAAGATGGCCCCCGAATCGCTGGCCTTCGACACCAACACCTTCGACCGGGTCACCGCGTTCGACGTGATCGAGCACCTCGACGACCTCGACGGCGCCCTCAGCGAGATCCACCGGGTGCTCAGGCCCGGCGGCGCGCTGTCCGTGACCACGTCCAACCGCTGGTTCCCCTTCGAGACGCACGGGGTCCTCTGGGGCGATCGGCGGCGCTCCGCCCTCACCGCCCCGTTCCTGCCCTGGGTTCGGCCCCTGCACGTGCGGATGTCGGACACCCGGTCCTTCAGCAGCCAGGAACTGGGACGCCTGCTGCGCGGCCACGGGCTCCGCGTGCGCGCGATCGACTACCTCATGCCGTCCCTCGACCGCCGTCCCCCGGCCGCGCGCGGCGTCTCGGACACCCTGGAGGGCACCCCGCTGCGGGTGTTCGGCGCGGGGATGGCGGTCACGGCGATCAAGCCCGGGCTCTGAGCGGCGGCGCCCTCCGGCGCCCCGCCCCGCGCGGCCTACCCGTCCTGGCGGCCGTCCTGCCCCAGGTGGTCGACCGCCCAGGAGCGCAGCTCCTCGACGACCTTCTCCTTCTCCATGGGGCCGTTCTCCAGGCGCAGCTCCAGGAGGTACCTGTAGGCCTTGCCCACCAGCGGACCGGGCTTCACGCCCAGGATCTCCTGGATCTCGTTGCCGTCCAGGTCCGGGCGGATCCGGTCCAGCTCCTCCTGCTCGGCCAGTTCGGAGATGCGGCGCTCGATGTCGTCGTAGGAACGCGCGAGCGCGACGGCCTTGCGCCGGTTGCGGGTGGTGCAGTCGGCCCTGGTCAGGATGTGCAGGCGCTCCAGCTGGTCTCCGGCGTCCCGGGCGTACCGGCGCACCGCCGAGTCCGTCCACTCGCCCCGGCCGTAGCCGTGGAACCGCAGGTGCAGCGCGACCAGCGTGCTCACCTGCGAGATCACGTCCTTGGAGAAGCGCAGCGCGGACAGCCGCTTGCGGGTCATGGAGGCGCCCACCACCTCGTGGTGGTGGAAGGTCACCCGGTTGCCGCCCTCGAAGGCGCGGGTCCGGGGCTTGCCGATGTCGTGCAGCAGGGCGGACAGGCGCAGCACGAGGTCGGCTCCGTGACCACGTCGGCGCTCCAGGTCCATGGCCTGGTCCAGGACGGTGAGCGAGTGTTCGTAGACGTCCTTGTGCCGGTGGTGCTCGTCGATCTCCAGCCGCATCTTGGGGATCTCGGGCATGACGTGCTCGGCGATGCCCAGATCCACCATGAGTTCGATCCCCCGGCGCGGGTCCGGGCTGAGCATGAGCTTGGTGAGTTCGTCCCGGACACGCTCGGCCGAGACGATGGACAGCCGGTCCGCCATGCCCCGGGCGGCCTCGGCCACCTCGGGCGCCAGGGAGAAGCCGAGCTGAGCGGCGAAGCGGACCGCGCGCATGATGCGCAGCGGGTCGTCGCTGAAGGAGTCCTCCGGGCGGCCCGGGGTCCGCAGCACCTTGGCCCTGAGGTCGGCGAGCCCGCCGAAGGGGTCCACGAACTCCCGGCTGGGCAGGTGCACCGCCATCGCGTTGACGGTGAAGTCACGGCGCAGCAGGTCGTCGTGGATGTTCGTCCCGTAGGCCACCTCGGGCTTGCGGGACTTGGGCGAGTAGGCCTCGCTGCGGTAGGTGGTGATCTCCAGCTGGAGTCCGCGCTTGCGCAGGCCGACGGTGCCGAACTCGATGCCGACGGTCCACACGGAGTCCGCCCAGCCGTCGATGAGTTCGAGGACGCGCTGGGGAACCGCGTCGGTGGTGAGGTCCACGTCGTTGGAGTCGCGTCCCAGGAGCGCGTCGCGGACCGGGCCACCGACGATGGCGAGCTGCTGGCCCTGGGCGTCGAAACGGTCGCCGAGCTCGTCGGCGACGGGTTGGATCGAGTCGACCAACGCGGCGACCGCCGCTCGCTGCGCGCCGCTGAGTTCACCCGCGGGCGGGCTCACCTCTGCGGACGGGTTCTGGGCGGCGTCGTTCTCACGCGAAGGCTCTGTGTTCGGCACACCACGCAGGTTAGGCGGCCGCACGGGGTGTCCGCGAATCAAGTTTGGTACCCCTGCGGGCCTGTGGCGGCCCTGGTGTCGGGCCCCGGTGGATGAAAGGGTGGGTCGATCACGTCCCCGAACAACGGTCCGCGTCAGAACCGGGGTTCGGGGAACGCGGTATCTTCGGGTGGAGTGGTGGCATGTCACGGTCAGTCCGAGGCCACCAGCCCCGCTTGGGCCGAGCGAGCCGCGCGGGCACCCCGACCGACCCCGCCCCACCTTCCGTATCCCTGGCGGGACGGACACCTGGACCCGAATCAGGAAACCAAGCGTTGCGTCGAACTGCTTCCGCGGCCGCGGTCATGGCCATGACCGCCGCTCTGCTTCCGATACCGGCCACCCTCTCTCCCGCGTCGGCCGAGCCCGACGAGGAGGGTTCGGCCGCCCCGCTCGTCGTGGACCGGATCACCCCGGACTCCGTGGACGAGGACAGCACCCTGCGCGTGGCGGGCGAGGTGACCAACACCACCGGGGAGACCGTCGAGGACGTCACCGTCCGCATGCGCTACTCCCGGCACCCCTTCACCTCGCGTGACGAGCTGGACGACTTCTCCACCGGCGAGGACTGGCAGCCCAGCTCCTCCGGGCCCGACGAGGAGTTCGAGGGGGAGCTGGAACCGGACGGCACCCTGGAGTACTCGCTGAGCACCGCCGCCGACGACCTCGGGCTGACCTCCTACGGGGTGTACCCCATGGTCATCGAGGCGGTGGACGGCGACGGCACCACCCTCGGCTCGCAGTACACCTTCCTCCCCTACACCGGTGACGACGACGTCCCCAGCCTGGACCTGGCCTGGGTCTGGCCGCTGATGGACTCCCCCCAGCGCGCCGACGACGACACCTTCCTCGACGACGAGCTCCATGGCTCGGTCGGCGCCGACGGGCGTCTCGGACGGCTCCTGGAGTCCGGCGCGCAGGTGCCCCTGTCCTTCGAGGCCGGGGACGAGGACCTCGTCGAGGAGCTCGGGCTGGAGGAGGACGAGGAGGACCCGGACGAGAGCTCCCCGACCGCTGGCGAGGAGGTCACCGCCGAGGAGAGCGCCGACTCCGTCTCCCCCGAGGCCACCGAGGAGGGCGCCGACGAGGACGAGGCCCCCTCCGACGCACCCGACGAGGAGGACGAGGGCGAGGAGGAGGAGACGCCGTCGCGCACCGAGGGGATCCCGGTGACGTGGTCCGTCGACCCCGGCACCCTCGACGACATCCTCCGCATGGCCTCGGCCGACCACGAGGTCCTGGAGGGCGCGTTGGACGACCCGGCCAAGGAGCCGGGCCGCCGTGACCAGCCCGCGGACCCGGCCGCCCAGGTGTGGCTGCGTGAGGCCCGCGGGGTCCTGGCCGCCGACACGGTCGTGGCCTCCCCCTACGCCAGCGCCGACCTGGTCGCGCTCCTCCTCAACGACATGGAGGGTGACGCCGAGGCCTCGCTGAGGCTCGGCCAGGAGTCCGTGGCCCGGGCGCTCGAACTGGAGGCGGACGACCGGTTCGCGGTGCCTCCGGGCGGACTCATGGACGAGCGCGTCCAGGAGCTGTACACGGAGCACGGAGCCCAGCGCTTCCTGCTGTCCGAGGAGGGACTCCCGCCCGCCTCGTGGATCTCCACGACCCCCGGCGCCGAGGCCCCCCTGCCCGCCAGCGGCGACGAGGCGGAGGGTGAGGAGCCCTACGCCCTGGTGAGCGACTCCGGCCTGACCGACGTGCTGTCGATGCCCTCGTGGGAGCCGGGCGAGTCCGCCCTGGCCCTCCAGCGATTCGCCGCGGAGACCGCGATGATCGCCGGGGAGAGCGGCGCGGGCGACCGCGTGGTCGTCGCCGCCCCCGAACCCGGTTGGGACCCCAGCCCCGAGTTCGCCTCGGGCGTGCTGAGTGCCACGGACGACCTGCCCTGGCTCTCCCCCGAGCGTCTGGACCGGGTCGAGCTCCCCGACTCCAAGGACCGGGAGGAGACCCGCCAGGACCTGGACTACCCCGACGACGCCTACGGTGACGGTCTCAGCTCCACCTACCTCGGCCAGATCGAGGACGTCAGCCGGGACGTGCGCCTGTTCAACAGCATCCTGGTCGGTGACAGCGACCCCTTCCGCCCCGCGCTGGTACGCCTGGAGTCGGTGCACTGGCGGGACCGTGAGGCCCTGGCCGGAGCCACCCGCACCCTGGTGGTCAAGTCGGTCCAGAGCCGCAGAGAGGACGTGCGCGTCATCCCGGGCGAGCCGGTCACCCTGGCCAGCAGCACCGGGACCACCGGCGTGCTCGTCGCCAACGACCTCCAGGACGAGGCCGTCCACGTGTACCTGTCGCTGTACTCGGAGAACTCCGAGCGACTGAGCGTCGGCGAGTACACGCACCACTTCGAGATCGATCCCGGCGCCAAGACCACGGTCTACGTCCCGTTGTCGGCCCGGATCAACGGCAGCACGAACGTGCACGTCAGCCTCCAGAACGCCGACGGCGAGCCGATCAGTTCGCAGGACACGCTGATCCAGGTGAACGCCACGGGTCTGGGCACGCAGGCGCTGCTGATCAGCGGGATCGGCCTGCTGATCCTGATCGCGGCGCTGGCGCCCCGGGCCCTGCGCAAGTGGGCCCGCAAGCAGACGGCCAGGGCCGGTGCCGCCGAGACCGGTGCGACCGGGGACGGGCCGAAGGAAGGCGAGGAGTCCGCCGGGTCCCAGGACCCCGGCGAGCCCCAGGACGCCGGCGCAGCCGCCGCCACCAGCGAACCCGGGTCGGACACGCCCGAGGGCGACAAGGAGGCCGAGGGCACCGCACCGGGCGCCCCCGCCGACAAGGAGCCGGGCGACGGCGTCCCGGCGGACGACGGCGCCTCCGACGGCACCCCCTCGGCCAAGGACGACCCGGACGACAGCGGCTCCGGAAAGTGACCGCCACACCCTGATCCGCGGCGCCGTCCCCAGGCGCCGCGGCCCGAACCCTCCCCAGACGAAAGGAACCCTGATCCACGGTGGTCACCGACTCCCCGAACGGCGACGAACAGTCCTCCCGTTACACGCCCAAGCACAGCAAGCTCCCCCACGAGGGCGCCATGCCCGGTGACAGCGCCGTACGCCCCGCCGGTGGACCCACACCCTCGTACGAGGAGGGCGAGCTCCCCGAGGCCGAGGCGCCCGCCCAACAGGAGGACTCCGGCTCCGGCGGCATGATGCGGTCCAGCATGATCATGGCCGTGGGCACCATGGCCTCCCGTATCTCCGGGTTCGCCCGCACCATCGTGCTGGCCGCCGCCATCGGCACCCACCTGCTCGGTGACGCCTACCACACGGCGCACACGATCCCCTTCATCCTGAACGACCTGCTCATCGGCGGCCTGATGGCCTCCGTGGTCATCCCGTTCCTGGTCAAGCGGCGCAAGCGCGACGCCGACGGTGGCAAGGCCACCGAGGACCGCCTGTTCACCTCCATGGTGCTGGCGCTGCTGCTGGTGACCACGGTCGCGATCCTGGCCGCCGAGGCCCTTATCTGGCTGTACGGCTCCCGGTTCACCCCGTTGCAGTTCGAGGCGTCGGTCTACCTGGCCCGCTTCCTGCTTTCCCAGATCTTCTTCGTGGGCCTGAGCGGCCTGCTGAGCGCCATGCTCAACACGCGCGGCAAGTTCGGCGCGGCGGTCTGGGCCCCGGTGCTCAACAACTTCGTCATCATGGGCGTCGCCGCGATGTTCCTGGTCGTGGCGGGCCCGGGTCGCACCCCGGAGAACGTCTCCACCAACGAGCTCACCCTGCTGGGCGCGGGCACCGCCGCGGGCATGGCGCTTCAGGCCCTGGTGCTGTTCGTCGCCCTGACGCGGACCGGCTACCGCTGGCGGCCGCGCCTGGACCTGCGCGGTTCCGGGCTCGGCGAGGCGCTGCGTACCGCCGGGTGGATGATGCTCTACACCCTCCTGACCCAGGCGGGCCTGTGGATCACCACCAACATCGCCAACGCCGCCAACGTGGCCAGCATCGAGCAGGGCCTGGACGTCGGCGCCGGTATCAGCGCCTACAACCTGGCGTACCAGCTCTTCCAGCTGCCCTACGCGATCATCGCGGTCTCGCTGATCACCGTCCTGCTGCCCCGCATGAGCGCGCACGCCGACGACCACGACTGGGACTCCGTCCGCTCCGACTTCTCACGCACGCTGCGGATCTCCGCGTTCGTGCTCGTCCCCGTCGCCTTCGCGGTGGCGATGTTCGCCGAACCGCTGTCGGTCCTGGCGTTCGCCCGCGGCTCGGTGTCGGTCGCCGACGCGTCCGCCATCGGCCAGATCCTCGCCGTGATGTCGCTCGGGCTGCTGCCGTTCACGGTGTTCCAGCTCATGCTGCGCGTGTTCTTCGCCATGGGCGACACCCGCACCCCGGCCCTGATCGGTCTGGCCAACCTCGCCGTCCACAGCGGTCTGGCCCTGGTCGCCTACCTTCTCCTGCCGCCGAACCTGGTGGTCGTCGGCGTCGCCTCGGGCTTCATGATCTCGTTCCTCTCGGGCCTGACCATCGCCGGCCAGATCCTCAGCCGCCGCATCGGGGGACTTGACGGAAAGCACGTGATTGGAACATTGTTGCGGCTGCACCTGGCCGTCGTTCCCAGCATCGCGGCGGGCTTCGGTGTGCTCTGGTTCTTCGAGACGCGGGTCGGCGACGGTCTGGCCACCAACATCGGCGCTCCCCTGGTGGGCTGTGCCGTCGGTGCCCTGCTCTTCCTGGTCTCCGCCCGACTGCTGCGCGTCCCCGAGCTGAGCGCCGCCGTGGAACTCATCCGCGGCCGCCTGCGCCGTTAGATGCCGTGACCCCTTCCGGCCCCGCCCCCGCCGGAGACCTCCAGCCACAAGAGTCAGAAGAAGAGGACCACCCCACGGTGTCCAGCGATCACCCCCGTCAGTACGCCGACGGTCCGGATCCCGGTCCAGAGGAAACCCGCGAGCGCCCGTCCCGCCGTCACATGGTGATGCCCGAGGACGTGCTCGACGCCTACGAGCGGGCCGAACCCGGCACCGAGCCGGAGACCGGGCTGAAGACGCTCCGGGACCCGAGCGAGATCGGTGACGTCGGCACCGCGGACCGTGCGGGTCTGGAGGACGGCGACGAGATCGGCGGTGCCACGCACACCGGTCCGGGCAACATCGCCAAGTCGACCGCGATCATGGCGGTCGGCACCATCGCCTCCCGGGTGACGGGGTTCGTCCGCACCATCGTCCTCGCGGCGGCGATCGGCACCCAGATGCTGGGTGACGCCTACCAGACCGCCGGCATGGTGCCGTACATGATCTACGACCTGCTCATCGGCGGGTTGCTGGCCAGCGTGTTCGTGCCGTTCCTGGTCAAGCGGCGCAAGCTGGACGAGGACGGCGGGGACAGGACGGAACAGCGTCTGGTCACCCTGATGCTGCTCGCGCTGTTCGTGCTGACCCTGGTGTCGGTGCTGATCGCCGAGTGGTTCATCCGGATCTACGCGGGCGGGTTCAGCGGGGCCCAGTACGAGGTCTCCGTCATCCTCGCCCGCTACCTGGTGCTCCAGATCTTCTTCATCGGCGCCAGCGGCCTGGCCAGCGCGATGCTGAACGCGCGGAACAAGTTCGGCGCCCCCATGTGGGCGCCGGTGCTGAACAACGTCGTCATCATCGGCGTCTGCCTGTGGTTCCTGTCCCTGGCCGGGCCCGGCCGGACGCCGGACACGATCACCGCCAGCGAGCTCGCGCTGCTGGGCCTGGGCACAGCCGTCGGCCAGGTCGTCCAGGCCGCCGTTCTGGTCTGGGCGCTCGCCGCCGCCGGCTTCCGCTGGCGGCCGCGCCTGGACCTGCGCGGTTCCGGGCTCGGCGAGGCGGCCAGCGCGGCCTCGTGGATGATGCTCTACATCGTCGTCGCCCAGGTGGGCGCGCTCGTCTCGACCAACGTCGCCACCCGCGCCGGTTCGATGGCCGCCGACCTCGGCTACGAGACCGGTTCGGGCATCGCGGCGTACAAGTTCGCGTCGATGCTGTTCCAGCTGCCGTACGCGATCATCGCGGTCTCGGTGATCACGGCCCTGCTGCCCCGCATGAGCGAGCACGTCGCGGCCGGGCGCAAGGACCAGGTGCGGAGCGACTTCTCCCGGGGCTTCCGGCTCTCGTCGGTCCTGATCGTGCCCATCGCGGTGGCGATGATCGTCTTCGCCGTGCCGTTCTGCGTGATGATCTACGCGCAGGGAAGCACCAGCGCCGAGGACGCCGCTGCGATCGGTCGCATCCTCATGGTCTTCTGCGTGATGTTGATCCCCTTCACGCTGTTCCAGCTCCAGATGCGCGTTTTCTACGCGCTGGGCGACACGCGCACCCCGGCCCTGGTGTCGATCCCCTCCGAGGCCGCCCACGCCGTCACCGCGATCAGCCTGCTGTACTTCATGGCGGACAGCCCGCAGAACATCGTCGTGTGGCTGCCCGTGCCCTACGGTCTCTACTACGTCGTGGGTTCGATCATCATGTGGTATCTCCTCAACAGGAGGCTGAACGGGCTCGACGGCCGCAGGACCGCGGCGACCCTGTTCAAGCTGCACGTGGCCACGGTTCCGGCTGCCGCGTTCGGCGTCCTGATGATCTTCGCCCTCGGCGGCCTGCCGGGCGACGTGTGGCCCGCCCTCGCGTCGATGGTGGCCGGAGGACTGGTCGGTGCCGTACTGTTCGTGGTTGCCGCCAAGTTCCTCAATGTGACTGAAGTCACAGCGTTCCTGGATTTGGTCAGAACACGGCTGCGACGCCGCTGATCACCTGGAATGGATGACGTTGGGTGGTCGCGCCCGGGTACGCCCCGGAAGATGCGTGACCATCCGGTGTCCTCCAAAGAGGCTGTTCACGCGTCCTAGCATGGACAGACACCGCTTTACCGCCAGAGCATCGTTTATCCGAGCTGCCCGAAGGGAGGCTGGGGACAGCCGACAGCGCCGGACCCCCGCGCGTGCGCCCGTGACGGCGCCACGCGATCCACGGCACTGTCACCCGTCACTCCCATCATGAGCACCTTCCTGATCGAACCCGGGGCGAAGCTGGCCAACCGCTACCGACTCGACACCGTGGTGAGCGAGACCGGTGGCGCGACCCGGTGGAAGGCCACCGACGAGACGCTCGCGCGCCCCGTCGCGGTGTGGACCTTCGCAGAGGGATTCCCCCGCACGTCCGAGGTGGTGCGCGCCGCCCGGGCCACGAGCCGTATCCCGGACGCCCGCGTCACCCAGGTCTTCGACGCCGACGACACCACCCCCGTCCCCTACGTCGTCGAGGAGTGGGTCATCGGCTCCTCCCTCGCCGAACTCCTCGCTCAGGGTCCGATGGAGCCCGAGCGCGCCGCCGGCCTGGTGGCCGAGGCCGCCGAGGCCATCGCCGCCGCGCACGCTGGCGGCCTGCACCACCTGTGCCTGACCCCCGGCAAGCTCATGTGGAGCAGCGGTGGAGCGGTCAAGGTCACCGGTATCGGCGTGGACGCCGCCCTGCTGGGGAACAACGTGCCCCAGCCCGCCGCCGTCGACGCCCAGGGGCTGGGAAACCTGCTCTACGCGGCCCTCACCGGGTACTGGCCCGGCGGCCCGCAGAGCGGCCTGCCCGGCGCCCCCCAGGGCCCCATGGGCCCCTACCCGCCCGGACAGCTCAGACAGGGCGTGGGCGAACCCCTGGCCTCCATCACCACCCGGGCGGCCCTGCCGCAGCTGGTGGGACAGATGGTGCCCGGCCCGGCCATCACCAGCCCGGCCGACTTCTGCGCCGCCATGGCGGAGGTCCCCCGCCTCATTCCGCTGCCGGTCTCCCCGGCGGAGTCCGCGCCGCCCGAGCCCGGGACCTCCCGGCGCACGGGTGAGTTCGACGCCACCAACAACCAGCGCCGCACCAGTCGTACCGCCTCCGCTCCGGCCCGCGCCAGTGCGCGTCCGGCGCCCTCCCGCATGGACCAGAGGGCGGCGACCTCCCGTGAGGGGAGTCTGTCCACCAAGCGCGTCCTGGTCGGCGCGATGGCGGTGGTGCTGTTCGTGGCGGTCGTCGTCGGCGCCTGGTCGTTCGGGTCGATGATGAACTCCGGCACGGACGGCGAGGCCGACCCCAGCGTCAGCGCGACCGAGGACACCCCGGAGGAGTCGGACCTCAACGTCCTCGACATCACCGGGTCCGACGGGTTCGATCCGCTCGGCGACAACTCCGAGCACGGGCAGAACGCTCCCCTGGCCCACGACGGCGACCCCGGCACGGCCTGGAACACCGAGGGCTACAACGACCCGATGGGCACCGAGAAGTCCGGTGTCGGTCTGATCCTGGACCTCGGGGCGAGCCAGGAAGTGCACGAGGTCGACCTGACCCTGCCGCAGCAGGACTACGGGGTCCAGATCCGGGTCGGCGACAGCGACTCCGTCTCCGACGACGCCAGCCTGGACGCCAACCTTCCCTCCGCATGGGAGGGCCAGGTCAGCGGTGAGCAGACCATCACCCTGGACGAGGCCGCCACCGGCCAGTTCGTCCTGATCTGGTTCACCGACCTGCCCTCGGACGACGGACGCTTCCGTGGGACCATTAACGAGGTCGAGGTTCGCGGGACCTAGTTCTACTTTGTGGGGTATGTGATCAGCGCTGATGGACGCGGCCCAGGAGCTTCCTGACACGGAGCTGTTGTCGAGGCACGCTCAGGGTGACGAACAGGCGTTCGCGGTACTGGTTCGCCGTCACCGTGAGCGCCTGTGGTCTGTCGCCGTCCGGATGATGGGCGACCCCGAGGAGGCCTCGGACGCCCTCCAGGACGCCTTCATGTCAGCGTTCCGCGCCGCCGACCGGTTCCGGGGGGAGTCGCAGGTCAGCACCTGGATGCACCGCATCGTGGTGAACGCCTGCCACGACCGCCTCAGACGCCGCAAGGTGCGCCCGGCGACCCCGACCGAGGACGAGACCCTCGACGTCATCTCCAACGACCGCCTGAGCCGTTCTGGGGGCGGGCACGACCACGCCTCCCAGACCGAGGCCCGGTTGGACGTCCACGCCGCCCTGGACCTCCTCCCCCTGGACCAGAGGATGGCGCTGACCCTCGTGGACATGCTCGGCTACCGGGTGGACGAGGCCGCTGAGATCCTCGAGGTCGCTTCGGGAACGGTCAAGAGCCGGTGTGCGCGGGGTCGCGCCAAACTTCTTCCGTCGCTCTCCCATCTAAGGAACCCTCAGCCGCCGCGAGACGTCACATCTGGGAGAGGAGGTGCCAACCCATCGTGACGTCCCATCCTGACGTGGAGGCACTCGCCTTCTTCGCCGAGGACCTCCTGGACCCCGACGAGGAACGCTCCGTTGCCACACACATAGAGACCTGCGCGTCCTGCGCCACGGTCCTCGACGAGCTCTCGGGGGTCACCCGCGTCCTCGCCGAGGAACCCCTGCCGGCGCTGCCGCAGGACGTCGCCGACCTCCTCGACAGCCGGATCGCCGAGGCCGTGAGCGAACGCTCGGCGACCTCCACGGCCGGGGACGGCCCTGCCCGCGACGCCGAGGAGCCCGAGGACTCCGAAGCGCCCGCGGCGGACACGTTGGCACCGGTGGTCCCCCTCAACCGACGGCGGGGCTTCGGCCTGCCCCACCTCATGGCGATCGCGGCCGTGACCGTGTTCGTGGTCGGCGGCGGAGCCGCGATCCTCAACGGGATGATGAGCGAGCAGGAGACCACCGCCGCCTCACCCCTGCTGGAGGAGAGCAAGTCCGAGTCCGCCCCCGACACCGCCCAGTCCTACTCCGCGAAGTCGGTGGCGAGCGGCACGGTCTACACCGAGGACGGGCTCGGCGCCCAGGCCTCGGAGGTCCTCTCCGCGGAACGCGAACCGGAGGGCACCGATGAGGAAGCGGGCACCCAGGCGCTCACCCAGCTGACCACCGAGGCTCAGGAGTGCGTCACCCGCTTCGAGCAGGAGAGTGGCGTCCGGGTCACCCTGGTCGACGACGCCCTCTTCGACGCCGGTGACGGCGCCGGACCCGCGTGGGTCCTGTTCACCCAGGACACCGACGGCGCCGGTGTGGTCGTGCTCGACCCGGGCAGCTGCGCGGACGGGAGCCCCGCCGAAGGCGTGCTCGCCCAGCGGCCGCTGTAGACGGGCTCCGCACCGGCGGTCGCGCCCACGGTCTCAGCGGTCGTCTCCGGCGCGCACCAGCCCGCTCTCGTAGGCCAGCACCACCAGCCCCACGCGGTCGCGCACCCCGAGCTTGGCCAGCAGACGGCCCACGTGGGTTCGCGCGGTGGCCGGGCTCAGGTACAGCTCCGCGCCGATCTCCTGGTTGGACATCCCCCGCCCGACCAGAGCGAGGACCTCGCGCTCACGAACGGTGAGCCCGTCCAGGCGATCGGCGGCCCCGGGTGGCAGCTCGGTACCGGCGAGGCGTTCGATGACGCGGCGGGTCACCCCGGGCGACAGCAGCCCCTCCCCCGCCGCCACCGTGCGGACCGCGTCCCTCAGCTCGCGCGGTCTGGCGTCCTTGAGCAGGAACCCGGCCGCGCCCAGGCGCAGCGCGGAGAACACGTTGTCGTCCTCGCCGAAGGTGGTGAGGACCACCACCCGGGTGTCGACATGTCGGCGCCCCGACGTGTCGACACGTCGACGTTCCAGCTCCCGCAGAACGCCGAGCCCGTCCAGGACGGGCATCTGGAGGTCCAGCAGCACCACGTCGGGTCGGTGGCGGTCGATCTCGACCACGGCCCCGCGCCCGTCGGCCGCCTCCGCCACCACCTCGATGTCGCCGTCCCGCTCCAGCAGCGAACGCACCCCGGTCCGGACCAACTCCTGGTCGTCCACGAGCAGGACCCTCGTCGGCGCGCTCACACCCCGCCCCCGAGTGGCAGCCGCGCGCGTACCCGGAACCCCCTGCCGGGTACCGGTCCCGCCTCCAGGGTTCCCTCCACCATCCGGACCCTCTCCCTCATCCCGGCCAGTCCCGATCCGCAGCGCTCCCCGAGTGCCTCGCCCGGCAGCGGACCCGTCCCGTCGTCGGTGACCGTCACCGTGAGCGACTCCTCAGCGCGTTCGAGCACCACCTCGGCGGCCTCGGCCCGCGCGTGCCGGAGCGTGTTCGTGAGCGCCTCCTGGACCACCCGGTAGGCGGTCGCGTCGACCAGTCCGGGCAGCCCCGGACCCGGCTGCCCGGTCACGTCCACTCCCAGTCCCGCCGCCCGCACGGAGGCCACCAACTCGTCCAGGTGCGCGAGCCCCGCCACGCGCTCGATCCCGTCCCCGGCCCCCTGGCCGCCCCGGGGGTCGCGCAGTGCCCGCACCGTGGAGCGCAGGTCGCGCAACCCCTCCCGCGCGGCCTGCGCGACGTGGTCCAGCTCGGCACGGGCCACGGGAGGGTCCATGGCGCCCTCCTCCAGGGCTTCGGCCGCCACCGAGGTGTGCAGGGAGACCACCGACAGGTGGTGGCCCACCGCATCGTGCAGGTCGCGTGCGATCCGGGCGCGTTCGCGGGCCAGGAGCTCGGCCGACTCCGCCTCCCGCGCCTGGGCGTCCAGGACCGCGATCAGCTCGCGTTGGCGGGCGCCCTCGGCCCTCTGGCGGACCCCGTCTCCGAACGCGATCGCCGCACCCATGATGGCCACGGTCGACACCAGTTCGAACCCGAGGAGGAAGGCCGGGTCCTGCCCCTCCCCCAGCCTCGCCACGGTGGAGACGACGACCAGCGCCGCCGCCGTCCCCACGGCCCACCGGGTGCGGTCGAAGACGGCCGCGGAGTACAGGGCGGCGGCCACGGGCACCGCCAGACCGATCACCGGCAGGTCCACGACGTAGTAGGCGATGAGGAGGACGGCGGTGAGCAGGAGGACCGCCAGGGGCCATCGGCGCCGGAACAGCATGAGCAGACCGAGGACGGCCGCGAACCCGTAGGCCAGGACGGCGGGGAGGTCTCCTCCGCCGATTCCCGCGCCGATGGCGATGGCCACCACCGCGAAGACGGCGAACCCCAGGAGGGCGTCGACGACGACGGCCTGACGGCGGGCGGGGTCGGTGTGGCCGGACTGGTCCTGCTGGCCTGGCGGGCCGGGGCGGTCGCGCATGCGGCGATTCTACGGAGCCGGGCCCCGGCCGCACCGGCGCTCACGTGCGCGTCCGGCTACGCGTTTCGACGTACCCGGAGGAGACCCGGGACGGACGCCCGGCGGCGGTCCTCACACGTAGCTTTCCGGGGTGTCGGGCGAGCACCGCCCGCGGTCCACGAGGGGAACAGCATGAACCGCCACCCGTCCCCGTCCGCCAGTGCCCCACACGGCGTGTCCTGGCCCCTGGTCCTGAGCCTGGGCGCGCTGGCCCTGGTGCGCCCCCTGATGAACGTCACCGGGATCACCGAGGCGATCGGCTCACCCTGGGCACAGTTGAGCGCCACGCTGCTGGTGACCCTGGCGTGGGTGACGGCCGTGCTCGTGGCGCAGGTGCCCCGCCCCTTCCTCACCCTCGTCTGCGCGGGTGTCGCCTACGGGGTCCTCGCGATCCTGCTCAGCGCCGTGCTGTCGCCGCTCCTCGGAGAGGGCCTCCAGGGGCCGCTCACCAACCCCTTCACGATGGTCTCGGTCCTGGCCGTGAACGCCGTGTGGGGCGCGGTCGCCGGGGGGCTGGCCCTCGTCGTCGGGACGGCCCTGGGACGCGGGTCCGGGCGGGTGTCCGGGAGAGGCTGAGGCCCATACCCCACCCCCGTACGCTGCATCGATGTCGGACCGGGAATGGCGTGCGCCTACCATCGGTTGTGCTAACCATCTTTCCCCTGTCACACCACCGTGGCCGGGCAGCGACTGTGTGAAGGGCCTAGAGCGTGAGTGACGTCCGCAATGTCATCATCATCGGTTCCGGACCGGCGGGTTACACCGCTGCCGTGTACGCCGCGCGCGCGGAACTGCGCCCGCTGGTGTTCGAGGGGTCCATCACGGCCGGCGGTGCGCTCATGAACACCACCGACGTGGAGAACTTCCCCGGTTTCCCGGACGGGATCATGGGCCCTGACCTCATGGACAACCTGCGCAAGCAGGCCGAGCGCTTTGGCGCCGAGCTGGTCCCCGAGGACGTCACCGACGTCGACCTGACCAAGCCGGTCAAGGAGGTCACCGCGGGCGGCGAGACCTTCCTCGCGCACACCGTCATCCTGGCCACCGGCTCCGGCTACCGCGAGCTCGGCGTCCCCGGTGAGAAGGAACTGTCCGGCCGGGGCACCTCATGGTGCGCCACCTGCGACGGCTTCTTCTTCCGCGACCAGGACATCGCCGTGGCGGGCGGCGGCGACACCGCCATGGAGGAGGCCCTCTTCCTCACGCGCTTCGCCAAGTCGGTGACGGTCATCCACCGCCGTGACGAGCTGCGCGCCAGCAGGATCATGGCCGAGCGCGCGCTCGCCAACGACAAGATCACCTTCGTCTGGGACACCGAGGTCACCGAGGTCGTGGGTGAGGACCGCGTCAGCGGCCTCAAGCTGGTCAACAACAAGACCAACGAGACCAGCACGCTGGACGTCACCGGTCTGTTCGTCGCGATCGGCCACGACCCCCGCGTGGAGCTCTTCCAGAAGCAGATCGAGCTCGACGAGGAGGGTTACGTGAAGGTGGACGCCCCGTCCACGCGGACCAACCTCGAAGGCGTCTTCGCCGCCGGCGACGTGGTCGACCACCAGTACCGCCAGGCGATCACCGCCGCGGGCACCGGTTGCTCCGCCGCCCTGGACGCCGAGCGCTTCCTCGCCGCCATCGGCAACTAGCTTCCCCGACCCCCTCGTCCGGTTTCGTCGAACCAAGGAGAACCAAGCAGTGTCCACCGTCAAGAACGCCACCGACGCCTCCTTCGAGGAGGTCGTCCTCAACAACGACAAGCCCGTCCTGGTGGACTTCTGGGCCGACTGGTGCGGCCCCTGCAAGCAGATGGCCCCGGTCCTGGACAAGCTGGCCGCCAACCATGGCGACAAGATCGACGTCGTGAAGATCAACACCGACCAGAACCCCGAGACGCCGCGCGCGTACAACGTCCTGTCGCTGCCGACCATGAACGTCTACAAGGGCGGCGAGGTCGTCAAGCAGATCATCGGCGCCAAGCCGACGCGTCTGCTGGAGAAGGAGCTCGCGGAGTTCCTGTAACCCGAAGCACCGCACACACGCACGAGAGGCCCTCAGGTGGACCCTGGGGGCCTCTCTGCGTTCCTGCGAACTCACCCCGGGGTCGAGCCCCCACGGCCGCCCTGCGGCCCCTGTGGCGCCTCGCGGTCGGTTCAATGAGTCCCTGACCGGCTGTTTCACGTGAAACAGCCCTTCGGGGCGTCATCGTTGGGGTCACCGATGCGCCCCACACGCCACGCCCAGTGCCGGGCCCCTGCGGGCCGAAGCACCGAGCCCGTGACCACGGGCCCCTGCGGCCCCCCTGGGATGTCGAAAACGTCGAAGGTGAATCGCGGCGCCAGCAGGGGCGGCGGGGGTGCACCTCGTCGAACGGGGCCACACCACCTCTGGGCCACCGGGCGCCGGACACGACGATGGCGGTGTTTCACGTGAAACACCGCCATCGCTCGCGAGGGTGGAGGGTCAGTTCTCGCGGTCCATCTGACCGATGATCCGCTCCAGGTCCTCCATCGTCGCGAACTCCACGACGATCTTGCCCTTCTTCCGGCCGATGTCCACCTTCACGGTGGTGTCGAGCCGGTCCCCCATCCGGGTGGCCCACTCCTCGATCTGCGGAGGGTTGTCGATCCGCCCGGCGGAGGCCCTGCGGGGCTTGTCCTCCTCTGGAATCTCCCGGAGGGCGACGATCTCCTCCAAGGACCGGACGGACAGTCCCTCGTCGTTGACCCGCTTGGCGAGGCGCTCCTGCGCCTCCGGGTCGTCGATCGACAGCAGGGCCCGCGCGTGTCCGGCGCTCAGCACCCCCGCCGCCACCCGAGTCTGCACCCTCCCCGGGAGGTTGAGCAGACGCAGCGTGTTGGCGATGTGCGAACGAGACTTGCCGACCTGCTGGGCCAGCTCCCCCTGGGTGGTGCCGAAGTCGTCCAGCATCTGCTGGTACGCGGCCGCCTCCTCCAACGGGTTGAGCTGCTGCCGGTGCAGGTTCTCCAGGAGCGCCTCCCGGAGCAGTTCGTCGTCGTCCGTCCGGCGCACGATCGCGGGGATGCGTTCGAGCTCCGCGAGCTTGCTCGCCCGGAACCGCCGCTCCCCCATGATCAGCTCGTAGCGGGGTTCGCCCTCGCCCTCGAGCTTGCGAACCACGACGGGCTGGAGCAGGCCGACCTCGATGATCGAGTCCCGCAGCTCGTCCAGGGCCTCGTCGTCGAAGTAGGTCCTGGGCTGCCGCGGGTTGGGGGTGATCGAGGTGAGCTCGACCTCCTCCATGTACGTCCCGTCCGGCATCTCCGTCGGGCCCTGGACCGCAGGGGGTTCAGGGACGGACACCATCGTGTCGCGAACGCTCTCCACCGGTGCGGGGGCCGTCGGCCCCTGCGGGATGAGCGCCCCCAGCCCCTTGCCCAGTCCGCGCCGCTGCTGGCTCACCGGCAACTCCCTCCACACTCCTTGTGAGTTTCCGCCCGTCCGGTCGACCGCGCCGACCGGACGGGGTGTTTCACGTGAAACAACCGCCGCCGTCAGCCGGGGTTGAGCGCCTCGGCCCGGAAGGCGATCTCTCGGGCCGCCTCCAGGTAGGCCACGGCCCCGGTCGACCCGGGGTCGTAGGTCATGACGGACTGCCCATAGCTGGGCGCCTCGGAGACTCGGACGCTCCTCGGCACCAACGACTTCAGGACGAGCTCTCCGAAGTGCGAGCGCACCTCGTCGGCAACCTGCTGGGCGAGCCGGGTCCGACCGTCGTACATCGTCAGCAGGATCGTGCTGACGGACAGTCCCGTGTTCAGATGCGACTTGACCAGATCCACGTTGCGCAGCAGTTGGCCGAGCCCCTCCAGCGCGTAGTACTCGCACTGGATCGGGATCATGACCTCGTCGCACGCCACCATCGCGTTGACCGTCAGCAGGCCGAGCGAGGGCGGGCAGTCGATGAGGATGTAGTCGAGGTCCGAGGTGTCATAGGCCGCGAAGGCCCGCTTGAGCCGGGCCTCCCGCGCCACGAGGGAGACCAGTTCGATCTCCGCGCCCGCGAGGTCGATGGTGGCCGGGGCGCACCACAGGTTGGGGATGTCCGGAACCGGCTGGGCCAGCTTGCGGATCTCCTCGTCCTCGACGAGGCAGTGGTAGATGGACCGGGTCTGGTTGTCGCGTTCCATACCGAGAGCGGTGGACGCGTTCCCCTGGGGGTCGAGGTCGACCACGAGGACGCGCTGACCGTTCATGGCGAGGGCGGCGGCGATGTTCACCGTCGTGGTGGTCTTGCCGACCCCGCCCTTCTGGTTGGCGACGCTGATGATCCGGCAGGACCGGGGGCGAGGCCAGGGGTCCTCGTGTCCACGGCCCGTCATCGCGGCACGGGCCGCTCGGGCGAGAGGTGTGTCGGGGACGCTGTCGGGGGCCGCCTCGCCACTCCATGTTTCACGTGAAACAGGGGGCTGGCCCACCGTGGAGTCCATCGATGTTTCACGTGAAACATCGAGCAGGTCTCCATAGGCGCCCGCCGGTGTTTCACGTGAAACACCGGCGTCGTCGGCTGGGTTCTGGGGCACGAATGAGTTCACCTCTTCCGTCCGCGCTTCTTCTTGCCGTTCCGCGCCTTCTTCTGGGAGCCTCCCGACGCGAGCGGACCACCGTCGGATGTCACCGTGACGCGAACGACCGTGGTAGCGGGATCGACTTTACCCCGACCCACCCTGATCACATCGCTCACACCAGGGCGCAGTTTCGAAACGTCTTCCTTCGCCTCCGCCAGCTCGGCCTCCGCCTGCTCCCCCTTGAGGGCCAACAGGCTTCCGTCCTTGCGCAGCAGGGGAAGTGACCAACCGGCCAGTCGGGCCAGCGGGGCCACCGCGCGAGCGGTGACGAAGTCGGTGTACAGATCGCCGTGCGCCTCCTCGGCTCGCCCTCGGCGCACCTCCACGTTGGTCAGTCCCAGGGTCCTGACCGCCTCATCGAGGAAGACCGTCCTCCGCAGCAGGGGCTCGAGGAGGATCATCCTGATGTCCGGGCGCAGCAGACCCAGCACCAGACCGGGCAGCCCGGCACCGGAACCGATGTCCACCACCTCGGCGCCCTCGGGGATCAGCTCCTCGACGACGGCGCAGTTGATGAGGTGCCGCTCCCAGAGGCGGGGCACCTCGCGCGGGCCGATCAGCCCGCGACGCACCCCGTCGTCGGCGAGAAGCTCGGCGTAGCGGGTCGCCACGGGCAGGGTGTCGCCGAAGACCGTCACGGCCTGCGGGGGCGGGGCGGGGAGCGTAGCGCCGGGCTCCTCAGTGCCCGAGGTCATCGGTCACCACCTGTCGGAACTCGTCCATCGTCACTTCCATGAACCGTTGGGTCGTCATGTCGACCTGTCCACAAGGGGACAGGGACCGAACGACGCGGGAAGCGCGCGGCGGATCGCGGCCGACCGCGCGCACGGGGGTGGTCCCCTCCCCCACACGGATCGTGCGGTTCGCGACTCCACTCGCGGAGCCACCCCGGAGGTCCCGAAGGTGGGACGACTCGTGGTGGGAAGGTCCCCGGAGACGATCCTACGCGGGGGCCGCACCCGTGTTTCACGTGAAACACCCCTTGCGTCCGACTCTCCCATCGGACCTCCGGGACGCCCCGGACCCACCACCGGGGTCGTCCCACTCCCGTGGGCATGACGAAGGGGCGGTGTTTCACGTGAAACACCGCCCCCGGTCTGTCCGTTTGTCGACTAGTCGGCGGGGTGGACCACCACGTAGCGGTTGGGCTCCTCGCCCTCGGACTCGCTGCGCAGCCCGGCCGCGGCGACCGCGTCGTGCACCACCTTGCGCTCGAACGGGGTCATCGGCTCCAGCGGGTGGACCTCACCGGCCTCCTTGACCTTCGTGGCGGCCTCGGCGCCGATCTGGAAGAGCACCTTGCGGCGACCGTCACGGTAACCACCGATGTCCAGCATCAGGCGGCTGCGCTCACCGGTGGCCCGGTGCACCGCCAGGCGGGTCAGCTCCTGGAGCGCCTCCAGGACCTCGCCCTCCTGACCGATCAGCTCGTCCAGGGTCGCCCCGACGACGGAGACCATCGCGCGGTCGCCCTCGACGTCCATGTCGATGTCGCCGTCGAAGTCGGCGATGTCGAGCAGACCCTCGATGTAGTCCGCGGCGATGTCACCCTCGTTCTCCAGGGCCTCGACGTCGATTCCGCCCTCAGGTGCGTCAGCCACCGCCACGCCACCGCTCTCTTCCTCGCTACTTCCCACAGCGATCCCGTCTCCTCAATCCGTCAGTCCCTGGCCGCCGTACGCCTCAGGGGCATTCTCGCCTGCGCACTCGAAAGTCGTGGACGCCGACACGAAGCCGGGAGACCCTACTTGGGCCCGCCGCCGCGCTTGGAACGCGCCTGCTTCTTCGGCTGTTTGCGTTCGATCTTAGGCTGTTCCTGCGGCTCCGGAGCGGTTTCCGGAGCCTTCTTGCGGCCGAGCATGCCCTTGGCCGAACCCTTGGCGGAGGAGCCCTTGGCGGTCTCGGCCTCCGTGCCGGGCGCGGGCTGGTTCCGGTACAGGAAGTGCTGCTGCACCATCGTCCACACGTTGGAGGTGACCCAGTAGACGAGGACACCGATCGGCATCATGAGGCCGAAGAGCCCGAAGGCGGGCGCCATGTACATCATGATCTTCTGGGTCTGCATCATCGGGTTGTCAGGCTGCTGCGCGATGCTGCGCTTGATGCTCTGACGCATGGTGAGGAAGGTCGTGACGCCCATGACCACACACGCGATGGCGATGACGACCTTGGCCATGATGGGGTCGGTCGCGCCCAGGGCCCGCAGCTCGTCCGGCGGGGTGTTGAACTGGGCGGCGATCGGGGCGTGGAAGATCAGCGCCTCACGGGCGCTGTCGGCGAGTTCCTGGGTGAAGCCGAACTGCACCTTGCCCTCAGCGACGCTGCGCAGCACGCTGAACAGGGCGAAGAAGACCGGCATCTGGAGAAGCAGCGGGAGGCAGCCCATGATCGGGTTGGTGCCGCTCTCCTGGTAGAGCTTCATCGACTCCCGCTGGAGCCGCTCCTTGTCGTGCTTGTAGCGCTCCCGAAGCTTCATGATCTTCGGCTGCACTTCCTGCATCTTGCGCTGCGTGTTCATCTGCTTGACGAACAGCGGCACCATCAGCAGACGCATCAGGCAGGTCAGCAGCACGATGGACAGGCCCCACGCCCACCCGCTGTCGGGGTTCAGGCCAACGATGGTCAGACCCGAGTGGATCCAGACCAACACGTGGCCGATGATGTTGTAAAGCCAGTCCAGCACCGGCCAACTCCTCGGTGATTCGGTTCAGCTACTGGTCCCCGGAAGCGGTGCCGGTGTGCCCGGTTCCGCCCGTAGACTCCTCGGACTCCTCGTTCCGGCGCCCCTTGGGCGGCGGAACCGGATCAAGACCCCCCGGGTTGAAGGGGTGGCAGCGGGCGATACGCCTGACCGTCAACCACAACCCGCGAAGTCCCCCGTGGACGCGCAGCGCCTCGACGCCGTACGCACTGCACGAGGGGTAGAAACGACAGACCGGGGGGAAGAGCGGGCTGATGAAGCGCTGATAGCCACGGATGGGCAGGATCAACAACCGCGCGAACGACGTCGGTCTGTGCTCGGTCATTGCTTCGCCCACCGTTCTGCGCCCTGTTCAGGGCGACGGTCACCGTCTGCTTCACTCTTCGCCGACCCGACCGGTTCGGGGCGTTGACCCCCGCGGCCGCGTCGGCGCTTGTCGGCCCCACCGGGACGCTGCGCCGCGGCGATCGCGCTGTCGAGTTGTACCGCCAGGTCCTCCTGCCGCAGGGTCGCGGCCGAGGGCTTGGCCCGCACTACCAGCAGGCTACCGTTTGGCAGAACAGCCAACCGTGAGCGCATCAGGTGGCGCAGACGCCGCTGTACGCGCTTGCGGACGACGGCTCCCCCGACGGCCTTGCTCACGACGAAACCGACGCGCGGCGGTGCCGCTGCGTCGGTCTGGTCGGGGTCGCCGGACGGTTTCCGGGGGGCGAGGTAGATGACGCCCAGGGCGTCACGCGAGGAGCGCCGACCGGAACGCATGACCGTCCCGAACTCGGCGCTGTGGCGCATCCGGTTCTCCGGCGACAACATCGGGGTTCCTCCGGGAGAGGGGTGCGGCACGGCCCCCGGCTACCGGTTCCGTGCCCCACGACAAAGGGACCGACCGGCGAGAAGGCCGGACCGGTCCCAGTGAAGACTTGAGGCTTGACGTGGCCTAGTGGCTCACGGTCAGCGCGGCGCGTCCCTTACGACGTCGCGAGGCGATGATGGCGCGACCGGCGCGCGTACGCATGCGCAGCCGGAAACCGTGGACCTTCGCGCGACGCCGGTTGTTCGGCTGAAACGTACGCTTGCTCACTACTGGCTCCAGGGGCGTGTCAGGAAAGTACTACGACAGACCCCCAGGATATGCGGGGCCTTACAGTGCGTGCGACGAGGCCGCGACTCCGTGGCGTACACGAGCGCAGGCAGGATCGTCGGCATAAGCATATAGAACATACGACCTGGTCGGGTCGTGGTCAAATCAGCCCTGCTGACCGTCCCGCGAGCGACGTCGTGGTCGGGCTCCGGCCCGTGGCGGACGCCACCGGCCACAGTCTACCCGCCTCCCTGTGGACAACCGGTTGTCCACAGCGTGTGAGACTTCCACAGGGACCGGGGTCTGTGGATAACCTCAACCTGTGGATAACTCTCCCCCGGCGCCGTCCACAGCCCCGAAGAAGTTGTGGAAAACCGCTGTACACACCTTTTGAACTGGGGATTGTGGATAACTTCCCGAAACCCACAGGCGACTGTCATCCTGTGGATAAACCTGTGGACAAGGTGTGGACAACCTCCTGAAGCTGTGGATACCCAGAGGTAGTCGAACACCTGACCGCCAACGGCCGCTCCCGTTGTCCACAGGCAGCGAACGACCGGAAAGACCGCCCTCGAACCGGAACCCCGGCCCGGCACCTCCCTCGGGGGAGGACAATGGGAGGCACGGGACCCTCGTGGTGCCCGCTTCCCGGAAACACGCCGACCCGAAGCCCCCCGTCCCCTCACCGCCTCCAACCCGCACCGAACAGATCCGCACCGAAGGGACAGCAACCATGGCAGGTCACCTTGGCTGAAGCACAGGTCAACCTCGCAATGGTCTGGTCGAGCGTGCTGGACGGGATCGACCACGACTCGCTCCCCGCACACCAGCGTGCCTGGCTGCCGCAGACCCGCCCGCTGGGTCTGATCGAGGACACGGCGCTGATCGCGGCGCCCAACGAGTTCACCAAGAAGGTCCTGGAGACACGCCTCTACCCGGCGATCAGCAAGGCCCTCTCCGCCCACCTGGGACGGGAGATCCGGGTCGCGGTGACCGTGGACCCCACCGCCGTTCCCACGCCGCCCCCGACCCCCTCTCCCTACGGTGTGAGCAGGGACACGGGCGGGCACACGTCGCTCTCCGCCCCGCCGGAGCAGCCCCCGTTCCCCGGCCGCGCCGAGCAGCCCTCCGTCCACGAGCCCCGGGGGCAGCACGCCCGGCCGGCCGCACCGCACCCCCACGAGGCCCACCAGCGGTCCGAGCCCCCGCATCCCTCAGAGGCGCTGGGGGCCCACCCCGGGCACGCGCGCGCACAGGAGGCCCAGGCCGACCTGCTCGGCCCCGCGCCCTCCGTCCAGGGCCCCCGGCCCGACGAACGCGGCCAGGCGCCCCGCCAGCACGGCCACGCGTACACCGGTGACCAGGGCTCCCCCGCCTCGCAGCGGCCCGCCCAGGGGCCGCACTCCGCTCCCTCCGCACCGGTTCCGCACGCCACGGAGACCTCCGCGCCCCAGCAGCCGCTGCCCGCCCCCCCTGCGCAGTCCCACACGGGGCAGCAGGGGGCGTTCCATGGCACCGCGTCCGGCTGGGAGCAGCCCGCCCAGCAGCCGCTGTGGCAGCAGCAGAGCTGGGCCGACGCCTCCTGGGACGAGCCCAACCGCTGGGAGAGCCCGGCCGCGCGGGAGCCCCGCCCCGCGCCGAGGTCCGCGCCTGGGCCCGCGCACGCCAACGAGCGGCCCCCGGGCGAGCCCGAGTCCGTCCCGGCCCCCGGGGAGCGGGCAGCGGAACCCGCGCCGGTCCAGGAGACCGAGCCGGAGGCGCCCGCTCCCTCGACGGCGCCCGCGGCCCCGGCCTCTCCCCCGGGCCGGTCGCAGGAGATCCCTCCCGGTGAGCACGCACGGCTGAACCCGAAGTACACCTTCGACACGTTCGTCATCGGGTCCAGCAACCGGTTCGCGCACGCGGCCTCGGTCGCGGCCGCGGAGGCTCCCGCGAAGGCGTACAACCCGCTGTTCATCCACGGCGGCTCCGGGCTGGGCAAGACCCACCTGCTGCACGCCATCGGCCACTACACGCACCGGCTGTACGAGGGATCCCGGGTGCGGTACGTGAGCTCGGAGGAGTTCACCAACGAGTTCATCAACTCGATCCGGGACGGCAAGGCGGACGGGTTCCGGCGCCGCTACCGGGACATCGACGTGCTCCTGGTGGACGACATCCAGTTCCTGGAGAACAAGGAGCAGACGCAGGAGGAGTTCTTCCACACCTTCAACACGCTCCACAACTCCGACAAGCAGATCGTCATCTCCAGCGACCGGCCGCCCAAGCAGCTGACCACGCTGGAGGACCGGATGCGTAGCCGGTTCGAGTGGGGTCTCCTGACGGACGTCCAGCCGCCCGAGCTGGAGACCCGGATCGCCATCCTTCGCAAGAAGGCCGCTCAGGAGGGTCTGGCCGCGCCGCCCGAGGTCCTGGAGTTCATCGCCAGCAAGATCTCCACCAACATCCGGGAGCTGGAGGGCGCGCTCATCCGCGTGACCGCCTTCGCCAGCCTCAACCGGCAGTCGGTGGACCTGGACCTGACCGGCCAGGTTCTGCGGGACCTGGTCCCCAACGCCGAGGTCCCCGAGGTCACGGCCAGCGCGATCATGTCCCAGACCGCGGCCTACTTCGGGCTGAGCCTGGAGGACCTGTGCGGTACCTCCCGTTCCAGGGTGCTGGTGACGGCCCGGCAGATCGCCATGTACCTGTGCCGGGAGCTGACCGACCTCTCCCTGCCCAAGATCGGCCAGCAGTTCGGCCGCGACCACACCACCGTCATGCACGCCGACCGCAAGGTCCGGGCGCTCATGGCGGAGCGCCGCTCCATCTACAACCAGGTGCACGAGCTGACCAGCCGGATCAAGGACCAGCCCTCGCTGACCTGACCGGCCCGGACACGTACGACGACAGGAGGGGGCGGCCCCGCCAGCACGGCGGCCGCCCCCTCCGTCGTGTCCGAGGGGCCCCGGGAGGGCCCGTCTCCGCCTCACGGGGCTCCGCCGCCGACGAGTCCCCCGCTCGCACGCCCGTGTCCGTGTGTCTCCCAGTCGACGTGTCACCGAGTCCACTCGTCGACGTGTCGACTTCTCTCCTTGTCCCCTGCTTCGGACCCGTCACCGGGTCCCCTCACCTCTCTCGCCCCTCCGTGCGACGGTTCCGCACTTGTCCACAGTCGCCGAGGCTCCCCCGGAACCGCCCACACCGAGTTATCCACAGGCTTGTGTGGGTGTTGGCACCCCGGGGAGAGGTAAGTCCGTCTCGTCGCCGAGCCGCACCGTCCGTGCCGGACACGCACCGTTTCCCCTGGTTTCCACGGCATCCGGGGTCTGTTGCCCTGGCCACAACGGAGTTCGCGGGGGGCCTGGCCTGGGCCGCGACGGAGTTCCGGGCAGGTGGTTCGACAAGGGCCTGTGGAAAACCCTGTGCACAGAGTCTTTGTCCAGGTTCGCGCGGTCTGCGTCGGGCTCCGAAAAAAAGTTTTGGGATTTCTCGGCGAAGTTATCCACAGGGAAGGGTCGAATTCTGTGGACAACCCTGTGGATAACCTGTGGACAACAGCTTCGAGCCTGTGGGTAACCCAGGGTCGCCCTGTGGACACCGTCGCCGATGGTCGGACCACCGAACCACAGGGCACTGTGGACAACTTGGGGAAAAGCTGTGGACGAACCTGTGGACGGTCTGTGGACAAGCTGTGGGGCCCTCGACTTGTCCACAGGAGGCCCGAGTTACGCACAGGGTCATCCACAGGGCCTGTGGACAAAAATTCGCGGTCTGACCTGCGAGAACAAGGGTTATCCACATTATCCACAGGCCCTACTACTACTACGCACCTTCAGTAACCAAGATGTGGCGTCAAAACAGCTTCGCGGAAAATCTGTGGACAAACGCCTGAGATCGAGGTGACGGCGGGTCAGTCCGGAGCTGGCAGCGGCAGCGGGTGAATCCGGGTAACGTGTGGTCTCGCCCCTGTCCTCCGCCGCCCGGTCTGAGCGGTGACCCCTACGGAGTCCGAGACCGCTCCGGCGGCACGGTCCGCCCTCGCTGCGGACGCCGTCCACACCCTGGGGAAACAACCCCCCGGCGGACCCACGAGACACCCACGAGCTGCAACGTTGAGGCTGCGACCGGTCCCCGGTCGGGCGGAAAGAGAGTCGGAAAGTGAAGTTCCGGGTCGAACGCGACGTACTGGCCGACGCTGTCGCCTGGACAGCGCGCACACTGCCGACGCGCCCCTCTGTACCGGTCCTCGCCGGAATCCTGCTGGACGCCGGTGAGGTCGACGACCGCCAGCGCGTCCGCCTGTCCGGCTTCGACTACGAGGTCTCGGCGCAGGTCTCGGTGGACGTCGAGATCGAGGAGCCGGGGCAGACCCTGGTCTCCGGCCGTCTCCTCGCCGAGATCACCCGCAACCTTCCTCCACAGACTGTGGAGATCTCCACGGACGGCCCGAAGGTCGTCGTGAGCTGCGGAAGCGCCAAGTTCACCCTGAACACCATGCCGGTCGAGGACTACCCGTCCCTCCCGGAGATGCCCGGCGTGAGCGGGACCATCGGCAGCGACGCGTTCGCCGCCGCCGTCAGCCAGGTCGCCGTTGCGGCCGGCCGTGACGACACGCTCCCGATGCTCACCGGCATCCGCGTCGAGATCGAGGGCGAGACCATCACCCTCGCCTCCACCGACCGCTACCGCCTCGCCGTCCGCGAGCTCAGCTGGAAGCCGGAGAACCCGGACCTGTCCGCCGTCGCGCTGGTCCCGGCCAAGACCCTCCACGACACCGCCAAGTCGCTCACCTCCGGAGCCGAGGTCGCCATCGCCCTGGCGGGCAGCGAGTCCGGCGAGGGCATGATGGGCTTCGAGGGCGGCGGCCGCCGGACCACCACGCGCCTGCTCGACGGCGAGTTCCCCAAGTACCGCGCGCTGCTGCCGGACACCTTCAACACCGTGGCCGAGGTCAGCCGCTCCGAGTTCGTCGAGGCCGTCAAGCGCGTCTCGCTGGTCGCCGAGCGCAACACCCCGCTGCGCCTGGCCTTCTCCCAGGGCGCGCTGGTCCTGGAGGCGGGCACCGGCGAGGACGCGCAGGCCGTGGAGACCCTGGAGGCGGACCTGGACGGCGAGGACATCCAGATCGCCTTCAACTCCGGGTTCCTGCTGGACGGGCTGGGCGCCATCGGCACCGACGTGGCCCGCCTGCACTTCACCACCTCGACCAAGCCCGCGATCCTCACCGGGAAGCCCGCTGAGGAGGGTGCTTCCCCCGAGTACCGCTACCTGATCATGCCGGTCCGCCTCTCCGGCTGACCGGAACGCCCGTTCCACCGACGAGCGTCCGCCGCCCGGCCCGTGCACAGCGCCACGGGCCGGTCGGCTTCCACATGTCCGCAGGTGCCCTAGGGGAGTCCACACATGCAACTCGGAATGATCGGTCTCGGCAAGATGGGCGGCAACATGGCCGCCCGCCTGCGTGAGAAGGGGCACGAGGTCGTCGGCTACGACGTCTCCCCCGGTGAGCGCGACGTCGAGACCCTGTCGGAGCTCGTCGGCCGCCTCGAAGCCCCCCGCGTGGTGTGGGTGATGGTCCCGTCCGGCGACCCGACGGCCACGATCGTCTCCGAGCTCGGCGACCTCCTCTCCGAGGGCGACATCGTCGTCGAGGGCGGCAACACCCACTACGTCGACGACGCGCCACGCGCCGAGGCGCTGGCGGCCCGGGGTGTCGGCTACGTCGACGCGGGTGTCAGCGGCGGTGTGTGGGGCCGCCAGAACGGCTACGGGATCATGGTCGGCGGCCGAGCCGAGGACGTGGAGCGCCTGCGCCCCGTCTTCGACTCCCTGACCCCCGACGACGGCGGCGGCTTCGTGCACGCCGGTGCGGTCGGCGCGGGCCACTTCGTGAAGATGGTCCACAACGGCATCGAGTACGGCATGATGCAGTCCTTCGCCGAGGGCTACGAGTTGATGGTCGCCTCCGGGATCGTCAAGGACGTCCCGGGTACCTTCGAGAGCTGGCGTGAGGGCACCGTCGTGCGCTCCTGGCTGTTGGACCTGCTGGGCCGCGCCCTGGAGGAGGACCCGGACCTGTCCGAGCTGCGCGGGTACGTGCAGGACTCCGGCGAGGGCCGCTGGACGGTCCAGGCCGCCGTGGACCTCGCGGTCCCCGCCCCGGCGATCACCGCGTCCCTCTTCGCGCGGTTCGCGTCCCGTCAGGACGACAGCGAGGCCATGAAGGTCGTGGCCGCCCTGCGCAACCAGTTCGGCGGGCACGCCGTCACCAAGGCCGGGCCCAAGGACTCCGAGCAGGGCTGACCGCGCCCGCTCCGCCACCCGGGGTCGGTCCGGGACACCGGACCGACCCCGGGTGGCGTTTCCACTCGATCCCTCCCCACCGCTTCCCGCTCCCCCGTTCCAGGAGGAAGGCCGGATGTACGTCGCCCACCTGCAACTGGCCGATTTCCGCTCCTACGAGACGGCCCAGTTGCGACTCGAACCCGGCGTGAGCGTGTTCGTCGGGTCCAACGGTCAGGGCAAGACCAACCTCGTCGAGGCGATCGGGTACGTCGCCACCCTCGGCAGCCACCGGGTCTCCTCGGACACCCCCCTGGTCCGCCAGGGTGCTCCGCGCGCCATCGTCAGCGCCAAGGTCGTCCGTGACGGCCGGGACATGCTGGTCGACCTGGAGATCAACCCGGGCCGCGCCAACCGCGCCAGGGTCAACCGTGGGGCTGCCGGGCGCCCCCGCGACGTGCTGGGCATCCTGCGGACGGTGCTCTTCGCCCCCGAGGACCTGGCCCTGGTCAAGGGCGACCCCGGGGAGCGGCGCCGGTTCCTCGACGACCTCCTGGTGGCGCGCGCTCCCCGGATGGCGGGGGTGCGCTCGGACTACGAGCGGGTGCTCAAGCAGCGCAACGCCCTGCTGAAGTCGGCCTCGGCGCGGCTGCGTCAGCGGGCCACCCCGGACCTGAGCACGCTGGAGGTCTGGGACTCCCACCTGGCCGAGACCGGGGCGGAGCTTCTGGCGGCGCGACTGGCGCTGGTGGAGGAGCTGCGTCCGCTGATCGCGCACTCGTACGCGGGGCTGACCGACTCCGGTGGCCCGGCCGTGCCCACCTACCGGAGCTCCTGGATCGAGGAGGGCGGGGAACTCCCGCACGATCGCCCACAGCTCGTGGACCTCCTGCGCGAGGCCATGGAGCGAACGCGTGACCGGGAGCTCCAGCGGGGCGTCAGCCTGGTCGGCCCGCACCGCGACGACCTGCACCTCCAGCTCGGTGACCTGCCCGCCAAGGGGTACGCCAGCCAGGGTGAGTCGTGGTCGTACGCCCTGTCGCTCAAGCTGGCCGCGTTCGAGCTGCTGCGGGCCGACGGTGACGACCCGGTCCTCATCCTGGACGACGTCTTCGCCGAACTGGACTCCGAGCGCCGCCGCAGGCTGACCGAGCGGGTGCGCGACACAGAGCAGGTACTGGTGACGGCGGCGGTCGCCGAGGACATCCCGGTGGAGCTGGACGGTGCGCGGTTCGGCGTGCGTGAGGGGGTGGTCGAGAGTGCGTGAGGGTTCTCCACAGCCTGTGGATCCCGCCTCCGGCCGTGACGTCGCCGGGGCTCCGTCCGGCGCGGTTCGTCCACACCCTGTGGACAACGGTTCGCCGACCGCGCCGCAGGCCCCCCCGGTCCCTGACACTCCCCCGGCCTCCGGCGCCGACCTGGCGCGCCAGGCTCTGGCCCGGGCTCGCGCGGAGGCCCGCGAGCGCGGCGCCGTCCCCCGGGGCATGAACCGGAACCGCAGGCGTGGCCGGTTGCGGTCACGAAACGAGCCGCAGTTGTTCGGCGACGCGGTGCGCACCTGGCTGATCGAACACGGCTGGCAGGAACAGGTCGCCATCGGCGGCGTGTTCGGCCGCTGGGCGGACATCGTTGGTGATTTCAATGCCGAACACCTGCGGCCGGAGAGTTATTCGGAAGGCGAACTCGTTGTCGTCGCCGATTCACCGACGATGGCGGCCCACGCGCGAGCGATGGTTCGGGACCTGATGCGCCGCCTGAACGAGGAACTCGGCGACGGCACGGTCATCGCGATCA
Source organism: Nocardiopsis sp. B62 (assembly GCF_018070675.1). Classification (NCBI taxonomy): domain Bacteria; kingdom Bacillati; phylum Actinomycetota; class Actinomycetes; order Streptosporangiales; family Nocardiopsidaceae; genus Nocardiopsis; species Nocardiopsis sp. B62. The sequence goes on along the minus strand of NZ_JAGPXK010000008.1, from coordinate 43,735 downwards.
AGGTCAAGGGGCCGGGTTTTCGTCGACGGTGACACCGTCCGGATTGCCCCCTGTTGCCCTCGGCACGTCTGTGACCTGGGAGTCCCGCGCGGTACACCGACGTCCGCTCCGACGCGCGCTCCCCGGGTGCGAGACCCCTTCCCTCCAGTGGCGTCGTACCGGGCAGGCGCGGAGGCCTTGCGAAGGCCACTCAACCGCGCCGGGACTTGCGCAAGGGGTCTCCCGCGTGTAGGGACTCGGCTCCCGCCCCGAACGTTCGTTCTGGAGCGGCACAGGGCCGCCAATGCCACTTTGTCGCACCGGGCGGGGTATCATGGAGACGGTTCTTCAGACGCCTGTAGCCGGTATCACGCTCCCATGTAGAGGGTGGGCGGACGGCCCGTGCGGCGAACGGTGATCCCCCAGGTGTCGCGGCAAGTCGGCCCTCCGATCACCCTGTCGTGGGTTGACCGTCGTCCGCTCGACCGCTGCCGACAGGCGTCCCCAGCAGGAGGGTGTTCCCACTTGGCCTACGACGCAGGATCAATCACGGTTCTCGAAGGGCTCGAGGCAGTACGCAAGCGCCCGGGTATGTACATCGGCTCCACCGGCGAGCGGGGTCTGCATCACCTGGTCTACGAGGTGGTCGACAACTCTGTCGACGAGGCCCTGGCGGGCTATGCCGACGCCATCGAGGTGACGCTGCTCGCCGACGGCGGGATCAGGGTGGCCGACAACGGCCGCGGCATCCCGGTCGGCATCCACCCGGTGGAGAAGCGTCCGGCCGTGGAGGTCGTCCTCACCACGCTGCACGCGGGTGGCAAGTTCGACGGAAAGTCCTACGCGGTCTCCGGCGGTCTGCACGGTGTCGGCATCTCCGTCGTCAACGCGCTCTCCACGGCACTGGACGTGGAGATCCGCCAGCAGGGTCACGTCTGGCGCCAGCACTACGAGATGACCGCCCCCACGGGCGACCTCGTCAAGGGCGAGGCGACCGACGACACCGGTACCCAGATCACCTTCTGGGCCGACGCGGACATCTTCGAGACCACCACGTTCTCGTTCGAGACGCTCGCCCGCCGGATGCAGGAGATGGCCTTCCTCAACAAGGGGCTGTCCATCACCATCCGCGACGAGCGGCCCGACCACACGGACGAAGGTCCCGTGGTCAACACCTTCCACTACGAGGAGGGTCTGTCGGACTACGTCCGGCACATCAATGCCAAGAAGGAGCCGGCGCACGCGTCGATCATCTCCTTCGAGGAGGACGGCGAGGGCATCGCGGTCGAGATCGCCATGCAGTGGAACCAGTCCTACACCTCGTCCGTGCACACCTTCGCCAACACCATCAACACGGCGGAGGGCGGCACGCACGAGGAGGGTTTCCGTTCCGCGCTCACCACGCTGGTCAACCGGTACGCCCGGGACCAGAAGCTGTTGCGCGAGAAGGAGGACAACCTCACCGGTGACGACATCCGTGAGGGCCTGACCGCGATCATCTCGGTCAAGCTCGCGGACCCGCAGTTCGAGGGCCAGACCAAGACGAAGCTCGGCAACACCGAGGCCAAGTCCTTCGTCCAGAAGGTCACCAACGAGCACCTGCGCGACTGGTTCGAGCGCAACCCCGGCGAGGCCAAGGACATCGTGTCCAAGGCCAGCCAGGCCGCCCGCGCCCGCGTGGCCGCCCGCCAGGCCCGCGACCTGACCCGCCGCAAGACCCTCCTCGAGACCACCTCCCTCCCGGGCAAGCTGTCGGACTGCCAGTCCACCAAGCCGGAGGAGTGCGAGGTCTACATCGTCGAGGGTGACTCGGCCGGTGGCTCCGCCAAGGGTGGTCGCAACCCGCACAACCAGGCCATCCTGCCTATCCGCGGCAAGATCCTGAACGTCGAGAAGTCGCGGATCGACCGCATCCTCAAGAACAACGAGGTCCAGGCGATCATCACCGCCCTGGGCACCGGAATCCACGAGGAGTTCGACGCCGAGAAGCTGCGGTACCACAAGATCATCCTGATGGCCGACGCCGACGTCGACGGCCAGCACATCAGGACGCTGCTGCTCACCCTGCTGTTCCGCTTCATGAAGCCGCTGGTCGAGGCCGGGAACGTCTACCTGGCCCGCCCGCCGCTCTACAAGATCAAGTGGGACCAGAAGGGCAGCGACGCCAGCTACGCCTTCTCCGACGCCGAGCGCGACCGGGTCATCGAGGCCGGGATCGCCGATGGCAAGAGGGACCCGCGCCCGCGCGACATGGTGCAGCGCTTCAAGGGTCTGGGCGAGATGAACGCCAACGAGCTGTGGGACACCACGATGGACCCGGACCGCCGTGTTCTCGACCAGGTCAACCTGGAGGACGCGGCCCAGGCCGACGAGATGTTCAGCGTGCTCATGGGTGAGGACGTCGAGTCGCGGCGCGCCTTCATCCAGCGCAACGCCAGGGACGTCCGCTTCCTGGACATCTAGGTCCCCCGCTCCCACCCGTGCTCCAGCAAGCTTCGTAGAAGGGATCGACATCCGTGACGGATGCGAACAACCCCGACGCCCCTGAGGGCGGGGACTCCAGTGTCGAGTCCCTGTCGCGCGTGACCGACCGGATCGAACCCGTCGACATCCAGGTCGAGATGCAGCGCAGCTACCTCGACTACGCGATGTCGGTCATCGTCGGCCGGGCCCTCCCCGACGTCCGTGACGGCCTCAAGCCGGTCCACCAGCGCGTGCTGTACGCGATGTACGACGGCGGGTACCGCCCCGACCGCGGTTACTTCAAGTGCGCCCGCGTCGTCGGTGACGTGATGGGTAACTACCACCCGCACGGTGACAGCGCCATCTACGACACCCTGGTCCGCCTGGCCCAGTGGTGGTCGATGCGGATGCCGCTGGTCGACCCGAACGGCAACTTCGGCTCGCCGGGCAACGACCCGGCCGCCGCCATGCGCTACACCGAGTGCAAGCTCGCGCCGCTGGCCATGGAGATGCTCCGGGACATCGACAAGGAGACCGTCGACTTCCGGCCCAACTACGACGGCCGCTCCTCCGAGCCCGTCGTGCTGCCCGCCCGCTTCCCGAACCTGCTGGTCAACGGCTCCTCGGGGATCGCGGTCGGCATGGCAACCAACATCCCGCCGCACAACCTGCGCGAGGTCGCCGACGGCGTCAACTGGTACCTCGACAACCCCGAGGTCGAGGACGAGGAGCTGCTCGACCAGCTCATCGCCCGCGTCAAGGGCCCCGACTTCCCCACGCGCGGACTCATCGTGGGCAAGCGCGGGATCGAGGAGGCCTACCGGACCGGGCGCGGCTCCATCACCATGCGCGCCGTGGTCGAGGTCGAGGAGGACGGCCGGGGCCGCCAGACCCTGGTCATCACCGAGCTGCCCTACCAGGTCAACCCGGACAACCTCGCGCTGAAGATCGCCGACCTCGTCAAGGACGGCAAGATCACCGGCATCGCCGACGTGCGCGACGAGAGCAGCGGCCGCACCGGTCAGCGCCTGGTCATCGTGCTCAAGCGCGACGCCGTCGCCAAGGTCGTGCTGAACAACCTGTACAAGCACACCCAGCTCCAGGAGACCTTCGGCGCGAACATGCTGGCCCTGGTCGACGGGGTGCCGCGCACCCTGCGCCTGGACCAGATGATCCGCCACTGGGTCAAGCACCAGGTCGAGGTCATCGTCCGCCGGACGAAGTACCTGCTGCGCAAGGCCGAGGAGCGGGCGCACATCCTGCGTGCCCTGCTCCGGGCGATGGACCGGATCGACGAGGTCATCGCCCTCATCCGGGGTAGCGCCTCGGCCGACGACGCGCGCACCGGCCTGATGGGCCTGCTGGAGATCGACGACATCCAGGCGCGCGCCATCCTCGACATGCAGCTGCGCAAGCTCGCCGCGCTGGAGCGCAACGCTCTGACCGCCGAGTACGACGAGCTGATGGCGCTCATCACCGACTACAACGACATCCTCTCCTCGGACCCCCGCCAGCGGACCATCATCCGCGATGAGCTGGGCGAGATCGTCGACAAGTACGGCGACGAGCGGCGCACGCACATCATCCCGTTCGAGGGTGACATGCGCATGGAGGACTTCATCGCCGAGGAGGACGTGGTCGTCACGATCTCCCGCGGTGGGTACGCCAAGCGCACCCGCATCGACAACTACCGTGCGCAGAAGCGCGGCGGTAAGGGCGTGCGGGGTGCCCAGCTCAAGCAGGACGACATCGTCCAGCACTTCTTCGTCACCACCACCCACCACTGGATCCTGTGCTTCACGAACCAGGGCCGGGTGTACCGGACTAAGGCCTACGAGCTGCCGGAGGCCGCTCGTGACGCCCGTGGCCAGCACGTCGCCAACCTGCTGCCCTTCCAGCCGGGTGAGGAGATCGCGCAGATCATGGCGCTGCGCGACTACGAGGCGGCGCCGTACCTGGTGCTGGCCACCCGCGAGGGCCTGGTGAAGAAGTCGCGCCTGGAGGACTTCGACTCCGCGCGCGCGGCGGGCATCATCGCGATCAACCTCCGCGAGGAGGACGAGCTGATCGCGGCGCGCCTGGTCTTCCCCGACGACGACCTGCTGCTGATCTCCAGCGACGCCCAGGCGATCCGCTTCCCGGCCTCCGACGAGTCGCTGCGGCCCATGGGCCGCGCCACCAGCGGTGTGATCGGCATGCGGTTCCTGGAGGGCGACTACCTGCTCTCCATGGACGTCATCCGCCCCGACGACGGCTCCACCGACGTGCTGGTCACCACCGAGAACGGCTACGCCAAGCGGACCCCCTCGGAGCAGTACCCGGTGCAGAACCGCGGCGGCAAGGGCGTGCTGACCGCCAAGGTCGTGGAGGCCAGGGGCAAGCTGGTCGGTGCCCTCATGGTGGACCCGGAGGTGGACGAGATCTTCGCGATCACCTCCGCCGGCGGGGTCATCCGCACCGGCGCCGCCGAGGTGAAGCGCTCCGGGCGCACCACCATGGGTGTCCGGCTGATGAACCTGGACAAGGGCAACAAGATCGTGGCCGTCGCCGCGAACGCCGAGGCCGCTGAGGAGGCCGAGGCCGAGGAGGTCGCCGACGCCGTCGAGGCCGCCAACGCCGACACGGGCGAGCGGGTCGCGGGTGAAGGCAACCCCGAGGCCTAGACTGCGCGTTAAGCCCAGTACGTCCCGTGGGGTGCGTTTCGGCGGCCCCGCGGGACACATGGATCGACTCGTCTCAACGAAAGTCCAGCGGTAACGTTTCTATGTCTGAGAACCAGCGGAACACCACCAGCAACGAGTCCGACGCGGCTGCCACCGCCGGTGACGCGGACGTGGAGACGGCGGGAGCGACCGCTGAGGACTCCTCGGAGGCCGTGACCCCGGAGCCGGAGGCAACCGAGTCGCGTGCCGAGCCCGAGGAGGAGTCCACTCCCGCGGGCCCGAGCGCGGTCAAGGCGACCCTGGCGAGCCGCAAGGCCCACCTGACCGTCTCCCGCGTGGAGCCGTGGTCGGTCATGAAGTTCGCCTTCGTGGTCTCCCTCGTCTGTTTCATCATCCTGTTCGTCGCGGTCGCGGTGATCTACGCGACCCTGTCGATGCTGGGTGTGTTCGACGAACTGACCAACATGATCAACGCCCTCCTGGAGGGTGACGGCGGAGAGGACGAGCTGGGTCTCAACCCGGCCGCCTGGTTCTCCCCGGGCCGCGTGCTCGGCTACACGGGTGTGATCGGCGCGCTGAACGTCGTGCTGATCACGGCCCTCTCCACGGTGGGCGCGATGCTCTACAACCTGGTCTCCGACCTGGTCGGTGGCGTCGACGTCACGCTCTCCGAGGCCGAGTAGCCCTCCGTCTCGACCCGGGCCCGGTCCCTCTCCGAGGGGCCGGTCCCGGCCCGTCCAGAGCACTCCCGAAACCCGCTAAAATCGAAGGTGAAGAGGGACGCGGCAGGGCCGCGCACCTCCTCTCCACCCGAGGTTTCCGGTTCGCTCCGCCCCTCGGGATGCGGTAGAGTTCCACACGGAACGCGGGCGTATAGCTCAGTCGGTTAGAGCGCATCCCTGATAAGGATGAGGCCCCAGGTTCAAGTCCTGGTACGCCCACCCAGCGAAAAGACTCCCTTCGGGGGGTCTTTTTTCATGCCCGTGCGGGATCTCCCCTGCGGCCGCGAAACCGGTGCCGGTGACCATGCGGGCTTCCTCGGAGGTGAGGAAACGGACGGCGGTGCGGCGTTGCCCGGTTCGGGCCACGGGACCCCGAGCGGCAGCCTTCTCTGCTGCGCGCCCGCCGCCGTCCGCTCGTCACTCGCGTAGCCCCTGGCCTTCTCCCCAAACCGCCGCCCCCCGGCGGCCAGGGGAACGACCCGCAGGGCTCTCAGTGGCGTTGGCGCCGCGCTGCGGCCAGCGCGAGGGTGCCAGCGCCCATGCACACGCCACCGACGAGCAGCGCTCCCGCACCGGACCAGGAGTTCACGAGGATCGCGCCGATCGCGCCCCCGGCTCCCATGGAGACCACCGCACCGGCGCGGCGCACCCACTTCTCCCCCGTGCCACCGGCCAGCGGACTGTCCAGGGCGAAGTTCACCAGCGTGCTCGTGATGACCACCGTGTTGACGTCGGGGATCGCCGCGCCCCGGGCGGCGACCGCCTGTATGCCCATCGCCGCCGCGAGGAACGCGGTCAGGCCCAGGAGCCATCCGCCCGTGAGACCGCCCAGCAGGAGCCAGGCGAGGCCGATCCCCACGACCGCGACCGAGGTACCGGTGAGCAGCAGCAGGTGGGCGGTCGGTAGTCGCGTCTCGTGCGTCCGGCCGCGCACGAGGCGTCCGGCGGCGATGGCGCCGGCGAGGAACCCGGCGAGGGCGGTCGCGTTGCTCAGCAGGGGAACGCTGTCGGATCCGCCGATCCCGAACCCCACGAAGAGCACGTTCCCGGTCATGTTGCCGGTGAAGACGTAGTCCAGTGCGAGGTAGCTGACCGCGTCCACGATTCCGGTGGCCACGGTCAGCGCGAACAGGCCCACCAGGTAGGGAGCGTCCCGATCCGTCATCAGCCCGCGTTTCGTCAGTCGAACGTTCGTTGGAAGGCGTGGGTGCTCACGGGGCGACCCGTGGTCGCCGGGGGGTGGGAGCGTCACCGCCGCGTCGCCGTGCCCTGCGGGGCGGTTTCGCGGTGCCGACGCGACCCTAGTCCCCCTGGAAGCCAGGGCGCCGTACCGGCTCCGCCCTCGTGTGTCGCCGGATCGACTCGGCTCTTTGTCGACACCCCTCCGAGTCGCCATGTCGACTTGCGCCTACCCGGCGGAGGGACCAGCGAGGGGCATCCTGAGGCTGAAGGCCGTCCCCTCCCCGACCGTGCTGTCCGCCGTCACCGAACCACCGTGCAACTCCACGAGTCCGCGCACGATGGCCAGCCCGAGGCCACTGCCTCCGGTACGCCGGTTGCGGGACCGGTCCGCCCGCCAGAACCGGTCGAAGACGTGCGGCAGGTCCTCCTCGGCGATGCCGACCCCGGTGTCGACCACCCGGATCACCGCGTCCGGGCCCGCCCGGTACGCCTGCACGGTGACGGTCCCGCCCTCCGGGGTGTGCCGTAGCGCGTTGCCGACCAGGTTCCCCAGCACCTGGAGCATCCGGGTGCGGTCGGCGACGAGGGTCACGTCGCGCGACTGGTCGACCAGGCGCACCCCGGCCTCCTCCGCGCGCAGCTCGTGGCCCGCGACCACCCGGCCGACGAGCGGACCGACCTCCACCGGTTCCGGGGCCAGGCGCAGCCGCCCGGAGTCGGCCAGGGCGAGGTCCTGGAGGTCGTCGATGACCGCCTGGAGCAGCAGGGTCTCTCCGAGCAGCATCTCCATGCGGTCCGGGTCGGGATCGACCACTCCGTCCTGGACCGCCTCCAGCCAGCCGCGCAGGTTGCTCAGCGGCGTCCGCAGCTCGTGCGACACGTCGCTCACCATCGCCTTGCGCTGGTCCTCGGCCCGCTCCAGGTGCTCGGACATCTCGTTGAACGCCTCCGCGAGGCGGCCGATCTCCCCGGCGTCGCGGACCTCCACCCGGGCGGTGGGCCCACCACCCTCCCTCATGTGGTTCACGGCGTCAGTGAGCGCCCGCACGGGGCGTAGCAGCCGGGTCGCCAGGGTGGTGCTCACCACCACGGTCAACACCAGGATCAGCAACACCACGCCACCCAGGCGCAGGGCGCCCTCGCGGGACAGTGACAGCCCCGCCTCGGGTCCCTCGGCGGGGTCGTCGATGAACAGCAGCGCGGCGGGAGCCACGTGGGGGTCGAGCTGGGCGCGTCGGGCGGCGTCCAGGCAGGCGGCGGCCTCCGGGCCCAGTTCGACCCTCGACCACGTCAGGCTCTCGGCGCCGACGGGGCCCGGGTCCTCCTCGCCAGGGGACGTCCAGGCCTCCGGAGCCTCCTCTACCGGTCCCGTGTCCGGTTCGACTGGACCCGGTGCGTGCGAGGGAACGGCGGGCTCCTCCTCGTTCGGGTGCGCCGGTCCGGGGACGGGGACCTCCTCTCCCGGATCGGCGGCCTCCGGGGGGTCCTCCGGATCGGGAGCGACAGGCTCCTCGGGCGCGGCCGGTGGGCGGGCGTCGTCCGGGACCGGCGCCGGCACGGGCGGGCTCCCCGTGATCACGAGGCCCCCGGTGCGGCCGTCCATCGCGTAGGTGAGTTTCGCTTCGGGGTCGCCGCAGTCGGAGGCGCGCGCGTTGAGGTCGGCCAGCGCCCCTTCCTCGCCGCCGACCGGCTGATCGAGCGTGTCGAGGCCGCAGTCGGCCCAGATGTGGGCGTCCCCGCGTTCCGACTCGACCGCGGGGCGCCCGGTCGGCCCGGTCACCACCTCGGCGGGGATTGCGTGGATCTCCTCCAGACAGGACGCCCCCTGTTCGGCCTGGGTGCGCAGTGACCCGCGTTCCTCCTCCGTGAGGGCGAAGGGGCCCACCGCGCGCGGATCGATGCGGTCACCGTTCCCGGCGACCAGGGTGACGTCCACCGCCAGAGGGTCCACCACCGACGACGCCCGGGAGGGCAGCGGAGGGGGGTCCCCCGCTCCCTTGGCCGGGGCGGCGGAGTCGGTGACGACCGCCCGACCCTCGGTGGTGAGGACGATCCGCCGCCCGGTCTCCTCGGCCAGGTCCCGGACGGCCCCCGACACTCCCGTCCAGTCCTGGTGTGTGGCCGCGTATCCGAGGAGGGTGTCGTGGATGTGAGTGTCCACCGTCAGGGTCTCCCCTTGCTGGGTGGTGATGGACTCCGAGGTCCGCTGCACCGACAGCCAGGCCGTCGCCGTGATCGAGCAGACCGCCACCAGGACCGAACCCGCCAGCAGACGGAACAGGAGGCCGTGTCGCAGGGAGGCCCATCGTGCTCCCCCGCGCGGCCGGTCAGCGGACACGTTCGGGCACCGCGAGCTTGTAGCCCACGCCGTAGACGGTGACCAGCCGGACCGGTTTCCGGGGGGCGGGCTCGATCTTGCGACGCAGGTTCTTCACATGGACGTCGATGGTGCGTTTGGTGATGTAGCCGCTGATCCCGTGGATGAGCTCCAACAGCTGGGCCCGGCTCAGCACCCGGCCCGGTCGGACCGCCAGGGCCTGGAGCAACTGGAACTCCACGGGGGTGCACTGCACCGGTTCCCCGTCGACCCGCACCATGTGCCGGGCCGGGTCCACGGTGATGGGGCCCGCCTCCAGCACCCGCTCCTCGTCCCGGACCGGGGTGCGGGAGCGGCGCAGCAGCGTGCGTACCCGCGCCATGAGCTCGCGCGGGCTGTAGGGCTTGGTGACGTAGTCGTCCGCTCCCAGGTCCAGCCCGGTGAGCAGGTCCTCCTCGGTGGACCGGGCGGTCAGCAGCAGCACCGCCACGTCGGACTCGGCCCGCAGGACACGGCACGCCTCCAACCCGCTCATCACCGGCATCATCACGTCCATCACGATCAGGTCGGGGCGGTCGCGGTGGTGTTCCTCCAGCACGGACCGGCCGTTGTGGACCACACGGACGGTATGGCCCTCGTGCTCCAGGTAGCGCCGGATGAGTTCGGCCTGGTTCACGTCGTCCTCGGCCACCAGGACATGCGCGCACACGTGAAGGGCCTCCGTTCGCCGACCGGGGACGGGACCCCCGGCACCGACGATCGTACGACCGCCGAGAGCTGGGCCGACGGGGGTGTCGGGGGACGCCGCAGGTCACCACATGGGACGCACACGGCGGCCACACGGGTTCTTCACATTCCTCGGCCAGTCTTCATGGTGTCCGGCGCGGAGAGATCCGCCGGACTCCCTCGACCGGATGGACCCCATGCGCCGATCCCTGATACCCGGTGGACCCGTCGGGAGACTTCCCGTCCTGGCCGCCGTCGCCGTACTGGCCGTCGTGACCGCCTGCTCGTCGTCGGGGCCCTCGGAGGAGGTCCCCGTGGAGTCGGCTGGGACTGAGGTGGCGGCGGAGCCCGAGGGTGCGTACGTCGCTACGGTCCTCGCCGACGAGATCGAGGTCCGCTCCGAGCCGGACGGCGGCGAGGTCGTGCACACTCTCGCCAACCCGAACGACTTCGGCGCGGACCGGGCCTTCCTCGTCCAGCAGGTTCGGGGTGACTGGCTGAAGGTGCTCCTGCCAGTGCGGCCCAACGGGTCCACGGGCTGGATCGAGGCCGACGACGTCGAGATCACCGTCACTGCGTACCGCGTGGTGGTCGACATGTCGGAGTTCTCCCTCACCGTCACCGAGGGCGAGGAGGAGGTTCTGACCGGCCCGATCGGCATCGGTACGGGCGACACTCCGACGCCGCCCGGTGAGTACTACTTCACCGAGTTGCTGCGGCCCTCGGACCCCGACGGCGAGTACGGGGCCTTCGCCTTCGGCCTCAGCGGGCACTCCGACACCCTGGAGAGCTTCGCGGGCGGCCCCGGCCAGCTCGGGCTGCACGGCACCGACGACGAGTCGGGCCTGGGCGGCGAGGTCAGCCACGGCTGCATCCGGGTGTCCAACGACGACGTCACCTGGATGGCCGAACGCCTGCCGATCGGCACTCCGGTCGAGATCAACGAATGACCGCTCACCGAGCGGCCACCCGAACACACGACAAGAGGTCAACCATGCGCGTGAAGTCCCGAGTGCTCATCGTCGCCGCGATGGCGGCCGCCTTCTTCGGCGCCGCCCCGGCGTTCGCGTCGGACGAGTCCCCGGCTCTCCCCGCCCCCGAAGCTCCGGCGGAGGCCCCGGTCACCCCGGAGGACCCCTCCGTCGAGGAGCCCACGCCCGCTCCCGAGGAGCCCACGCCCGCTCCCGAGGAGCCTGCTCCCGCTCCGGCCGAGCCGGAGAGGGTGTCGGAGCCCACTGTGGCCGAGGCCGGCCCGGTCACCCCGATCGAGCAGGACCCCAACTACACCGGCTGATCCCTCGCAGCACGCGGAGGCCCCGTTCCCCCAAGGGGGAGCGGGGCCTCCGTGGTTCCCGGCGTCGGACACCGGGAACCACGGAGGCAACGCGGAGGCCCCGTTCCCCCAAGGGGGAGCGGGGCCTCCGTGGTTCCCGGCGTCGGACACCGGGCGCCCTGCTCGGTCAGGCCTCGTCGCTGGCCCTGATCCCCCGCACGATGAGGTCCAGCGCCTGGTCGAAGAAGGTGTTCTCCACGGCCAGGGCGTCCGGCTCCGACAAGGCCGTCATGACGGCGCCCTCGTGTTCCTCCACGCGGTCCGCCCTGGCCACGCTCATGGCGACGGCCGAGGTGGCCGCGCCGAGGATCTGGTTGGACACCGCGCGGATGGCCACCGCCTGGCGTTCCTCCTCGCCGCCGAGCACTCCGAGCGCCTCGATGATCCGTCTCGACAGGGCGACCGCGTTCGGGCCGATGAGAGGGCGTGAGCCCGCGAACTCGGCGGCCCAGGTGTGCGAGGTCAGCGCCGTGTAGAACCGCTGGGCCGTCTCCTTGAGGGCGGTGTCCCAGGGGGTGTCGGCCGCGGGCAGCCCGGCGGCGGCCTCGGCCAGGACCTCGTCCACGGCCAGGTCGACGAGGTCCTCCCTGCGCTCCACGTACCAGTAGAGGCTGGTCGCGTGCACCCCGAGTTCGGCGGCCACCTTGCGCATGGTCAGCGCGGAGGCGCCCTCGCGGTCGAGCAGCGTGATGGTCGCGGTGACGATCCGTTCCCTGTTGAGCGCGGGTTGTGAACGGCGGCGGCGTTGGGGGCGGTGGAAGACGCTGTCGATCCGCTGGTCGGAGCCTTGTTCATCCATGTCCAACAGCATACAAGCAATCATACGTTGTCGGATTCTATCCAACAGTGTATGTTTCTCTGCATGGCAACCGAGATCTCCTCACCACGTCCGAACACGACCGCTCCCGTCACCGCACCCGACCCCTCGCGGACCACCGCCGTCGACCCGCGAGGCCTCACCGCGTTCCTGGTCCTCGCCTTCGCCTTCTCCTGGACCGCCTGGTGGTTCGGCGCTCGGCTCCTTGACGGCGGCGACCCCACACCCGCCGTCCTCGTCGGCGCCTTCGGCCCGATGGTGGCCGCGATCCTCGTCACCGCCTTCACTCAGGGCCGTTCCGGAGTGGGCGCCCTCTTCCGGCGCCACTCCCTCCGCCGCCGGGGAGGCGTCCGGCCCTACGCCATCACCGCGCTGATCGTCCTCTCCATCGCCGCAGCGGCCGCTCTCCCCGTGTTCCTGGGGACGGCCGCGGTCGAGGAGGAGGCGCTCAGGGCGGCACTCCTGGGGGTGCCGGTCCAGTTCGTACTCATCGCGCTGGTCGGCGGCGGCAACGAGGAGCTGGGCTGGCGCGGGTTCGCTCTGCCCCGCCTCCAGGGGGCGCTCCCCCCGCTGGCCGCCAACGTGGCCCTCGGTGCGATCTGGGCCGTGTGGCACGCCCCCCTCTTCGAAATGGCGGGCACGGTCCAGTCAGAGGTGTACTTCCCCGCCTACGCCCTGCTCTGCGTGGGACTCACAGTCGTCCTGGGCCACATCTTCAACTCCGCGCGCGGCGGCGTGATCGCCGTCGTGATCGCCCACGCCGCCATCAACGTCGTCTCCGGACTCAAGGGCATGCTCGTGGGCGACCCCGCCGGGACGCTCGAGGTCACCGCGGTCCTGGCCGTGGCCGTGTTCCTCGCCCTGTTCACCCGCGGCCGTCTGGGTCTGCGCCGCGCCGACGACGCCCGCGCCACCACCGGGGCCTGACCCTCCACGCGTCTCCGAACCCCCGCGGAACCGGGGGCGGCCCGACCCCGGGTCGCCCCCGTCCGTCGAGGTGACGGGCCCGAGCGGGTACATCTGGGGACATGACAGAGTTCGACGACCGCATCCGGGTGCGCGGCGCCCGCATCCACAACCTGAGGAACGTGGACACGGAGCTGCCCCGTGACGCCCTGGTCGCCTTCACCGGCGTCTCGGGTTCCGGGAAGTCCTCACTGGCCTTCGGGACCCTCTACGCCGAGTCCCAGCACCGGTACCTGGAGTCGGTCGCGCCGTATGCCCGCCGCCTCCTCCAGCAGCTCCCCGCCCCGGAAGTGGACGACATCACCGGCATGCCGCCCGCCGTGGCGCTCGCCCAACCGAGGACCGCGCCGTCCGTGCGCTCCACGGTGGGCACCCTGACCACGGTCTCCAACACTCTGCGCATGCTCCTGTCCCGCGCGGGGACCTATCCGCCCGGCGCGGAGCACCTGGACTCGGACTCCTTCTCCCCCAACACCGTGGTCGGGGCCTGCCCGGTGTGCCACGGCGAGGGGATCGAACACGAGGTCACCGAGGAGTCGCTGGTCCCGGATCCCTCCCTGAGCATCGCCGGCGGGGCCGTCGCCTCCTGGCCCGGGGCCTGGCAGGGCAAGAACCTGCGCGACATCCTCGACACCCTCGGGTACGACATCCACCGCCCCTGGAGGGAACTGCCCCAGAGCGAGCGCGACTGGATCCTCTTCACCGACGAACAGCCCGTGGTGACCGTCCACCCCGTCCGGGAGGCGGGCCGGGTCCACCGCCCCTACCAGGGCAGGTACAGCAGCGCGCGCAGGCTGGTGCTCAAGTCCTACGCCTCCTCGGCCAGCGAGACCAGGCGGCGCAAGGCGGCGGAGTTCATGGTCAACCGCACCTGCCCGGAGTGCGGAGGGCGGCGGCTGCGGCAGGAGGCCCTACGGGTCACCTTCGCCGGACACACCATCACCGAGCTGGCGGCGCTGCCCCTGTCCGAACTCTCCGATCTGCTGCGCCCGTGGCGGGAGGGGGCCGGGGCCGCCGCGACCCTGGCCGGTGAGATCACCGGTCGGGTGGAGGTCCTCGAGGAACTGGGCCTGGGCTACCTCAGCGTGGACCGGCCGGCGCCGACCCTGTCCACCGGCGAGTTCCAGCGGATCAGGCTGGCCACCCAGCTCGGCACGGGCCTGTTCGGCGTGGTCTACGTGCTGGACGAACCCTCGGCGGGGCTGCACCCGGCCGACTGCGAGGCGCTCACCGGCATCCTCCGAAGACTGCGCGACGGCGGCAACACCGTGTGCTTCGTCGAGCACGACCTCGACATCGTGCGCGGAGCGGACTGGATCGTGGACGTCGGCCCGGACGCGGGCGAGCACGGCGGGCGGGTCCTGTACAGCGGGCCGGTGGCCGGGCTGCGCGACGTCCCGGAGTCGGTGACCCGCCGCTACCTGTTCCACCGCGCCCTGCCCGACCTGCGGCGGCTCCCGCTACAACGACGACACCCTGCGCGTGCGGTACCGGGGGCTCACCGTCGCGGACGTGCTCGCCATGTCGGTGGAGGAGGCGGCGGGATTCTTCACCGAGGAACCCTCGGTACGCCGGGCCCTGGACACCCTGGCCGGGGTGGGGTTGGGCTACCTGCGCCTGGGCCAGCCCGCCACCGAGCTGTCCGGCGGCGAGGCGCAGCGGATCAAGCTCGCCACCGAGCTCCAGCGCCGTCGGGTCGCGGACACCGTGTACCTGCTCGACGAACCCACCACCGGCCTGCACCCCCACGACACCGACGTCCTCATGGGCCGCCTGCGGGACCTGGTCGCGGCCGGGGCCACGGTGGTGGCGGCCGAGCACGACATGCGGGTCGTGACCACAGCCGACCACGTCATCGACCTCGGCCCCGGCGGGGGCTCGGAGGGCGGCCGGATCGTCGCCCAGGGCTCCCCGGAGCGGATCGCGTCGGTCCCCGACAGCCGGACCGGTGTCTACCTGAAGGGGCTGCTGTGATGCGTCGCGCCCTCTACCTGCCGCCGTTCGGGGAGCTCGCCGATTCCCGTGTGCTGGCCGATCTCGCGTCCCGGGCCGAGCTGGCCGGGTTCGACGGCGTCTTCCTCTGGGACCACGTCGTGCGTCCGCTCCGGCCCACCCTGCCGGTCTGTGATCCCTGGATCGCCCTGGCAGCCATGGCCGCGGCCACCGAGCGGATCATCCTGGGCACCCGGGTCACGCCGCTGTCCCGGCGCAGGCCGCAGGTGGTGGCCCGGCAGGCCGTCGCCCTGGACCAGCTCAGCGGGGGACGGTTCGTCCTCGGCGTGGGCCTGGGCGGGGACAACGGAGGAGAGCTGGGCAGGCTCGGCGAGACCACCGACCCCCGGACCCGGGCCGGGATGCTCGACGAGGGGCTCGACCTGCTGGAACGGATCTGGAGCGGCGACGTCGTCCACCACGAGGGCGAGCACTACCGGGTGGACGGTCTGCGCTTCCTGCCCACCCCCGAGCGGGCGGAGGGGATTCCCGTGTGGGTCGCCACGCAGTCCACCAGGGGTGCCCCGCTGCGACGCGCGGCCCGCTTCCAGGGGCTGTGCCCGGAGGGCTCTCCGGAGGACCTCGCGGCGATGCTGTCCGTGATCGCCGAGCACCGGGGCGACCTGCGCGGGTTCGAGGTGGCCGTGGGCGGGCCGCCCGGCACGGATCCCGAGCCCTACGCGGAGGTGGGCGCGACCTGGTGGCTCCACCAGTTCCCCGAGGTGACCGCGCGGGCCGAGGCCGAGGAGGTCGTCGCGGGGGGGCCCCGGCGGGCGGGGGGCCCCCCCCCCGACGACGTGTCGACGGGGCGACACGTCTCACCAGGCGGACAGCGTGGAAACTTCTTCGGTTCGTGACCGGGCGGTCGCGTGCTGCCAGGCTCCCTTGTCAGACGGGGTTCCCAACCGACCGTTCGGTAAGGACAGAGGCATCTAGCTGGGAAAAGCAGGACCCACTGTAGAAAGTGCACTGCATCACATGGCATGGTGTGCTGGAGCTCATGGTCTGTCCCGGTATCCGCCGCTTCCGTGTTCGGACAGGGATGTCCGGCGACCAGGGCCCGAAAGAGAACTCGGCCCCCCGGCCGGTAGAGAACCTACGGAGCAGCAATGGCGACTTCCGACGCCACGGTCCCAGGACCCGGTGGAACCCTCGATCCCAAGGAGAAGCGCAAGGTCCTCGCGGGGACCATGGTCGGGACCACCATCGAGTGGTACGACTTCTTCATCTACGCCCAGGCAGCGGGCCTGGTGCTGGCCCCTCTCTTCATGGCGCCGCTGGCCGACGCCAACCCGGCCGTGGCGCAGGTGCTCTCCTTCGCGACCATCGGTATCTCCTTCCTCTTCCGTCCCCTGGGCGCGATCGTCGCCGGGCACCTCGGAGACCGCTTCGGGCGTAAGAAGATCCTGGTGTTCACCCTCGTCATGATGGGTGTCGCGACCTGTGCGATCGGTCTGCTCCCCACCTACGCCCAGATCGGCATGGCAGCGCCGATCCTGCTGATCCTGCTGCGCATCGCGCAGGGCTTCTCCGCCGGAGGCGAATGGGGCGGCGCCGCCCTGATGTCCGTGGAGCACGCGCCGGCCAACAAGCGCGGCTTCTTCGGCGCCTACCCGCAGATCGGCGTTCCCTGCGGCATGATCCTGGCGACCCTGGTCCTGTGGGGCATCACCACGGCCATCGGCCCGGACGCCTTCCTCGAGTGGGGCTGGCGCATCCCGTTCCTGCTGTCCTTCCTGCTGATCATCATCGGCCACCTCATCCGCAAGACCGTGGAGGAGTCCCCGGTCTTCAAGGTGATGCAGACCCGCCGCGCCAAGTCCTCCGCGCCGCTCGGCCAGCTGTTCCGGAAGAACACCAGGGAGGTCGTGCTCTCCGCGCTGATCTTCGTCGCCAACAACGCCGCCGGTTACCTGGTGATCGCCTTCCTGGCCACCTACGCTTCGCGTCCGGTGGAGGAGATGGGCCTGGGCATGGACCGGGGCCCGGTCCTGCTCGCCACCGCGCTGGCTTCCTTCGGCTGGCTGATCTCCACCCTGTACGGCGGTTGGGTCTGTGACCGGATCGGCCGGGTGCGCACCTTCCAGATCGGCTACGTCCTGCTCGCCGTCTGGGCGGTCCCGATGTGGTTCATGGTGGACACCGGCAACATCGTCATGTACTTCCTGGGCGTCTTCATCTTCACGTTGACCTTCGGCCTGAGCTACGGCCCCCAGTCGGCGCTGTACGCGGAGATGTTCCCGGCCGAGGTCCGCTACTCGGGCGTGTCCATCGGCTACGCGCTGGGCGCGATCCTCGGAGGCGCCTTCGCCGCCATGATCGCGGAGATGCTGCTGACCTCCTTCGGGGCCTCGTGGACCATCGGCGTGTACATCATCGGCCTGTCGGTGATCTCCTTCGTCGCGGTCTCCCTGGTTCCGAAGAGCATCCAGGGCGTCGACCTGCACGTCGACGACAGCGACCCGGCCCCCGCCGCCAAGTAGAAGCGGGGGCGCGCACGCGCGGGCGGGGTGGCGGTCGAACCGTCACCCCGCCCTTTCTGACGCCCTGTCCCCTTGTCGACACGGCGACAGAGCGACAGGGCGACACGGCGCCCTCAGCTGGAAGCGGGTCAGCTGACGATGCCGCGCACGTGGTCGATGACCTCGCCGTTCCACATCATCGAGACGTGCTCGACGCAGCCCACCTGGATGTTGTCGGCTCCGGGCAGCGACGTGCTGTCCGTGGGCGAGATGACGATGTCGCAGGGGGAGCGCAGGGTCGTGTACTGGACCGGTCCGGGCGTCGGGTCGCCGTCGTTGAGGCCGTTCAGGAAGTCCGACCCGTGCCGCATCTCCTCGCAGGGCGTGATGGGCGACGGGCAGAGGTTGGCGATGTTGGTCCCGTTGTTGGGGCCGCCGATGGAGATCCACTGGTCGACGGCGTCCGTGCCACCCAGGTTCTTGATGAAGTAGCGCGAGGACAGGCCGCCCATGGAGTGGGTGACCAGGTGCACGCGGTCCGCCCCGTGCTGGGATCGCACGCCCTCGACGTGGTCGGCGAGCTGTCCGGCGATGGTGGTGTTGGACCGTGCCCAGTCGTAGGAGAAGACGTGCAGGCGGTCCTCGGGGTGACCGGCATCGACGAGGGCGGCGCGCATGTCGTCCCACTGCCCGCCCTTGCCCATGAACCCGTGAACGAAGACGACCGGGGTGTGGGTGTTCGCGGTGGCGGGGGCGGCCTGGAGGGCCGTGGTGAGGGCGAGGACGAGCCCGCACAGGAGGGCGGTCAGGCGTCTCATGTGATCTCCGAGGGTGGGGGAAGCGGGGACCCCGATTGTGTGCCTCCGGTCACAGGGTGCGCATCGGCTGAATCGCCGGTCCCTTTACTCGGACTTAACTGGCGAGTAACTTGAGGGGGTGATCAGCGTGAACCCGCTCACACGCCCGACGCCCCTCCGCGGGCGCGACCACGAACTGCTCACCGTCCGGCGCCTGCTCGACACCGCCCGCTCGGGGCGCGGCGGCGGCCTGCTCGTGACGGGTGCCGCCGGTGCGGGCCGGACCGCCTTACTGGAACGCGCCGAAGGGGAAGCGCACGGCTTCACCGTGCTGCGCGCCCGCGCGGCCCCCGGCGAGGGCCGACTCCCCCTGGCCGGTCTGCACCAGCTCCTGCGCCCCGCGCTCCCACTGCTCCCGCGCCTTCCCCGAGCCCAACGAGAAACACTCACGCGCGCCCTGGACACTGGCGACCCGGGTGAGGCCTTCCCCCTGGCAACCGCGGCCCTCGGGCTGATCGCCGAGGTGGCCGCGCGGAACCCGCTCCTGCTCTGCGTGGACGACTTCCACCTGCTCGACCCTCCCTCGCGGGAGACCGTGGCCTTCGCCGCGCGCCGCCTCACCCATGACGGCGCGGCGGTCCTGCTCAGCGCCCGGGACGGCGACCCCGACCGGCTCACCGGGATCCCCGTGCTCCGGCTGCGCCCCCTACCCGAGGAGACGGTGCTGGACCTGCTCTCCGACGCCTGCGGGGACCTGGCAACGGAGGGCCTGACGGTGCCCGTGGCGGTGACACTCGCCGAGGCCGCGGAGGGAAACCCCCGCGCCGCACTGGAACTGCTGGAGGGGACCGACCCGGAACAGCGCTCCGGGGCCGTCGCCCTGGACCAACCGCCGCGTTCCCGGGGCGAACTCACCGACGCCTTCGCCACGGAGCTGGCCCGACTCCCCCGGGCCACCCGGATCGCCCTCGTGCGGGCCGCCGCCGATCCCCGCGCCCCGGACCCCGACGGTTCCGATGCCGATCCGTTCGAGCCCGCCCGCCGCGCCGGACTGGTCGCTGACGCCGGGGCACGGACGGGCCTCACTCACCCGCTGGCCCGCTCCGCCGCCTACCACCACGCCTCCCCCGTCCAGCGGCGCTCTGCCCACCTGGACCTGGCCCGCGCCCATGAGGCGGCCGGGGACACCGGCCGGGCGGTCCGGCACCGGGCCCTGGCCGGTGGCGCGCCCGACGAACGCGTCGCCGCAGCCCTCCACGAGGAGGCCCGCCGCACCGTCGACCAGGGCGGGCACGGGCCCGCCTCCCTCCTCCACGAACACGCCGCCCGGCTGACCCCCGACCCCGCCCTCCGGGGGCTGCGCCTCACCGACGCCGCCCGCTCCGCGTGGCTCTCGGGTGACCCTGACCGGGCCAAACGGGTCCTCGCCCGCGTGAGTCCGGACCAGAGCACCACGGGCCCCGGCCGCGCCGATGGCGAGCACACCGTCCAGGCCCGCGCCGACCTGCTCCGCGCCGAGATGGACCTGCGCTCGGGCGTGGCCATCGACGCCTTCCAGCGCCTCGGGTCCACCGCGGACCGCCTGGCGCTCAGCGACCCCGGCGCGGCGCTGCGGGTCCTGCTCCAGGCGGGTGAGGCCAGCTGCCTGACCGGTGACCACGAGCGCTTCTTCGCCACCGCCCGCCGGGCCCGTGACCTCATGGAGGAGACGGCTCCCGGGGCAGCCGTCGGGCCGGAGGGCGCCGACCAGCCCTGGGACAGGTTGGTCCTCGACTACATGAGCGGCAAGGCCGCCATGTTCCAGGGGCGCCACCGTGAGGGCGTCGCGCTCCTGGAGAGGGCCGTGGAGACCGCCGACCGGATCGGGGACCCCCAGGCACTCGTCCTGGGCGCGATCGCGGGGCTGCTCCGCGGCGACCACGTGCGCACGCGGGCCCTGGCCGGTCGGGCGGCGTCGGTGGCCCGCCGCACCGGTGCGCTCACGCTGGTCCCCCAGGCTCTGGAGTTCCTGACCTACGCGGAGATGTGGTTCGGCCGTCTCTCCCTTGCGGAGGGGAGCGCCGCCGAGGGGCTGCGGGCCTCACTCGGGTCCGGGCAGGACAACTGCGCGAGCCACCACCGGGGCGGGCTCGCCTTCGTCGCCGCGATCCGAGGGGACGAGGACGCGTGCCGGGAGCACGCGGGGACCGCCCTGGCCCTGGCCGGGGAACACGACGTGGGTCTGCCCGCCGGGCTGGCGGCCTGGGCGCTGGCCCTGCTCGACCTCGGCTCCGGGCGCACCTCGGAGGCGGCGATGCGGCTGCGCGCCCTGGCCCGGTCCGGCCCCGGCAGCGGCCACGCGGCGGTGCGGCTGCTGATCACGCCGCACCTGGTGGAGGCGTCGGTGCGCGGTGGGGTCGCGGTGCGTGTGAGCGAGGCGGTGGAGACCTTCGGCAGCTGGGCGGAGGCCACCGGTCAGGACACCGCGCGGGCCCAGGTGATGCGCTGCCGTGGACTGCTGGGGGAGGGTGAGGAGGCGAACGGGTACTTCGAGAGCGCCCTGGACCTGCACTCCTCCGGGTACTGCGACTTCGAGGAGGCCCGGACGCGGCTGCTGTACGGCGGGCACCTGCGCCGCTCCCGTCACCCGGGACGGGCCCGCGAGCACCTGCACACGGCGATGGAGGTCTTCGACCGGTTGGGCGCCCGGCCGTGGGCGCGGCAGGCCCGGGAGGAACTCCGCGCCGCGCGGGGCAGCACGGCGGCGCGCGAGGTCGGCGGGGTGGACCTGCTCAGTCCGCAGCAGTTGCGGATCGCTCGGCACGTGGCGGACGGGGCCACCAACCGCGAGGTCGCGGCGCGGCTCTTCCTGAGCACCCGCACAGTGGACCACCACCTGCGCAACATCTACAGCAAGCTCGGCATCCGCTCCCGGGTGGAGCTCTCCCGCCTGGTCGACCGCTAGATCGTTGCGGTTCCTCCCCGCCCACCCGTCGCCCGCCACCACCCTCAACGGACGCCTACGGCGCGGTGCTCGCCCTCTTCGTCGCCCGCCACCACCCTCAACGGACGCCTGCGGCGCGGTGCCTGCCCTCTTCGTCGCCCGCCACCACCCTCAACGGACGTCTGCGGCGCGGTGCTTGCCCTCTTCGTCGCCCGCCACCACCCTCAACGGCTGCCGCTGCCGCTGCCGCCACTGACCCCCGCCGCCCTACCGGGGCCCGAGGCGGTCAGCCCCTGCGGCTGGACTTCCCCGTCGCGGGCTGCGGCCCGCTCATGTCGACACGTCAACTTGGCGTCAGGCCGACAGGTCGCCCTGTCCTTTCGGCGACGCCTGTTTCACGTGAAACAGCGGCCCGGGCCCGAGTCGCCTCTCGGTCCCCGCTGCTCGACGGGCTCCGTGGACGACGAGCACCCCGCGCGAGGCCGTCCGGGAGGTGGGTTTCGCACGGGGTGGGCCGCCGTCGACCTGGACGCGGACCGCGAGCGGGGCTCAGGCGTCGCGGACCTGGTTCTCCCGCCGCACCACGGGCGGCTCCACCGACCACGGGAAGTTGATCCAGCGGTCGGTGTGCTTCCACACGTACTCGCACTTGACCAGGGACTGCGGCTTCTCGTAGATGACCGCGCTGCGCACCTCGGCGGTGTGCTCGGCGCAGAAGTCGTGCACCAGCTTGAGCGTTCTGCCGGTGTCGGCCACGTCGTCGGCGACCAGGACCTTCTTCTTGCTCAGGTCGACCACGTTGGGCACCGGCGGCAGCATGACGGGCATGTCCAGCGTGGTGCCCACCCCCGTGTAGAACTCCACGTTCATGACGTGCAGGTTCTTGACGTCGAGGGCGTACCCGAGCCCTCCGGCGACGAAAAGGCCGCCCCGGGCGATGGACAGGATGATGTCCGGCTCGTACCCGTCTTCGGCGATCGTCTGGGCCATCTCACGCATCGCGGTGCCGAAGAGCTCGTAGCTCAGGTTCTCGCGCTCGTCGCTCACGGTCTGGTTCCCCCTGGAGTTCCCTCTGGTGTTGTGTGCGCCCGGCGCATCGCAGGTCAGGGCGATCGCGGCACCGCTACATGCTAACGACGCCCGGGCGTCGCGGCGATGGCCCGGGGCGCCCACGCGGTGAGGGTCACCAGGCCCTGAGGCGTGGGCCACATGTCCACGGGGGTGGTGTCCTGAGTCACATTCCTGGACGGAGTGACACGAAGTTTGGGAACTTTCGCGACATTTTCTCGATTCCTCCCGGTTTGTAGCGAACAGATGGCCGTGAACAGCACCATGTTCCTGTACAGATCTTCCGCGAGTCTTCCGCGAACCAGGAGGTTGCAGCATGGCTGGACACCAGGGCCTACTCCCCTCCGAGCAGCCGATCCAACTGCTCGACGAGTCCGGAGTCCCGGTCGACGGCGCCGACCTGCGGATGCCCGACACCAAGCGCCTCCTGGAGGCCTACACCTCCCTGGTGATCGGCCGCCGCGTCAACGACCAGGCCAGTGCCCTCGTCCGCCAGGGCCGCCTCGCCGTCTACCCCTCCTCCCACGGTCAGGAGGCCTGCCAGACCGGCGCCGCGCTCGCGCTGGCCGACGGCGACTGGCTCTTCCCGACCTACCGCGACACCGCCGCCGTCATCGCGCGCGGCGTGGACCCCGTCGAGGTCCTCACCCTCCTCAAGGGCGATTGGCACGCGGGCTACGACCCCTACGCCCACCGCGTCGCACCCCAGGCCACACCGCTCGCCACCCAGCTCCTGCACGCCGTCGGTGTCGCCCACGCGGCCCGCCTGCGCGGCGAGGACACCGTGGTCATGGCGCTGTGCGGCGACGGCGCCACCAGCGAGGGCGACTTCCACGAGGCGCTGAACTTCGCCGCTGTCTTCAAGGCGCCGGTCGTGTTCTTCGTGCAGAACAACGAGTACGCGATCTCCGTGCCCCTGGCCCGCCAGAGCGCCGCACCCTCCCTCGCCCACAAGGGCGTCGGCTACGGCGTCAACGGCGAACGCGTGGACGGCAACGACGCCGCAGCCGTACTCGCCGTCCTGGAGCGCGCAGTCGGGACCGCCCGCTCCGGCGGCGGTCCGCAGCTGGTCGAGGCACACACCTACCGGATGCAGGCGCACACGAACGCCGACGACGCCAGCCGCTACCGCAGCGACGACGAGGTCGACCCCTGGGTGGCGCGCGACCCGCTGCTGCGCATGGAGGCCTACCTCAGGAAGAAGAGGGTGCTCACCAAGGCCCGGAAGGCGGAGATCGCCGAGAGCGCCGAGCGGGTCGCCAGCCACATGCGGGAGGGCGTCAACCAGGACGTGGAACCCGACCCCACCGACCTGTTCGCGCACGTCTTCGCCGACCCCACCCCGCAGCTGACCGAGCAGGCCGCCTTCCTGGCCGACGAACTGAGCAGAGAGGGCCACTGAGCATGGCGACCGAGAAGCTCTCCATGGCGCAGGCGCTCAACCGGGCGCTGCGCGACTCCCTCGCGGAGGACCCCTCCGTGTACGTCTTCGGTGAGGACGTCGGCCCCCT
The DNA here is from genome assembly GCF_018070675.1 of Nocardiopsis sp. B62. Lineage (NCBI taxonomy): Bacteria > Bacillati > Actinomycetota > Actinomycetes > Streptosporangiales > Nocardiopsidaceae > Nocardiopsis > Nocardiopsis sp. B62. The sequence continues at coordinate 19,814 of NZ_JAGPXK010000008.1, read as the reverse complement.
CGGCGGCGTCTTCCGCATCACCGACGGCCTGACCGCGGAGTTCGGCGAGGACCGCTGCTTCGACACCCCGCTCGCGGAGTCCGGGATCGTCGGCATGGCCGTGGGCATGGCGATGAACGGCATGCGCCCGGTGGTCGAGATGCAGTTCGACGCCTTCGCCTACCCGGCCTTCGAGCAGATCGCCAGCCACGTTGCCAAGACCCGCAACCGCACCCGGGGCCGGGTCGGCCTGCCCATGGTCATCCGCGTCCCCTACGCGGGCGGCATCGGCGGCGTGGAGCACCACTGCGACTCCTCCGAGGCGTACTACGCGCACACCCCGGGCCTGAAGGTCGTCACCCCGGCCACCCCCGAGGACGCCTACTACCTGCTGCGCGAGGCCATCTCCTCCCCCGACCCCGTGGTCTTCATGGAGCCCAAGAAGCTCTACTGGGCCAAGGAGGAGATCGACTTCGACCGGCCCGCACCCGGGATCGGGCAGGCGGTCGTCCGCCGCGAGGGCACCGACGCCACCCTGATCGCCTACGGCCCCTCAGTGTCCACCGCGTTGGAGGCGGCCGACGCCGCCGCCCAAGAGGGCCGCAGCCTCCAGGTCGTGGACGTGCGCTCGGTCGTCCCCTTCGACGACGAGACCGTGTGCGCGGCGGTGCGCTCCACCGGCCGTGCCGTGGTGGTCGCCGAGGCCAGCGGGTACGCCAGCGTCGCCTCGGAGATCGTCGCCCGCGTCACCGAGCGCTGCTTCCACTCACTTGCCGCCCCGGTCCGCCGGGTGACCGGCTTCGACATCCCCTTCCCCCCGCCCAAGCTGGAGCGCTTCCAGCTGCCCGGCGTGGACCGGATCCTGGACGCCGTCGACGACCTTCAGTGGGAGGACCAGTGACGACCCGCACGTTCGACCTCCCCGACCTCGGGGAGGGTCTCACCGAGGCCGAGGTGGTGAAGTGGCTGGTCGCCGTGGGCGACACCGTCACCCTCGACCAGCCCGTCGCCGAGGTGGAGACCGCCAAGTCCCTCGTCGAGGTGCCCTCGCCCTTCGCCGGGACGGTCTCCGTCCTGCACGGGCAGGAGGGTGAGGTCATGGCGGTCGGTAAGCCGCTGATCAGCGTGCGGACCGAGACGGCCCCCGCCACGGGGACGCCGGAAGCCGGGGCTCCGGCCGCGGAGTCCGTGACCGCCGACGCCGACGGTGAGCGCTACCGCGAGGAGGAGCGCGCGGGTTCGGGCAACGTCCTGATCGGCTACGGCACCCCGGAGTCCACCGGCACCGGTCGCCGCCGCCGTCCGCGCCACCGGCCCCCGTCGCGTGGCGCCCAGTCGCCCGCCCCGGTGGCCTCGGTGACCCCCATCCAGGCGGCCCCGGCGCGCCGGGCTCCGCTGGTGACCTCGCCCCTGGTCCGGCAGCTGGCCCGCGAGGCCGGGCTGCGCGTGGCCGACATCCAGGGCAGCGGCCCGGGTGGCCTGATCACCCGCCGCGACGTACGCTCCGCGATCGAGGCGGCCGGTGCCAACACCGCTCCGGCCCCGTCCGCCCCGGTCGCGGTCCCCTCCCAGACCGATCCGGTCACCGCCCCGGCGCCGGTCGCCCCGGGAGCCGTCGACACCCGCACCGGCCTCACCGAGTCCCAGCGGGTCCCCATGGGCACCTTCCGCAGGGCGGTGGCGGCCTCGCTCTCCCGCAGCCGCGCCGAGATCCCCGAGGCCACCGTGTGGGTCGACGTGGACGCCACCGAACTGGTGCGTCTGCGTCAGTCCGATCCCGAAGGCCCCGGCCTGCTCGCCTACGTGGCGAGGTTCGTCCTCGCGGGCCTGCGCGCGTACCCGGAGCTCAACGGCCTCGTGGACACCGAGCGCGAGGAGCTCGTCCAGTACGACGGCGTCAACCTCGGACTGGCCGTCCAGACCGACAGGGGCCTGGTCGCTCCGGCGGTGATGGGCGCCCACAGGCTCACCACCGGCGAGCTGGACACCGAGATCAGGGAGCTCACCAGGCTGGCACGCGAGGGTCGTGCGACCCCCGTGCAGCTCACCGGCGGCACGTTCACGCTGAACAACTACGGCGCGCTCCGGGTGGACGGCAGCGCGGCGATCATCAACCACCCGCAGGTGGCGATCCTCGGTCTCGGCCGGATCATCGACCGGCCCTGGGTGGTGGACGGGGAACTGACGGTCCGCAGCGTCACCCAGCTGTCGTTCGCCTTCGACCACCGGGTCTGCGACGGCGGCGCGGCCGCCGGGTTCATGCGCGTCGTCGCCGACGCCATGGAGAGCCCGGCCAGGGCGATCGCCCGCCTGTAGGGCGAAGGACCAGCGCCCCGGCGGAGTCGGCACCTCCGGGGCGCTTCCATGTCCCGTCGTCCGCACCCCCGGGGGGTTGGTTCGGCCTCCGTGTCAACGGGCCGAATCCCCGCCCGGGCCGCCCGGTTCCCCTGGGCCATCCACTCGTTCCTCAGGCGCCAGGCGCTCCGCGCGCCCCGTGCCCCTCCAGGGCGGAGTGCATGCGGCGCAGCCTCGGCCCGAAGGCCCCGCGGATGCCGATCGCGACCGCCAGGTCACCGGCCGGACCGAGACCGGTGCTGAACTCCACCAGATCGGTGTGGCGTGTGCCCTCGCCGTACGGCTCCACCGTGTGGGTGTGCCGCCAGTACCGCAGCGGACCGTGCACCTGGAGGTCGCTGAAGGAGCGGCCCTCCTCGTAGGCGTCGATGACGGCGACCCAGCGCACGGGGTGGATCCCGGCCGCACCCCAGCGCAGGTCCAGGACCTCACCCTCGCCGAACCGCTCGGGCCAGCTCAGCACCTCCACGCCCGGGGGCATGGCGTCCACGAACCCCTCCTCGCTGAGGATCAGCTCGAACACCCGCTCCGGCGGCGCGGCGAAGTCCTCGGTCACCCGCAGCCTGGTGGTGCGTCGTGGGCGGACGCTCCGGTCACGTTCCCTCACGTCAGGTGCCCAGGAACCGCAGCAGCACCTCGTTGACCTCCTCAGCATGGGTCCACAGTAGGCCGTGCGGTGCTCCCTCGAACTCGACGTACTCCGCCGAGGGCAGCAGCTCGGCGAACCTGCGCCCCGTCGCGTCCACCGGCAGGACGCGGTCGCCTGTACCGTGCACGATCAGCGTGGGCACGTCGATCCTCGGCACGTCCTCGCGGAAGTCGGTGATCCAGGTCATCGGGCAGGCGGCGGAGGCCACCGGACCGGAGTTCGCGGCGCTGTTCCAGCTGTTGCGCACGGCCTCGTCGCTGATGCGGTCGCCCAGCGTCTCGTCCAGGTTGAAGAAGTCCGCCAGGAACCCGGTGAAGTAGGCGTAGCGGTCGGCCCTGACCTGGGCGACGATGTCCTCGAAGAACTCGCGCGGGGCGGCGCCGCCCGGATTGCCGTCGGTCTGGAGCAGGAAGGGCTGAAGCGATCCGAGGAAGACCGCCTTGCTGACCCGGTCGGAGCCGTAGGAGCCCAGGTAGCGGGCGACCTCTCCGGTGCCCATGGAGAACCCGACGAGCACCGCGTCCCTGAGGTCGAGTGTCTCCAGCACGGTCCTGAGGTCGGCGGCGAAGGTGTCGTAGTCGTACCCGTCCGCGGGGTGCGACGACTGCCCGAACCCCCGTCGGTCGTAGGAGATCACCCGGTATCCGGAGTCCAGGAGGACCGCGGTCTGCCGTTCCCAGGACCGACCGTCGAGCGGGTACCCGTGGATGAGGACGACCGGCTGGCCGCTCCCCTGGTCCTCGTAGTACAGCTCGACCGGATCGCTGTTCTCGGCGTCGACGGTGATGCGTCCCATGCTGCCCCCACCCGTGTCGGGAAACTCGGCGTCCACACCCCACTCACCCTAGGAAGACACGTCCTTCGGGAACACAAACACGGGTTATGCCTTGGGTCCGGACTCGGTGGGGCGGGCTCCGGGGAACCGGCTCCCCTCAGTGAGCAGGAGCAGGAGCAGGAGCAGGAGCAGTGCGAGCAGTCGGCGGACATCGATCCGTCGCCCTGTCGGTTTGTCGACAGGACGACGGATCGACACGCGAACCGCAGGGCTGCCCGGGCTACTCCTCGCCCTTGGCCACCAGGGTGAGGACGTCGTAGGTCGCCACGGGCTCGCCGTCCTGGTCGGTGACGAGCGCGTCCCAGCGGACCTCGCCGTACTCCGCGTTGGTGCGCGGGGTGATCTGCTTCGCGGTCAGCGTCACCCGGATCACCGCGTCCTCCTTCACCGGAGTGAGGAAACGCAGGTTGTCCACGCCGAAGTTGGCGAGCACCGGCCCCGGGGCCGGGTCCACGAACAGCCCGGCGGCCAGCGACACCACGAGGTAGCCGTGCGCCACGATCCCGCCGAACAACGGATTGGCCGCGGCCGCCTCCTCGTCGGTGTGCGCGTAGAAGGTGTCACCGGTGAACTCGGCGAAGTGGTCGATGTCCGCGCGGGTCACCCTGCGTTCGGCCGACTCGATGGTGTCGCCGATCCGCAGTTCGCCGAGGTCCTTGCGGAACGGGTGCACCTCGCCGACGGCCCTGCGCGAACCGGTGGTCCAGTGGCCGGTGATCGCGGTGAGCATGTCCGGGGAGCCCTGTACGGCGGTGCGCTGCATGTGGTGCTTGACGCCGCGCACACCGCCCATCTCCTCGCCGCCGCCGGCGCGGCCGGGGCCGCCGTGCACCAGGACCGGCATCGGCGAACCGTGGCCGGTGGATTCCTTGGCGTCGTCCCGGTCTAGCACCAGGAGGCGGCCGTGCCAGGGTGCGACGCCCAGGACGACCTCCCGGGCCACGTCCTCGTCGTGGGTGACCAGCGAACCCACCAGGCTGCCCTGGCCGCGGGCGGCCAGCTCCACGGCCTCGGCCACGGAGTCGTAGGTGATGATCGTGCTGACCGGGCCGAAGGCCTCAACGTCGTGGGGCTCCTTGGCCCCGGGGGCGGCACGGAGCAGGACCGGCGACATGAACGCGCCCGTGCCGTCGTCGGCGCCGGTCACCTCGACCCGGTCGGGGTCGCCGAACACCAGTTCACTGGAGGTGCGCAGGGACCGGACGGCCTTGCGGACCTCCTCGCGCTGGTCCAGGGAGACCAGGGCGCCCATACGGGCGTCGGGGTGGTCGGCGGCGCCCACCACGACCTTCGACAGGCGGTCCGTCAGGGCCTCGGTGACCGCCTCGGCCATCGCCGTGGGCACGATCACCCGGCGGATGGCGGTGCACTTCTGGCCCGCCTTGACGGTCATCTCCGCCACGACCTGCTTGACGTACAGATCGAACTCGGGGTCGGCCACGCTCACGTCGGGGCCGAGGATCGAGCAGTTCAGCGAGTCGGCCTCGACGTTCAGCTGCACACCGCCACGGACCACGTTCGGGTGCTCCCGGAGCAGGGCCCCGGTGGCGGCGGAACCGGTGAAGCCCACGATGTCCTGTGGCCCCAGGTTGTCGAGCAGGCCCCGGTGGCTGCCGACCAGCAACTGGAGGGATCCCTCGGGCAGCAGGCCGGACTCCACCATGCGCCTGACGACCGCGACGGTCAGGTACGAGGTCTGCCCCGCGGGCTTGACGATGCTCGGAAGGCCCGCCAGGAAGGCCGGGGCGAGCTTCTCCAACATGCCCCATACCGGGAAGTTGAAGGCGTTGATCTGCACGGCCACGCCCGGGCGCGAGGTGTACACGTGCTGGGCCACGAACGTGCCGCCCCTGCCCAGCGGTTCGAGGGGACCGTCCAGGATGACGGTCGAGTTGGGGAGTTCGCGGCGGCCCTTGCTGGAGAAGCTGAAGAGCGTGCCGAAGCCGCCGTCGACGTCGACCACGGTGTCGCGCTTGGTGGCGCCGGTGCGGTGCGAGAGGGCGTAGAACTCGTCCTTGTACCCCATCAGGTGCTTGGCGATCTCCTTGAGGATGTTCGCCCGCTGGTGGAAGGTGAGCTGGCGCAGCGCCGGGCCGCCGACCTCACGTGCGTACTCGACCATCGCGGCGACGTCGGGGCCCTGCTTCGAGATCCGCGCGACGGTCTCGCCGGTGTTCGCGTCGGCCAGGGGGGCACCCTCGTCCGCGGGGGTGAACCACGATCCCTGTGCGTAGCTCTCCAGTACTTCGGACACGTGACGGTCCTCTCCTCGGTGTGGGTCTGAGCGAACAGTATTACAGACCGATCGGTCAGTAAATAGGCGCCGAACAGCCGGGCAATGTCCCATCAGGGCTTTCCCCGGTGGCTCCGAGGTACCTGGCCACCCCCGACATCGGGGCTTACCGTGGAGCCATGACCAACTACGCGCGGATGTACCGTCTCGGCGTCACCCCGTGGGAGCGCTACGGACCCGTGGCCATGGTTCGGTTCCTCTCCTTCCTCGACCGCGAGGCCGAGGAGAGGGGCGGGCCCGGCCGCGCGTTGGACATCGGATGCGGCCGGGGGCGGTTCACCCCGGAGCTGGCCGAGAAGGGCTGGGACGTGACCGGTGTCGACCTGGTCCCCGCCGCCGTCGAGGCGGCTCGCCTCCAGGGGCCCGCCGAGGTGAGCTACCTGGTCGGGGACGCCACCGACCTCTCCCCCGACCTGGGGAGCTTCGACCTGTTCATCGACATCGGCTGCTTCCAGGGATTCGACGCCGAACAGCGAGCGGCCCAGGGGCGCAGCGTGACGGCGCTCGCCGCGCCGGGAGCGACCCTGATCATGCTGGAGTTCGGGCCGTCGATCTTCCGGAAGATGGTCGGAGGGGTGTCCCAGGCCGAGGTCCAGGAGGCGTTCCCCGGGTGGGACCTCCTCGACGTGGAGGACGCTCCCCGAAGGGGGCTCGGATTCCCCATGAACCGCACCTCACCCAAGTGGTACCGCCTGCGCCACCCCGCCTCGTAGGAAGCGCTTGCCCGGTCGCAGGGGGTCCTCGGCCAGGGCGCTGCCTCCGGGACCCGGGGCGTCGGGACGCAGTCCGGCCACCGCACGGGCCCGGGGCCGACACCACACTTCCGGTCAGGCCCTCGGTGGGAACCGGTATGTCCCAAGCTCAGGCACTTAGTGCTGGTGTCGTCCCCGTTCCGAAACCCGCCTTAACCACTCGTGGATTTGTCGACAAATTGACTCGCGGTGGTCCCAGTGCGGGCGAAAACCCGCTCCCTAGCGCGTCAGCGACAGCACCTCGGCACCCGGCAGCTCGGCCAGCAGCGGACCGGGAACACGCAGCTTCGAGCGTCGCAGCCCACTGCCCACCACCACCCACGGGGTGTCGTGCACCCGCTTGTCCACCAGGACCGGCCACCCCTCCGGCAACCCGAACGGGGTGATGCCCCCGTACTCCATGCCGGTCAACCCGGTCGCCTCGTCCATCGGCGCGAACGACGCCTTGCGTGCACCCAGGTGTCTGCGCAGCACCCCGTTGACGTCGGCCCGATCCGTGGCCAGCACCATGCACGCCGCGTACGTCACCTCGCCGCCGCGCTTGGCGGACAGCACCACGCAGTTCGCGCTGGTCTCCGGCGTCAGCCCGTAGGCCTCGCAGAACTCGGCGGTGTCCGCCAGCTCGGGGTCGATCGCTGCGGCACGCACCGAACCGTCGAAGGGCGCGATGGCCGCCCGCACCGAGTCAGCCGTCAGCTCCGGGTGATCGTGCGCAGGCACCCAGTCGATTCGCTCCGCCATGGCGTTCCCCGTTCCCGTACAGCGTTCCCGCTTCCGTGCGCCACCATGATGCCCCACGTCCGCTCCCTGGCAGCAAACGGACGCCCGTCGTGATCGCGGTGTCGGATTCCCCAGTGGATGCGGACCCGCTCACCCCCGAACGGAGCCCCAGGGTCAGCCCCCGTGCCGTCGCACGATCTCACCGGCCAGCCTCGCCAGCCCGTCCGACTGGTAGCCCGGCCATCCGTGCACCACTGCCAGGTACTCCTCCGGTACGGCCGAGCGTCCCCACCGCGCTCCCACCAGCGCACCGGCGATCGCCGCGACGGTGTCGGTGTCGTCGCCCGCGCGCACCGCCGCCCACACCGGCGCCGCGTACCGGTTCCGGTCCCCGGCCTCCACGGGGGTGTGCACGATCGCCGACCAGGCCGCCTGGAGCGCGCGCACCACGAACCCGTTGGGCGCGAACGCCCGAGGCGGGGAGTCCTCGGCCTCGGCCAGGTATCCGGCCCAGGTGTCGCGGTCATGCGACTCCAGCAGGTCGAGTCCCGAGCGCGGTCCCTCATCGGACCCGTCCACCACGGCCTGCCGGATCGCCTCACACCACAGCACGCACGCCTGGGCGGCGAGCGGGTCGCCGTGGGTGAGCAGGCTGTACACGCGCACGGTCTCGGCCAGTTGGTGGCGGTCGTCCAGGTGCGCCAGGGCGAGCGGGGCGGTACGCATCAGCGACCCGTTGCCCGCGCTCCGCTCCCCCGCGCCGAACATCCGCGCGGACAGCCGGATCATCGCCTCCGCGGCGCCCGTCTCCCCCGCACCGTCGTCGGCCAAGGCCCGCTCGGTGTCGCCCAGGACCCGGTCGGTCTGCGCGCCGATGTCCGTCGCCCCGTCACGGCGCCAGGCCAGGAACGCCCGGGCGGTCTGTTCCAGAGCGGGGCCGGAGCGGGGGTCGTCGTGGTCCCGGAGCGACTCCGCGATGCACACCGCCATCTGGGTGTCGTCCGAGTACTCCCCGGGGGCGTAGGGGCCCAGTCCGCCGCCGACCATCGCGGGGACCTCATCCTCGGACAGCCGGGCGGCGAACTCGTAGGGGACCCCGAGCGCGTCGCCGCACGCGGCCCCGAGCAGGACACCGGCGGCCCGATCGTCCCGGTCGTGGTTGCTGCCAAGGGCGTTCATGGGGCCTCACAGGGGGCGAAGGAATTTTCCGGCCGACTCTACTCCCGTCTGTCGCGCGCGGTCTCGCCCCGTGGCCAGGGGGTGTTCGGGCAGAGGGAACCGTGTGTCCGTATTCGATCACCCCTGTCCGTATCCGGCCCGTTCGGTAAGGCCTCGTGTGGTTTCGGCGCCGTACAATCCGACTCATGGAGTCCCCCACCCCCTCCCCTGCCTCCGGTGTCACGCTGCACGGACGCGTCCTCGTGGGCGACCGCGTCGGCGGCGACGGCTCGGTGTCCGTTCACGAAGGGCACGACACGGTGGCGGACCAGCCCGTCACGGTCACGCTCCTCGATCCCCACCTGGTGGCCGATCCCGCCGCAGTCCACGCCTTCCTGGGCCGGGCGCAGACCCTGGCGGGGCTCCACGTACCCGGCCTGGTGCGGGTTCTCGGCGACGGCCGGGACGGCGACCACGTGTACCTGGTCACCGAGCCCGTCCCCGGGGAGACCTTCAGCGAGGTGCTCACCGGCGGTGACCAGGGGCTTCGCTACAACCCGCACATGGCCCTGAGCATCGTGGCCGAGGTCCTGGAGGCGCTCCGGGTGACACACGACCAGGGGCTGGTGCACGGTGGCCCGACCCCGGGCGACGTGGTGCTGGGCGGCGACGGCCGGGTCACGGTCACCGGTTTCCGGCTGGTGGGCGCCGAGGACCTGACCCCGCGCGCGGACGTACGCGCCGTGGGGGCACTCCTGCACGCGCTGCTGACCGGTGAGCTCCGGGCCGGGGAGGGGGAGCCGCTACGCCCCTCGGCCACCGTCCCCGGACTACCGCCGGACCTGGACATGCTGGTCTCCAACGCCACCGAACCCAACCCCCGTTACCGGCCGCGCGACGCCGGACAGTACCTCAACCTGGTCGATCAGGTGCTGAGGTCGCTGCCCCAGCCCCGGGACGAGGGCGGCGACGCCACCCAGCCGATCCCGATCGTGGTCGCCGACCCCCTCCACGCGGAGCCGGCCCCGGGCGAAACCGTGGGGGACAAGGACGCCACTCCCCCGTGGCGGCGTCTGCCCGTCCTGGTCGGAGCCGGGGTCGTGGTGCTGGCGCTGTGCGTCGCGGGATGGGCCCTGGTCCCGGGCGAGGACACCCAACTCCCCGACCTCGCCGGGTTCTCCCCCGAGATGGCGGAGGCGGAGCTGGTCGCCCTGGAACTGGACCTCATCTTCGCCTACGAGGACGCCTACAGCGAGGACGCCGACCCCGGAGAGGTGGCCGCGACAGAGCCCGCGGCGGGCACGGAGCTGGAGGGCGGCGAGTCGATCCTGTTGTCGCTGTCGGTCGGCCCCCGGCACGCGGAGGTCCCGGACGTCGTGGGCGGCACCGAGAACGACGCCCGCGCCCTGCTGCGCGAGGCGGGGTTCACGGAGGTCGAGGTGGTGCAGGAGCACTCCGCCGAGGAGGACCCGGGCACGGTTCTCTCCTCGGTTCCCGAGGTCGGAGAGGACGGCGACCGGGAGGAGTCGGTGACCCTGCACGTCAGCGAGGGCGTCATCGTCCCCACGCTGCTCGGTATGGGGCGGACGGAGGCGGCCGAGGCACTGACCGGACTCGGTCTGACCGTGTCCGTGGTGGCGGCCCCGAGCGAGACCGTCGAAGAGGGAGCGGTCAGCGGCCAGGACCCCGAACCGGGCACGATCCTGCCCGAGGACGGTGCCGTCACCCTCACCGTCTCCACCGGCCCCGAGGTGGTGGAGGAGACCACGGAGTCCCCTGAGGACGAGACCGCCGACAGTGGTTCCGGGGATGGCGGCTCCGGTGACGGCAACGGCGGAGGGCAGGAGAGTCCGGTGTCCTGCTCGGGAACGGCCTGGGACGGCGGCACGATCTACGAGGAGGGCGACAGGGTCCACTACGAGGGGCGGACCTACGAGGCCCGCTGGTGGATCCAGGGCTTCCCGCCGGGCATGGGCGGCGAATGGGGTGCCTGGTCGGACCAGGGCCCCTGCTGACCTCGATCCGGGGCACAGGGTCCGGGACCGGGGAACGAACCCGACCCGGAACCGGATCCGGACCCGCCCGATCCCACGCCCTTCTCCTGTTCGGGGATCGGACGGGTCACCTCGACACCCTGACCGCCCGGCGCCCCGCCTGGTCTCAGCCCCCGGTGAACTCCGTGACGTGGTCGCGGCCCCACTCCCGCAGGCGCGGGGCGGTCGGCCGAGCACCGTGGCCCATGACCCGGCCTCACTGGTCGCCGACCAGGTCCACACCCTGGTCGAGCAGACCGTGCAGGTGGAGGGCGAGCTGTAGTTCCAGCGCGCGGTCGGGGACCTGCCAGTCGGTCCCGATCAGCTGCCCGATCCGCTCCAGGCGCTGAGCCACGGTGTTCACGTGGATGTGCAGGTCGTCCTTGGCACGGGACAGGTTGCCCCCGGCCGCGAAGTAGGCGCGCAGGGTCTCCACCAGCAGGGTGCCCCGTTTGGCGTCGTACTCCAAGAGCGGGCCCAGCGCCGCGGCCACGAAACCGGGGACGTCCCTGTCCTGGCTCAGCAGGAGCCCGGAGAACCCGAGGTCGTCAGCGGTGGCGGCGTCCCCGATCCGACCCAGGGCCCGCAGGGTCTGGAGGCACCGCACCGCCTCCGTGAACGCGTCCCGAAAGGTCTCCGGGCCCCGGGTGGGCCCGGCCAGCCCGGCCGTCACCGGGCCGTTGGCTGCGGCCGACAGCTCCGCCGACACCCGGCTTCCCACCTCCGAGGGGTCGGAGCCGGGCAGGGCCAACACCAGCCGTCCGCCCCGTGCGGCCGCCAGCCCGCCGACCGTCTCGGCGGCGAAGTCCGCCGCCGAACGCAACCGCTGCGGGTCTCCCCCCAGTGCCTCCGCCACGACCAACACGTGGGGGGTGTCCAGGTCCGCGTGGAGCAGCGCCGCCCGCTGACGCAGGGACACCGGGTCACGCTCGGGCACCTCCAGGAGTTCGTTGAGCAGGTCGCCGCGGACCCGGTGCTCCGTCTCGCTCACCGAACGGCGGATGAGCAGGAGCAGCGCCGTCACCATCGCCGCCCGTTCAAGGACGCGTTGGTCGGTGCTGTCCAGCTCCACCCCGCGCAGCACGAGTGTGCCCAGGGGTTCCGTGCCCGCCGCCGCTGCCGCCACCCACGCGTCCCCGACGCAGACGGCCCGGCCGCTGGCCAGGGAGGAGCGGGCGGCCTCGGCGATCCCCGCGTCCCCATCGGAGAGGGGGTCCCCGCTTCCCTCGGGCACACGGCGAACACCGGCCATCTCGCGGACACGGGCCGCACCGGTCGACCCAGGAGAAGCGGTCGCACCTGTCACACCGGCCGCACCGGTCGCATCGGCCATCCCGCGCACATGGGTCGCACTGGCCACACCCTCGGGGCAAGCGGTCACCGACTCGTCGGAGGTCCGGTCATGGATGCGCACCGTTGCGCCCAGGACCTCAGCGACCGCCGCGGCGACCTCCCGCACCCCTCCCCCGTCCAGCACGAGGTCCGTGAACCGGTCGTGCGCGGCAGCCGACCTCTCCACCGACGCGGTGTGTCGCTGCAGGCGCTCGTTCACCGTGTGCAGCTCGTCCAGGGCCCGACGTGTGTCGTCGATGAGGTTGGCGTTGTCGATCGCGATCGCGGCGTGCGTGGCCAGCGACGACAGCAGCGCCACCTCCGAGTGCGCGAACGGCCGCTCCCTCCGGTTGGCCGCGAACAGCACCCCGACCCGGCGTCCGTTCATGCGCAGCGGCACGCCGAGGATCGCGACCAGCCCCTCCTCCCGGACACCGTCGTCGATGTTCTCGGCGTGCTCGAAGCGGGGGTCCGCGAAGTAGTTGGCGGTCACGTACGGCAGCGACGTACTGGCCACCAGACCACCCAGTCCCTTGCCAGGGGCCAGCCGCAGCCGCTGGAAGGTCGCCGATACCGACCCCGACGTCACCCGCATGTAGGTATCGCCCGCCTCCGCGTCGCTCAGGGTCAGATAGGCGACGTCCGTCCCGAGCAGGTGTCGGGCGCGTTCCACGATCGCCCGGAGAACCTGGTCGAGGCTGCGCATCCCGGCGAGGTCGTTGGCGGTCTCGAACAGCGCGCTCAACTCCGACTCGCGCCGCTGCCGGTCCCGCAGCACCGAGCGCACGCGCAGCGCCGCGAACTTGGCGTTCTCCAACGCGGCCACCGTCTCCGCGTCCGAACCGTCCGAGCGCGCACGGAGTACCGGCCGTTCGTACTCAACGGCCGGCGCGTCACGCAGCAGCAGCTCCAGGAAGAGTGCCTGCCGCTCGGCCCCCGACCTCTCGGGGGGAGTGTCCTGAGGGTCAGGGGTGGTGTTCAGCTCGAACTCCAGGCTCCGTCGATGGGCAGGGACGCCCCGTTGACGAAGGACGCGTCATCGGAGCACAGGTAGGCGACCATCTCGGCCACCTCGGACGGTTCGATCAACCGCTTCACCGGGGTGCGGGCCAGCAGGATCTCCGAGATCACCCGGTCCTCCGGGACGCCGTGTGCCTCGGCCTGGTCCGCGATCTGCTTCTCCACCAGGGCGGTCCGCACGTAGCCCGGGTTCACACAGTTGGAGGTGACACCGTGTGGGGCACCCTCCAGGGCCACCACCTTCGAGAACCCCTCCAGCCCGTGCTTGGCCGCCACGTACGCGGACTTGAACGCGGAGGCGCGCAGCCCGTGTACGGAGGAGATGTTGACGATCCGGCCCCATCCGTGCTCGTACATGTGCGGAAGGGCCCCGCGCACCACGCGGAAGGGCGACTCGACCATGAGTCGAAGGATGAGGGAGAAACGCTCCGGAGGGAAGTCCTGGACGGCGGCGACCGTCTGCACCCCGGCGTTGTTCACCACGATGTCAGCGCCACGGGCGGCCTCCTCGGCCGCGTCGAGGTCGGTCAGGTCCAGCTCCACCGGCTCGCCCACACCCTGGTCGGCCAGCTCGGCGAGGGTGGCGCCGTCGATGTCGACCAGCCGGACCGTGGCACCGGCGGCGGCGAGGCGCAGCGCGCAGGCGCGGCCGATACCGCTGGCGGCGCCCGTCACCAGTGCGGTCCTTCCCGTGAGGTCGACGCGGGTGGTGTGGGGGGATGGCGGGGCCGAGGGGGCGGGGGGAGAGGAGGTGGAGTTCGAGGCAGGAGTGGTACCGGAGGCTGGTGAAGAACGGGGAAGGGGGTGAGCGGAGGGTTCGGTTGGCGAACCGGGGGTCTGTCGCGCGGCGTCCGACAGGAACTCGTGCGTCGTCATGCCAGAAAACTAGGCGCGTCCCGCACGCCGGGGGATAGGGGGCGCGGACACACCCCGGGGTGTGTCCGTGTGGTGTCACCCCATGCACGAGCGGGAGGCTGTGGACTTCCCACCTGCCGGGGTCATGGATCGGAGCCGCATCGACATGTTGCCCGGGTCACTCGAATCCTGGGCCTGGGTGCACCGGTTCGGCCGAACCACCCCCGACCACCGTTCATCCCCCGGAGCCGTGCCATGTACTCCCCCGCCCAACGCTCCCCCTCCCCTCGCGGTCTGCTCCACCGGGTCCACCGCACAGTTTGGGGGTGTCGCGGGGGCCGGGGACGGTGAGCCCACCGATCCGCCGGGTGAGGGGCCCACAGAGGGGCCCACCCAAGGCCCGACCGAAGGGCCCACGGAGGGACCCTTCGGTGAGTGCGTGACCGCGAGCAACCACGCCCACGTCACCCGGGGCCGGGCCGAACGCCGCCTCGGCCACGCCTGCGCGTTGGGCTCCGCGGACCCGCTCGGACTCTGGAACACGGCCGTGCGGACCTCACTGACCGCGACCTCCTCGGACCACTGGGAACTCACCCAGGGCGGCTGCTGATGGCGAGAGTGGGGCCGAGGGGACGACCGGTGGGCCGGATGATCGGACGTCGGGGCGCGCGAACCCGGTGCGGAGGTGCGGCAGGTGCGGTGGATCGTCCGGGCGGTCAGAACCCCGACCCCTCGGAGTCCCGGGCCAGGTGGCCGAAGTGCGCGGTCACCGCGCCCAGGGCGAAATGTGCGGCCTGGTGCTCGGTCATCGGGACGATCCCCGCGGGTACCTGGATTCTGAACGGGAACTCGTCTTCGGGGCTGATTCTGAAGTCGTCGATCACCCCCTGCGAGAGCAGGAGGGTCAGAGCCTCTCGGACGTGGCCGTTGCGGTTGTCTGAAGCCCAGATCGACATGCTGCAACGGTAACCCGGAAGCCCCCGAAAAGCTGGTGCGGACGGGCATTCGAGCCCGTCCGCACCGTTTCTCCCACTCGGACCGCAGGGCGGGCACGACCCCCGTGGTGCCCGTCCTCGCGACCGTCCCTCAAGGAGGACGGCTAGGGATTCTCGACGCGGGCCTCACCCGCGAGAACGTGGGAGGTCAGCTTGCGCAGCGCGAGCCTGGTCGACTCGAACTCCTCGGCGGGCAGGTCGATGACCCGCCCGATGGCCTCAGGCACGCCCCGGGCGCGGGCCCGCAGCGCGGCGCCCTCCTCCGTGGCGGTGACCAGCACCGAGCGTTCGTCGGCCGGGTCGCGTTCCCGGCGTAGGAGGCGATTGGTCTCCAGGCGCTTGAGCAGCGGAGTGAGAGTGCCGTAGTCGAGTTGCAGCACCGCGCCGATCTCCTTGACCGCGCACTCTCCGCGTTCCCAGAGGAGCATCATCACGAGGTACTGGGGATAGGTCAGGCCGAGCGGATCCAGCAGAGGGCGGTAGAGGTTCGTGACCGCACGCGAGGCCGCGTACAGCGCGAAGCACATCTGCTCGTCGACTGCTGGGAGTTCGAAGTCGCCCCTGGGGGCGGGGGATCGGTCGGGCATCGTTCCACATCGTAGTAACCACGCACCCGATGTCAAAGCCCACAATTGCCTTGTGTGCAAGGCAAAAAAGGACATGGGGACACAGGGATGCGCATCGGGTATCAAGTCGTCCGCGATGGCGTCGGGACCTGGTCACGTCGGCGCCATCGCGGAGCTGTCGAGGAGTGGGACGGGTGCTGGGCGAATGTGACGGGGGTCGAGCAGGAGACCGGGGAAGGGGTGAGGATCGTGAGCGTCCGAGGACGGTAGCGCCGGAGCCGGGAACCCGGGAACCCAGGAACACAGGAAGCCGGGAACTCAGGAACACAGGAAGCCGGGAACTCAGGAAGTCAGGTACCCGGGAAGCCGGGAAGCCGGGGAGTTCGAGGGCTCGTGAGTTCGCGGGACCGTGGTGGCGGGGCTCAGAAGCCCGCGAAGGAACGGGACGCGTTTCGTTGGCCCGAGCGCGGGGCGTTATCCCTGCCTGCGCGATCCATCCGGTTCGTCCGAGGGCTGCCAGTCGTGGGGCTGCGGCGGGGCACTGCTCGGCAACCGCCGTTTGACCACCTTCCCGGTCGCGTTGCGCGGCAACTCCTCCAGGACCACCACGTCACGCGGCACCGAGAACCGGCCCAGGGCCTCGCGGACGTGCATCCGGAGTTCGTTCGGATCCACGGAACGGCCCTCGTACGGCACCACGTAGGCCGCGAAACGTTGGCCGAACTCCTCGTCCGGGACCCCGGTCACCACCACCTCACGCACCGACGGCATCGTCACGATCGCGTCCTCCACCGGACGCGGGAAGACGTTCTCACCGCCCGACACGATCATGTCGTCGTTCCGCCCGGCCACGTGCAGCAGCCCGTGGACGTCCACGTAACCGCGGTCGCCCGTCTCCATCAGCCCGTCGGCGATTCGTTTGGTGTTTCCGTTGGTGTACCCGTCGAAGAGCATTTCGTTGCCGACGTGGATCGCGCCCTCGCTCCCCTGGGGGACCTCGCGGCCCTGCTCGTCCAGGACCGCAATCCGGGTTCCGAGCGGAGGCCGGCCGGCGGTGGTCGGAGCCAGTCGCAGGTCCTCCGGGGTGGCGATCGTCGCCCACGACACCTCGGTCGACCCGTACAGGTTGTAGACCACGTCCCCGAACACGTCCATGAAGTCACTGATCAGTTGCGGGCTCATCGCCGAACCACTGCACGCCACGATCCGCAGGGAGGACGTGTCGTACCGTTCGCGGGTCGAACGAGGCAGATCCATGATCCTCCGCAGCATCACCGGTACCGCGAACAACACCGTGCACCGCTGTTCCTGGATCGTCCTGAGCGCGTCCTCCGGTTCGAAGAGTCGACGCATCACCAGCGTCGCCCGCATCGACATGCCCAGCTGGACCCCGGCCAGCCCCCAGGTGTGGAAGACCGGCGCCGACACCAGGATGCGGTCCCCGGAGTCCAACGGGATGCGCGACAGCACCGAGGCGGCGTCCTGCGGTCCCTTCGGGGTGGGGCGGCGGGCTCCCTTCGGCGTGCCCGTCGTTCCCGAGGTGAGCACGATCAGCCTGCCGGGGCGCTCGGGTGGTGGCGGGTCGGCCGCCAGGACCTTCGGGTGGTTGCCCGGCGGGTGCTCTCCGGGATTCGGCTGGAGCTCCTGGGCGGCCTCGTTCGGCAGGGTGGACGGGGGCGACTGCGAACGCGATCCGCCCGGCGCCCGGGTCCTGGTTGGTATCCGGGGTCCCGGCACACGCGGTTCACCCCAGGCCGTCACCCGGGGGATCTCCGGAGCCAGCTCCTGGTACAGGTCCTCGAACTCGGTGTCCGCGACGAGTAGCGAGACCCCGTTGCGCTCCACCACGTCGAGCAGGGGGCCCGCGGCCAAGCCTGTGTTCAGGAGAACGGCGTCCGCACCCAGGCGGCCGCAGGCGATGGCCGCCTGCACCAGCCCACTGTGGTTGCGACACAGGATGCCCACTCTGGTGCCCTGGCCGACACCGAGGTCGTGGAGGTCCCGGGCCAGTGCGCGCCCGAGCTGGTTCATCTCGCCGAAGGTCGTGCTGCCCGATTCGTCGATCACCGACACCTGATCGGGAACGCGCTCACCGGCTGCGGCGTAGCCGCCAGCGATCGTGGCCCCCCAGGTGTTCAACGCACGGAGCTGGCGAACGATCCTGTCCGGACGGCCGGGGGAGAGGACCCCGGCCCTCACCAGGACCCGGGCGACCTTCAGCGTGTGGCGGAGCCTGGCCGCGGCCGAGGGTGGTGGGGATGGTGACGGTGCCGCAGGGGCCGAAGCAGCGGAAGGGTCAGTAGGACGGGAGCCCGAGGGGGTCGACCCGGTCGACGAGGAGGGTCGTTCCGGTGGGGTGGGCGGGTTGCCGGCTTGGTACGCCATGGGGTCTCCGAGGTGATGCCGGGGACGGGCGAAGCGGTCCGCGCCCTCCGAGGAGCCTTCGCCTCGTGACTCCACGGAGTACTGCGACCGTAGGCGAGGAGGCCACGGACTTTCTTCGTGGTCAGGTGAGTGACTACTCGTGCGTAGTTGTCACTGGTGCGAGTGTGTTCGGCCCGCGCGCGGAGCAGGGAGGGCCCGGGCGCGGGGAGGGGACGGGCTGGCCTGGGTCCTTCGGAAGGCGGGGGTACGGGCCTCGGGGTGATCGAGGTGTCGCCTGCCCGCGGACCGTGGTGTCTCCGGGCGGCCTTCGCGGAGTCGTCGAATCGAGAGGTCGAGAAGTCGACAAACGGCCTGGTGGAGCGTGACGAGAGGGTGGGCCGAGCCACCTCGAGGCAGGGTGGCTCGGCCCCTTCGTTGGTTGGTCACGGGCGGAGTGGGAGGAGGGGAGGGCCGGGCCAGGCTCGGCCCGGAGGAGGGGGGTCAGAACGGGGGCGCGCGGAACGGCCCGGACGGATCAGCCGCTCACCGTGATGGGGCTCGCGGGGTCGTCCGCGTTGGTCAACGCGTAGGTCGCGGCGAGCCCGGCCTCGTCGACGTTGGGGCAGCCGAAGCTCCCCTCCACCACGACGTCGGTCGTGGTGTCGAAGGCCAACGTCGAAGCCGGGTCGCCGTTGGACCACTCACCCTCGATCGGCGCGTCCGCGTTGGGACTGACTTTGGGGCGGGGGCACCGGCAGAGGTGTCGGGGGATGAGGAGTCCATGAAGGTCCTTCCGAGGGTGCATGGCCGCGTTGCGCCCGCCGTTCCCCCGAACTTCCGGCACGCGGCCTGGTCGAGGTTCTCCTGTGGGAGGGCGGACCGGGTACCAGAGAATGAGTTCCTGTGACGCTGCACATCATGTGTCGGGTCCGGCTGTGGTGCAAGAGTGCTTCGAGAAGTTTTCGTGCCTTTCTCGATTGATACGAGAATGATCTTGACTGGGATGTGTGAAGCGCCTCTGACGTGCGAGAACAGGGACACCTCGGCGTCTGGAGGAGTTGTGTCGAAAAAAGAAGGGGTTGGAGTAGGAGGTCATCCTGAACAGGGCTTCATTTGGTCAACTGGATGAGGATTTCCGGTGCCTTGTTTCGTCATTTGGGTGAGTGGCCGAGCTCCTCGTGGGGTGCCGGAGGTCGGGAGTGAGGGATGGGAGCGGCGCCGGGGTGTGGGGGGCGCGGGAGGAGGGAGGCCGCTGGGTGCGCGGACCCAAGGATCCTCAGAGGGACGGGGGTGGCACAGCTCAGAGGGACGGGGTGGCATAGAAGGAACGCGCGCGCGGGCTCGCGCACGTGCGCATGCGGGGGATCGCGAGAACCCGGCGGCGGGGGGTTGGCGGGGGGTTAGGGAGCGCGGACGGAGGCAGTCGCCCCCACTTGGAGTGCCGGTGACCGGTGACACAGGAGCCCGGTTTGCCTGGGGTGTGGGCTACGGGTAATGTTCACCAGGTCGCCGCGAGACGGTGAGCGGCCCGCGAGGGCCGACTCGAAGCCGGGTCGCGATCTCAGACATCCTCTTCGAAGCAAAGTGGTTCGAGCACTGCTCCGGCCATGTAAACTCGGAGAGTCGCTTCAAGGAAACGAACAAAGGCCGCAAGGTCGGAACTCGGAACCTAACGAAGCAAAACGGGCTTTACCCCGATCTCGTGTTTAGCGGAAACGCTGCCACAAACCGCCGATTTGGCGGGGCGCGGAACACCTGATAAAGTAAAGACACAACGAAGCGGAAACGCAAAAAGCCTTCTCCGGAAGAGCAGACGGAACTTCGGTTCTGGCGCTTGTACGGGAAGAGTGATTGTTTCTTGAGAACTCAACAGCGCGTGTTTGATTTTCTTTAAGCCATGTTTGTTTT
>NZ_JAGPXK010000066.1:0-612 GCF_018070675.1 Nocardiopsis sp. B62 | reverse complement strand
GTATCGTCATGGGCGCGTTCGGGCAGGTCACGGTGAACGACGCCATGGTCGGCAAATACACCAGCGAGGAATGGCGCTCGCGCGCCTATGCCGTGCGCTATTTCATCGGCTTCACCGCGGCCGGCGCTTCGGTCGGCCTGGTCGCGTGGCTCTATGAACGAGGCGGCTTCGTCACCATGCTGCACGCCTTCGCCGCGCTCTGCCTGCTGGCGATCGCCGCCGCGATCATCCTGCCGCGCGAGATCCGGACGCCGCAGGCGGTGTGAGGCTCTCGTGTCCCGGACAAGCATAAAGCGTCAGCGTTACGGCGCAGATCCGGGACCCAGAAAGCGACACGGCAGGCAGAGAGATGGGCCCCGGCTCTGCAGCGCACCGCCGAAGTGGCGCTGCGCTGCGTCCGGGGCACGGGTGATTGTCGTGAGGCGCGCAGCCAGCGTCTTACGTATTGAACCTAAAATGCATCACGTCGCCGTCGGCGACGACGTATTCCTTGCCTTCGAGGCGGAGCTTGCCGGCATCGCGGGCACCGGCGTCGCCGTTGAATGCCACGTAATCCCCAAACGCGATGGTCTCGGCACGGATGAAGCCCTTCTCGAAGTCGGTGTGGATCAC
>NZ_JAGPXK010000065.1:0-635 GCF_018070675.1 Nocardiopsis sp. B62 | reverse complement strand
TCATAGAGAAGACGGCGCTTGGCTTCCTCCACTCGCCGCCAGAGCATGATGTTCCTGGTGCTGCCGAGATGCGGGATGGTGCGCGTGAGGCGACAGGAGTCGCAGTACCAATCCGCGCCCTTGACACACCAATTGCAGCCGATGATCTCGCGGTTACGGCACGACTGATTGAATGCGAGTTTGGTCAGGTTGATGCACGACGGATCGAACACCAACTGGGTGCCGCAGTTCGCGCACGCGGTGTGCTCGAACGAGACTGGCTGCCGGCACGACGGACACTGGAATAGCTTCACGTGCTCTGGTCCCAAACATACGGCACGCCGGAAAACCGGCTCGTCACTTCGGCGAAAACTTGCGACCGTCGCTCTTGCCGGCGAGCAACGCGCGCTGCATCCGCAGTGCCTGCTGCCTCAACAGGCCGGCTCGTTTCGCGCTCAAACGCTTCAGTCGCAAGCGTGGCTTGTCGGCCGGCGCAGTCTCGCCGACCGGCACGGCAGACCAGCATCGCTCGGGCTGAACCGACATCGGTCCGGCATTTCGTTTCTGAGCCATGATGCAACAACACCGGATCGAACGCCAGGTTCCGCCGGGCTCGTCCAGGGAACCTTTGCCAATTTGTCCCGTTGGCACCGCGA
>NZ_JAGPXK010000064.1:0-638 GCF_018070675.1 Nocardiopsis sp. B62 | reverse complement strand
TGAACACGTTGGTGTTGCGTACGGATGTGTCGGGGGATCCGACGTTCGTGGAGTTGCTGGCTCGGGTGCGTGAGGGTGATCTGGCTGCCTTCGATCACCGTGACGTGCCCTTCGACCGCGTGGTGGAAGCGGTGGCACCGACCCGCAGCATGGCCCACCATCCGCTCTTCCAGGTCATGCTCGTGCTCCAGAACCACGCGGACGCCGGACCCGAGCTGCCGGGACTCGAGGCGGAGCGGGAGCCCTTCGCCTGGAAGGTCGCCAAGTTCGACCTCACGTTCTCCTTCTCCGCCGACCCACAGGGCGTCTCCGGTGTCCTGGAGTACGCGGTCGACCTGTTCGACCGTGACACGGCGGTGGAGCTGGTGGCCCGCTTGGAGCGGGTGCTGGCCGCCGTGGCGGCCGACCCGCATACGCGGCCGGGGGACATCGAACTCCTGTCGGCGCAGGAGCGCCAGCGTGTCCTGGTGGACTTCAATCGTGCTGGGGCGGGTGTGGGGTCCGATGTGGTCCTGCACCGGGTGTTCGAGGAGTGTGCGGCTTCGGTTCCGGATGCTGTGGCGTTGGTGTTCGGGGATGAGCGGGTCTCCTATGGGGAGTTGAACGCTCGGGCGAACCGGTTGGCGCGGTATCTGGTG
>NZ_JAGPXK010000007.1:0-234263 GCF_018070675.1 Nocardiopsis sp. B62 | reverse complement strand
GAACAGCGCCGAGGTGAGCTTGCGGCGCGCCGCGCTCACCCGGGGGTCACCGGCGGGCAGCAGGTCGAACAGGGCGAGCAGGTGCCCGCGCACCCGGTCGCGTTCGCCGTCCGAGGTCAGCCGGACCGTCTCGACGAGCCGGTCGAAGGCCGCCTCGTAGTCGCCGCCGTACATGTCGATGTCGGCGACGGTGATCTGCGCCTCCACGTTCGCGGGGTCGTTCTCCGCCGCCTGGCGCACGGCGGGGCCGTCCACCTCCTGGAGACGGCCGACCAGGCGGACCTGGGCGAGGTTGGCCTTGAGTTCGGCGTTCCTCGGGTCGTCCTCCAGGGCCTTCTCGAAAACCGCGGCGGCGGCCTCGAAGTCACCGCGCTCCAGGGCCGTCTGGGCCTGCGTGGTGATCGGGTCCTCCTGGGGGGCGGGCTCGGCTTCCTCCGGCATGGCGGAGGGGTCGCCGTCCACCGTGCCGGGGTGGTCGGGGGGCAGCATGCCCTGCTGGGCGAGCGCGCCGAACACCTGGGTCAGGGCGTCGCGCAGCTGCTCCTCGTTGGCCGGTCCCTGCATCAGGGGCATGACCTGGCCCTGGACCGCGATGATGATCGTGGGGGTCCCGGACACCCGGAGCGCCTGCACCAGCTGCGGGCTGGCGTCGCTGTCGATCTTGGCCAGGAGCCAGTTGCCGCCGGAGCCCTGGGAGAGCCTGTCGAGGATCGCCTCGACCTGCCTGGACTGCTCGGACCAGCTCGCCAGCACCGCCATCACGACCGGGGCGGCCATGGACCGCTCCAGCACCTGCTGGAAGTTGGACTCGTCGGCGTTGACGGAGTAGGGGTTGGTTCGACCGGCCGACTCCTCGGCGCGCTGCTTGGCCTCACGCTCCAAGGCCGCCTTGCGCGCCCCGAGGTCAACCGCACTGTTCGGTGAAAAGTCCGAAGGCTGCATGTTCCCTATCCTGCCGCATCCCGGAGCGGTACGAGGACCGCCCCGGGAAGCCCTCGGCGAACGCACCCGCCACGATGGCCGCCTGCCTCGGCCACAGTCGAAGAGCCGACTGGCTCCCTCAGCCACAAGGGGCGTTCGGCCTGGGGAGTCCGCGTTTCGGCGAGCACTGTGCGGGACGCGTCAGGCCACCCGTGAGGAACGGGCCGGGTGTGCGCGAGGTTGCCGGGCCCGCCAGCCAACCCGGATCCCTCCGCGAAGGCGCCGAACGCGGGCCGAAGCGAAGCGGAGGTGCAGGAGAAGCACCGCTAGAACCGCGGGTCCTCCGTGTATCCGCCGAACTCCTCGCCCATCGTGGCGCAGATCTCGCCGAGGGTGGCCTCGGCCCGGGCGGCGTCCATGATGAGCGGGATGAGGTTGCCGTCGTCCGCGCGGACGCCCTCCAACAGGCGGGTCAGGGCGCGATCCACGGCGTCCTTGTCACGGGCGGCCCTTCGCTCGGTGAGGGCGCGCTTCTGCTCGTGCTCGACCTCGTGGCTGATCTTGAGGATGTCGAGTTCGCCGGAGACGGTCGCGGTGTGGCAGTTCACGCCGACGATGCGCTTGTCGCCCTTCTCCAGGGCCTGCTGGTACTGGAAGGCGGACTCGGCGATCTCGGAGCTGAAGTAGCCGTTCCCGATCCCGGCGAGGATTCCGGAGGTCATCGGACCGATCGCGTGTTCGACGTCCTCTCCCCCGCCCATGCGGAGGATCTGCTCGAAGATCCGCTCCGCCTCGGCCTCGATCTCGTCGGTGAGCGCCTCCACGTACCAGGAGCCGCCGAGGGGGTCGGCGACGTTGACCACCCCGGTCTCCTCCATGAGGACCTGCTGGGTGCGCAGGGCGATCTCGGCGGACTGCTCCGTGGGCAGGGCCAGCGTCTCGTCGAGGGCGTTGGTGTGCAGTGAGTTGGTGCCGCCGAGCACGGCGGAGAGCGCCTCGACGGCGGTGCGCACCACGTTGTTGTAGGGCTGCTGCGCGGTGAGCGAGACCCCGGCGGTCTGGGTGTGGAACCGCAGCCACTGGGCCTTCTCGGTCCTCGCGCCGTAGGTGTCGCGGATCCAGCGGGCCCAGATGCGGCGGGCGGCGCGGAACTTGGCGATCTCCTCGAAGAAGTCGATGTGGGCGTCGAAGAAGAAGGAGAGCCCCGGCGCGAAGCGGTCGATGTCCAGGCCCCGGGACAGGCCCAGCTCCACGTAGCCGAACCCGTCAGCCAGGGTGTAGGCCAGCTCCTGTGCGGCCGTGGCCCCCGCCTCGCGGATGTGGTAGCCGGAGACGGAGAGCGGCTTGAAGGCGGGAATGTGCTCCGCGCAGTACTCCATCAGGTCGCCGATGAGGCGCAGGTGGGGTTCGGGCGGGTACAGCCACTCCTTCTGGGCGATGTACTCCTTGAAGATGTCGGTCTGGAGCGTGCCGTTGAGGCCGCCGGTGTCGACGCCCTGGCGCTCGGCGGCGACCAGGTACATGCAGAAGGCCGGGATGGCCGGTCCGCTGATGGTCATCGACGTGGTGGTCTCCCCGAGGGGGATGCCGTCGAAGAGCAGGTCCATGTCGGCGACGGAGTCGATGGCCACGCCGCAGTGCCCGACCTCGCCGAGGGCCTGCGGGGAGTCCGAGTCGTGGCCCATCAGGGTGGGCATGTCGAAGGCGACCGAGAGCCCTCCGCCTCCCTGGGCGAGGATCATCTTGTAGCGCTCGTTGGTCTGCGTCGCGTTGCCGAACCCGGCGAACTGGCGGATGGTCCAGGCGCGGCCCCGGTAACCGGTGGGGTACAGGCCCCGGGTGTACGGGTACTCGCCGGGCCAGCCGACCCGCTCGAAGCCCGGGACCTCCGCGCCGGACCGGGGCCCGTAGACGGGATCGAGGGGCCGCCCGGAGAGCGTGGTGAAGTCGGCGTCGCGCTTGCGGGCGGAGTCGTAGCGGCGCTGCCAGCGGTCGCGCCCGGCCTCGATCTCCTGGGCCCCGCCGCCGTCGGTGGGCTCTCCTGTGGTGTTCGCCATACGGAGATAGTAGGACGTCCAACTAAATAAGTACAGACAGGGCGTTCCCGGCGCACGCGCGCGGGAGGACTGCCCGGTCAGCGTCGCTCCGCCGCCTCGGCCACGGGGGCGGGGAAGTCACCGAAGTCCACCCGGAGCCGGGTGAGCAGCTGGTGCACGCCCCAGAGTTCCTCGTCGGAGTAGCAGCCGACCCCGAAGTCCATACCGAGGAGTGCCTGGGTGGCCTCCTCCGTGACCTCGCGCCCTGCCTCGGTGATCTCCGCCAGCACGCCACGGCCGTCGCTCGGGTTGGGGCGTCGGAGCACCAGGCCCTGCCCCTCCAGCCGGTCGATGGTGTTGGTGACGCTGGTGGGGTGCACCATCAGGCGCTCACCGATCTTGCCCAACGGCAGCGAGCCGGAGGAGCTGAAGGTGAGCAGGACCAACGCCTCGTACCGGGCGAAGGTCAGGCCGAACGGCTTGAGAGTGCCGTCCAGCTCGCCGATGAGGAGCTGCTGCGCGCGCATGAGGGAGGTGACCGCCGCCATGGCGGGCGAGGCTC
This sequence comes from Nocardiopsis sp. B62, assembly GCF_018070675.1. NCBI lineage: Bacteria > Bacillati > Actinomycetota > Actinomycetes > Streptosporangiales > Nocardiopsidaceae > Nocardiopsis > Nocardiopsis sp. B62. The sequence goes on along the minus strand of NZ_JAGPXK010000007.1, from coordinate 230,744 downwards.
CCCATCTCTGACTCCAGTTGTCGTGAGCGCGCTCGATCGGGTCGAACGGAAGGTTCAAAGGGTTTCCCACGCCGTCACTCTAGGCCGTGTTGGGCGGGCGCTGGACGGCGCTCGGGGTCGGCTGCGGACGGGGAAGCACAGCGCTCCCTCACTGGCAAGGGGGGTTCCGTGGCCGGAAGGGGACACTTCCCGCCCGGGGCCACTGGTCCGGCCCGTCAACTCGACGGATCGCCTGGAGGAGGCCGGTCCGTCCCAGGGAATTCAGTGCGGGTCGGTGAAAACTTCCCTGCGGGGCGTTGACGGGGCCCGTAATTATTAGTTAAGTTTCCTAAAAATTTATCCCCCCACGTCAGGGCCGCAGGACGCCCCCAGGGCCTTGACCCCTCCCCCGAGGAGATCTCGCGACGTGAGCTCACGACGACTCAGAAACCACCTCTCGGTGGTGGCCGCCGCCGCGCTGGTGGCGCCACTCGCTCTCTTCGTCCCGCCCGTGGCCGCCGAGAGCGCCGAGCCCTCCGGCCTCACGGTCACCTACGTCGAGTCGGCCCGCTGGAACACCGGCTACACCGGCGAGATCACCGTCCACAACGCCTCCGGGGCGGACCTGACCGACTGGACCCTGGAGTTCGACCTCCCCGAGGGCAGCAGCGTCCACCAGCTGTGGAACGCCACCCTCGCGGGTACCGCCCAGGACGGCTACACCGTGACCCCGCCGAACTGGGGCGCCGCGATCCCCGCCGGCGGCACCTACCAGTTCGGCTTCAACGGCGTCCACACCGGCGGCAACAGCCACCTCCTCGACTGCACCGTCAACGGTGCCCCGTGCGCCGGGGAGCCCCATGAGGGACCCCTGCACGGCAGCCGCAGCATCGCCTACTTCACCCAGTGGGGCGTGGAGGAACGCGGCTACGGCGTCCGCGACCTCGTCGACTCGGGCAGCGCCGAGAAGCTCACGCACATCAACTACGCGTTCGGCAACGTGGGACCCGACGGCGAGTGCTTCATGACCAACGAGCCCGAGGAGGGCGACGCCCGAGCGGACTACGGCCGGGCCGTCCCCGCCTCGGAGAGCGTCGACGGCGCCGCCGACGGCCCCGGCCAGCCCCTGCGCGGCAACTTCAACCAGCTCCGCAAACTGAAGGAGCAGTACCCCAACCTGATCGTCAACATCTCGTTGGGCGGCTGGAACTGGTCCAAGCACTTCTCCGACGCCGCGCTCACCCCCGAGTCCCGTGAGCGGCTCGTCAGCTCCTGCGTCGACCTGTACCTGAAGGGGAACCTCCCGGTCATCGACGGGGCGGGCGGCGAGGGCGTCGGCTACGGCGTCTTCGACGGCATCGACCTCGACTGGGAGTGGCCGGCCTCCGACGGCAACCCGCACAACGTGGTCCGTCCCGAGGACCGGGAGAACTTCACCGCCCTGGTCCAGGAGTTCCGCGACCAGCTGGACGAGTTCGGCGCGCAGACCGACCGCCACTACGAGATCAGCGCGTTCATGCCCGCCGGTCCCTGGCGCATCGACACCGGGTTCGAGCTGGACGAGATCATGCCCAACATGGACTACATCACCGTCCAGGGCTACGACTACCACGGCACCTGGGAGTCGGTCACCAACCACCAGTCCAACCTGGTGCCCGACCCGCGCGACCCCGGTGACGTGATCTCCACCCAGACCACCATGCAGGCCTACCTCGACCGCGGCGTCGACCCCGACAAGCTGGTCCTGGGCGTGCCCTTCTACGGGCAGGGCTGGACCGGCGTGGAACCGGGCCCCGAGGGTGACGGGCTCTTCCAGCCCGCCGCGGGCCCCGCACCCGGCACCTACGCCGACGGCAGCGAGGAGTACCGCAACCTCAAGGAGCTTCCCGGCTACGACCTGTTCCGCTCCGACGACCTCGGAACGGCATGGCTCTACGACGGCGAGACCTTCTGGACCTTCGACGACGAGACCGCCATGACCCAGAAGACCGACTGGGTGACGGACAACGGCCTCGGCGGGGTCATGATCTGGTCCATCGACGGCGACGACACCGACGGCAGCCTGATGGCCGCCATCGACACGGCGCTCGGCGACTAGGACCGAGGACCCCCGCCTCCGGTCCAGGCCGGTGGCGGGAACCAGCGGCGTCGGTGCTCTGATCCGGGGAGCACCGCCGCCAGGCCGGGGCGGACCGACGTGCGACGGTCCGTCCCGGCCGCCTCATGTCCGGGGGTCGTTCCGGTACTTCGGGCGGGAACCCCGGCGACCCACCAGGGGCCGCGCTACTCCCCCGTGTCGGCGCCGAGCTCCTTCAGGAGCAGGTCGGCGGCGGCGTAGGGGTCGCGCTCACCGGCCGCGACCTCCCGGGCCAGTTCGTCCAGGCCGTGCTCGGAGCCGACACCACCCATCCGGGCGCGCAGCAGGTCCAGCACGATCGCCTCCACCTCGTCGCGGGCGCGCCGACGGCGCCGCGACACGAGTTCCCCGGACTTCTCCAGGTGCGCGTGGTGCTCCTCCACCCGCCCCCAGAGTTCGTCGATCCCCTCGTCCTTGGCAGCCACCGTCATGGCGATCGGCGGCTTCCACTCGTCGTCCGAGCGGTCCTTCATCGCGACCATCTGCCGCAGCTCGCGCAGGGTCACCCTGGCCCCGTCCCGGTCCGCCTTGTTCACCGCGAACACGTCGGCGACCTCCAGCACCCCGGCCTTGGCGGCCTGCACCCCGTCGCCCATGCCGGGGGCGCTCAGCACGACGGTCGTGTCCGCGAGACCGGCGATCTCCACCTCGGCCTGCCCCACGCCGACCGTCTCCACGAGGATCACGTCGAACCCGGCCGCGTCCAGCACACGCAGCGCGTGCGGGGTCGCCCAGGACAGTCCGCCCAGATGCCCGCGGTTGGCCATGGACCTGATGTACACGCCCGGATCGGTGGCGTGTTCCTGCATCCGCACCCGGTCACCGAGCAGGGCGCCGCCGGTGAAGGGCGAGGAGGGGTCCACCGCCAGGACCGCGACCGACAGGCCGCGGGCGCGCACCGCGCGCACCACGGCGTTGGTGGTGGTGGACTTGCCCACCCCAGGCGAGCCGGTGAAGCCGACCACGCGGGCCCGGCCTGTGTGGGGCGCCAGCCCGGCCATGATCTCGCGCAGTTCGGCGGCACCGTTCTCGACCAGGGTGATCGCGCGGGCCAGCGCCCGGCGGTCACCCCCGCGAACCCGTTCGACCAGCTGGGGGGCGTTCATGCGACTCCTCGACCTCGACCTGCGGACATGTGTCGGGGCGGTGGCCCGACGCCCCCGCCCCGTACGATCTCACTCCCGACCGGCCCGCGCACGGACCGGAGCGGTGCTACTCCCCGGGCACCGTGAACAGCAGGGCGTCGCCCTGGCCACCGCCGCCGCACAGCGCGGCCGCGCCGAGCCCGCCGCCGCGGCGACGCAGCTCGTGGATCAGGTGGAGGGCGATCCGCGCTCCGGAGGCGCCGATCGGGTGACCGATCGCGATGGCGCCGCCGTTGACGTTGACGATGTCCTCCGAGACACCGAGGTCCTTGGTGGACTGGATGCCGACCGCGGCGAAGGCCTCGTTGATCTCGATGAGGTCCAGGTCCCCGACCTCCTTGCCCGCCTTGGTGAGCGCGTGCCTGATGGCGTTGGAGGGCTGGGAGTGCAGGGAGTTGTCCGGGCCGGCGACGTTCCCGTGCGCGCCGATCTCGGCGAGGATCGGGGCGCCGAGCTCCTCGGCCCTGGCACGGCTCATCACGACCACGGCGGCGGCGCCGTCGGAGATCTGCGAGGAGGAACCCGCGGTGATGGTCCCGTCGCTGTCGAAGGCGGGACGCAGTCGGCCCAGGCTCTCGACGGTGGTGTCGGGCCGGACGCCCTCGTCGTGGGAGAACACGACCGGGTCGCCCTTGCGCTGCGGGATCTCGACGGGGACGATCTCCGCGTCGAACCGGCCCTGCTCGGCAGCGGCCGCGGCGCGCTGGTGGGAGCGGGCGGCGAAGGCGTCCTGCTCGGCGCGCTCGATGCCGAGCTTGCCGTTGTGACGCTCGGTGGAGGCGCCCATCGAGTCGCCCTCGAAGGCGTCGGTGAGGCCGTCGTGCGCGGTCGCGTCCAGGACCTCGACGGAGCCGTACTTGTAGCCCTTGCGGGACTTGGGCAGCAGGTGGGGGGCGTTGGTCATGGACTCCATGCCGCCCGCGACCACGATGTCGAACTCGCCCGCGCGGATGAGCTGGTCGGCCAGGGCGATGGCGTCCAGGCCGGAAAGGCAGACCTTGTTGATGGTCACGGACGGGACGTCCATGGGGATGCCCGCCTTCACGGCGGCCTGGCGGGAGGGGATCTGCCCGGCGCCCGCCTGGAGGACCTGTCCCAGGACCACGTATCCCACCTGGTCTCCGCTGATCCCGGCGCGCTCCAACGCCGCCTTGACAGCGAAGCCGCCCAGGTCGGCGGCGGAGAACCCGGCGAGGGAGCCGAGGAGACGGCCGGTCGGGGTCCGGGCCCCACCGACGATGACGGAACCGGGCATCTTAACTGGCCTCCAAGTGATGGGTGTCTCAGCTGGTCTGCAACGATACCCACACAGGTCCCAGCGACGTTCGGGAGGTTCGCCAGTGAGTGACGCACCCAGCCCCACCGGCCCATTCGCGGGTCTGACCCGGTTGGACCACGTGGGGATCGCCTGCCGCGACCTCGACGCGTCCGTCGAGTTCTACCGGACCACGTACGGGTTCGAGGTGGAGCACGAGGAGGTCAACGAGGAGCAGGGCGTCCGAGAGGCGATGCTCCGGATCAACGGCACGGACGACGGCGGCGCCACGTACCTGCAACTCCTGGAGCCCACACGGGAGGACTCCCCCGTGGCGAAGTTCCTGGCCCGCAACGGTGAGGGCGTGCACCACATCGCGTTCGGCACCGGCGACGTGGCCGCGAGCGCGGCCGGGGTGGCCGAACAGGGGGTACGGGTGCTCGACGCCGAGCCGCGCTCCGGTACCGCCGGTTCGCGGATCGTGTTCCTCCATCCGAAGGACTGCGGCGGTGTCCTCACCGAGTTGGTGCAGAGCGCCCACTAGCGCCATGCTGAGGGAAGTGGTCGGCCGATTCACATCACGGGAAAGTTCCGGACTCATCACAGCTTGAGTTCCCGTGGCTCGGTTGACCACGGACCCCACCGGAAGTTGCCCGAAACCCCCTTCCCAGGGGTGTCCTGCTTGATAAAGTCGGCTAGCTGCCGGATGTGTTCGCATCCGGCGTGGTCCATGTCTTGCAGTCCGGTCAGTGAGCCGGGACGGTCGCATCCGGGTGTCCACCACATCCATGCGACCGTCGGAGGCGGTCAGGGTCATCACGGGAGCTCGGAGCCCCGTCGCACCGGGCCGCCCGCGTCCCGGCTCGCGCCCTCCGGGCGAAAACCCGCCCCCCGGGGGCACAGCAGCCGCCCTCCTGCCGCCCCCGGCAGTTTGCAAGTAGCCGTCTCGCACCCGTTCAGGATTCCGCCACATGTCGTCAAACAACATTGACACCCAGCTCAACAACATCTTCGACGAAGACAACACCCCGCCAGAGTTCGACGTGGTGCTGCGTGGCTTTGACCGCACCCAGGTGCAGGACTACCTGGACGGGCTGCGCAACGAGGTCAAGCAGTCCAACAAGCAGCTCGACAAGGCCAAGTCCGAGCTGAACGCGAAGAACCGCCAGCTCCAGGAGCGGGAGCGCCCCTCCTACTCCGGCCTGGGCTCCCGTATCGAGGAGCTGCTGCGCCTCGCCGAGGAGCAGGCCAACGAGCTGGTGCAGAGCGCCCAGATCGACGCCAACGACATCCGCTCGGCCGCCCAGATCGAGGCCGCCGAGATGCGCGCGGCCGCCGAGTCGGAGGCCACCGAGGTCCGCACGCTGGCCCAGCGTGAGGCCGACGAGCAGCGCCAGGGCGCCGAGTCCGAGGCCGAGGAGATCAGCACCACCGCCCGCCGCGAGGCCGACGAGCTGGCCTCGACCACCGAGCGCGAAGTGCAGAAGAAGCGTTCGGCCGTCGACCACGAGATCGCCGAGAAGCGCGCCACCTTCGAGGGTGAGATCGCCAAGCTGCGCACCACCACCGAGCGTGAGTGCGCACAGGCCCGCGCCGCCGCCAAGCGTGAGCGCGACGAGACGATCCAGTCGGCCAAGAGCCAGGCCGAGGAGCTGCGCAAGAACGCCGAGCGGGCCTACGCCGAGTCCGAGGCGCGCCGCACCGAGACCGAGGACCAGTTCGAGCTCCAGCTGGCCGACCGCCGTGCCGAGGCCGAGCGTCAGGACGCCGAGCGTCTGGCCGCCGCCCAGGCCGCCACGCAGAAGATGGTCAACGAGGCCGAGGAGCGCGCCTCCAGCGCCGAGCAGCGCGCCACCAAGGCCAGCCAGCAGGCCGAGCAGACCCGCCGCGACGCCGAGAACCACGCCAAGCAGCTGGTCAGCAACGCCAAGAAGAACGCCGGTCAGATCGAGACCGAGGCCAAGTCCAAGGCCGAGCACCAGCTCGGCGACGCCAAGTCCGAGGCCAACCGGATCATGACGGCCGCCAAGAAGGAGGTCGACGAGCTCAACCGCCAGCGGGACAGCATCCAGTCGCACCTCCAGCAGCTGCGTCAGCTGCTCGGTGGTGGCGGTGGCGCCCCCGCCCCGGCTGCTCCGGCCGCTCCGGCCCCCGCCGCGATCCAGCAGGAGGCCGCCCCGGCCGCCCCCGCCCCCGCGGTGGAGGAGCCCAAGCAGCCCGCCCACTCCGGCAAGGGCTCCGACGACGAGGACTGGTGGCAGGAGTAACGACCGGCCTCGGCTGAGTCGTCCTGAGACGACGAAGGGCCCGTTCCCAGGGGTTCACCCCGGGACCGGGCCCTTCGCTCGTCCGGACCACACCACAGCCACGGGCGCAGATCCGCACGCCCACCTCAACCCCGGCGGCGAGCCCCGCTCACACACCGGTGCCTTCGTTCGGTTCCGGAGGGAGGCTCCGGGAGTGGCGGGGTGTGATGGCCCGCTCCTCGGGGACCCCCACGGACACCGAAGGATCCTCCGCGAAGGCGACGCACACGCACCGAAGCGCGGGCGCGAGGAGACACAGCGGAGCTAGCCCTGATCCTTCTCCCAGGGCCCGTCCCACTCGGTGGGTAGCGGGTACGCCTCGGGGTTGACGCGCCTGACGATCTCGTCGAGGACGCGGCGCACGTAGGGCTCGCCCACCCACAGGTGCTTGGCGCCGTCGACCCCGATGATCTCGGCCTGGGTGAGGGGCGCGAAGCGTTCCCGGGCCTCCTCGGGCCTGAGGTAGTCGTCGTGTTCGGGGACCAGCGCCACGACGGGCTTGCCGGATTCCGCCCACACCCGCATGTCGGACTCGTCGGCGCGGTGCAGCGGCGGTGACAGCAGCAGTGCGCCCCTGACCTGCGGGTCGCAGCCCCACTTGAGGGCCAGCTCGGTACCGAACGACCAGCCCAGCAACCAGGGGTCGGGCAGGTCCTCGAACTCGGTGAACTCGATGGCGGCCATGACGTCGTGCTGCTCGGTCTCGCCCTCACCGAACGCGCCCTCGCTGGTGCCGTGGCGTGAGGTGGTACCGCGCGTGTTGAAGCGCAGCACGGCGACGTTGGCCAGGGCGGGCAGACGGAAGGACGCCTTGCGCAGGACGTGGCTGTCCATCATGCCCTCGGCGGTGGGCAGGGGGTGCAGGCAGACCAGAGTGGCGACGGGCCTGCGGCCCTCGGGCAGGGCCAGTTCGCCGACCAGTTCCAGTCCGTCGGCGGTGTGCAGGGTGATGGGCCGTCGAACGGCGGGCAGCACCGTGGTGGCTCGGATCTCCATGGGTCCTCTCGTCAGGTCAGTATCTGGGGGCCCTGGGAGAGCGGTGGGAACGCCGGTCCCAGCAGGAGGAGTGCCAGTGCCTTCGGTCGCCACCGTCGCCGTAGGGGCGCCAGGCGACGACGTGGGGCATCCCCGTGGGGATCTCCTGAGCACAGCCGGGACAGCGGTAGACCTTGGTCGCGGCGGCGCCGCTGATCCGGCGCGTGACCCACTCGCCGTCGGGGCCGGTCTCGCGGCGCTGCCCTCCGGTGACGCGCAGCATGAGGGCGTCCTCGTCCGGGGGGCCTCCAGGAGGGTTCTTGCCCCGGGCGGTCTTACGGCGGGGGCTGTTACGGCGCGGGCTCACCCTCCAAGGGTAGGAGAGGACGAACAGTGGCCGCCGCCACACCGGGGGGTGTGGCGGCGGCTGGGGTGCCGGGCCGGGCGAAGCGGCGCCCGCCACCACCCTCAACGGACGCCTGCGGCGCGGTGTCCTCGCGTTACCACCAGGCGGGTCTCTCGATGCGCCGATGTCACTCGGACAGCCAACCCAGGCTGACCTCGCTCATCGCCTGGCGAGAGATTGCCGGGCCCCCGCTGTGCGAGGCTGCGGAGCTTGCGTAGCAGCGCACAGCAGGGGAGACGGCCGCTCGCATCGATGTCGGCTCCGCCGACACGAGCGAAAGCATCCAGAAAAACAGGCCCTAGCCGTGGCAGGCGCAGCCTCCGCCGTGGGAGGCGCTCTCCTCGGCGTCGGGCAGCAGGTCCATGAGGAGCGGAGCGGGCACCGCGATGGTGGTGAGCCCGTACTCCGACATGGCCACCAGCGTGGTGATCACGGACTCCGCGCCGCGCTCCTCCAGAAGCTCGGTCGGGCCCTTCGGGTAGCCGCAGCCGAACCGCATGGCGGTGTCGATGTCCTTGGCGGAGGCGTAGCCGTCGCCGACCATGCGCAGGGCGTCGTCGATCTGCGGCGCGATGAGCATCTCGCCCAGGTCGAGGGTCTCCTCCTCGCGCACCATCTCGGCGAGGCGCCCGGTGCGGCGGGGCTCGGGAGCCTCGTCACCGGTCCCGTAGAAGCCCTGGCCGGTCTTGCGGCCGAGGCGGCCCGCGGCGACCATGCGACGCATGAGCGGGGTGGCGGCGTACCTGGGGTCGCGGAACTCGTCCCAGAGGACGTCCATGACGGCCAGGCACACGTCCAGACCCACGAGGTCGGCGAGGGCGAGCGGGCCCATCGGCAGACCGACGGCCTTCTTGACGGCCTCGTCGATCTCCTCGCGGGTGGCGATCCGACGCTCGTAGAGGCGGATGGCGTCGTTGACGTAGGGCACCAGCAGGGCGTTGGCGACGAAACCGCCGCGGTCGCCCACCGCGATCGGGGTCTTGCCGACGCGCTTGGCGACCTCGGTGACGATGTCGACGGTCTCGGGGCTGGTGGAGATGGTGGTGATGACCTCCGTCAGCTTCATGACCGGGGCCGGGTTGAAGAAGTGCAGGCCGACGACCTTCTCGGGGCGGTCGGTCAGCGCCGCGATCTCTGTGACCGAAAGCGAGGAGGTGTTGGTCGCCAGGATCGTGCCGGGCGGGCAGATCCGGTCGAGGTCGCCGAACACGTCGCGCTTGACGTCCATGCGCTCGGGGACGGCCTCGACGACGAAGTCGGCGTCCGAGAGGTCCTCGCGGGACGTGCTGAACGTGAGACGGGCGTCGATCTCCGAGCGCTCCCCCTCGGTGATCTTGCCCTTGCTCACCGCGCGCGAGAGGGACTTGTCCACGTGGCCACGGCCGCGGTCGAGGGCGGCCTGGTCGATCTCGACCCCGACGACGTTGAACCCGGCCCTGGCGAACACCTCAGCGATGCCCGCACCCATCGTGCCCAGTCCTACGACGCCGACCTTGTCAAATTCCTGCACCATGGGCCCCACCCTAGACCTCCCCGGCGCCCCGCCGACGCACCGGGACCAGATCTTTACTACTGGTCGGTAGTGCGATGCGGCCGGATCGGCACCACCGCGACGGCCAACGCGGAGAACACCGCGCTCACCGCGAACACGGTGGGCAGTCCCGCGAGCGTGATCACGGCGGCCATCAACACGGGGGTGAGGGTGGTACTGACCGACTGGAGCCAGTTCTGCACCGCCAGCGCCCGCCCGGCCCAGGCGGTCCCGGCGATCTCCGCGACGGAGAGGAAGGTCAGGCCGTTGTGCCACATGGTCAGCACCAGGCAGACCAGGACCAGGGGGACGGCAGCCCCTCCCCACACGTTCGGCAGAACGGTGAGCAGGACCAGCGCCACCCCCGAGACCACGGCCAGCCACCGGACCGGGCGCATGCGGTTCCCGGTCCGGTCCGACCAGGCCCCGAGCAGCAGCCGTCCGACCGCCCCGGGGATCTGCGCCGCCGCGACCACGGCACCGGCGGCGGGCGGACCCCACCCCTGTTCCTGGACCAGGTAGATGACCGTGTAGACCATGAGCGTGACCTGCGGGACCCCGAGGAGCATGCTCGCGCCGTGCACCCGCCAGATGGCCCACCCTCGGTAGGGGGACGCCGCCGGTTCTGTCGGTTCGGCGGGTTCGGCTGATTCGGCCGGGGCGGCAGTTGCGACAGGGGCGGCAGGGGCGGCGGGGGTGGCAGGGGCGGGAGCGTCAGGGGTTTCCCGCCCCTCCGGGGGCGCCGAGGCCATCGCCAGCACGAGGGGGACCGCCACCAGCGCGAGCGCGGCCGGAAGCGTCATCGCACCGACGAACCCCCACGCGTCCGCCGCCCTGGGCAGTACCAGGGCGGCCAGGCCCACGCCCAGGGGCAGGGCTGACTGACGGATCCCCATCGCCAACCCGCGTTCGCGGCGTTCGAACCAGGTCATGACCAGACGCCCGCTGGCCGCGTTGACCGGGCCGCCGACCGCACCCGCCAGCAGCAGGACCACCGCCGCGCCCCACAGGTCCGTCACCGTCCAGAGCAGCCCGAGCACACCCGCCGTCAGAAGCAGGCTGAGCGCCATCGTCGCCCGCTCCCCTGCGCGGTCGATGACCACGCCCCAGGCCAGGAGGGTGAGCAGCAGGCCGAACGAAGGCAGCCCGGCGAGCATCCCCGCCTGGGCCGTGGAGACTCCGAACGCCTCGCGCAGCTGCGGGAGCACGACCGGCACCCCGAACATCACCGAGACGCTGGCCACCTGCGCCACCATGCTGACCGACAGGATGACCCAACGATTGCGCACGAGCATCCCGCCACCCTAGGCAGTACCGGCCCCGGCCCCCATCCCCGCCCCGGCGTGGTCCCTCCCCGGAAGCGGGTTCGCGGGCGCGGCGGAGACGGTAACGTGACGTCCCGTGCGTCTCGTCATCGCGCGGTGCAGCGTCGACTACGTCGGCCGACTCACCGCCCACCTGCCCATGGCTCCCCGCCTGATCCTGATCAAGGCCGACGGGAGCGTGTCCATCCACGCCGACGACCGGGCGTTCAAACCCCTGAACTGGATGAACCCGCCGTGCAAACTCCGCGAGGAGACGGTCGAGGACGGTCCCGACGTGTGGACGGTCACGCACAGCAAGTCCGGTGAGAAGCTCGTGCTGACCATCGAGGAGGTCACGCACGACTCCGCGCACGAGCTCGGCAAGGACCCCGGCCTCCAGAAGGACGGCGTCGAGGCCCACCTCCAGGAACTGCTCGCCGAGCACATCACCACGCTGGGCGACGGCTACACGCTCATCCGCCGCGAGTACCCCACGGCCATCGGTCCCGTGGACATCCTCTGTCGCGACGGCGGGAGCAACACCGTGGCGGTGGAGCTCAAGCGCCGCGGGGACATCGACGGCGTGGAGCAGCTCACCCGCTACCTCGAACTCCTCAACCGCGACCCCTCCCTGGCCCCGGTGGCCGGTGTGTTCGCGGCCCAGGAGATCAAGCCCCAGGCCAAGGTCCTGGCCGAGGACCGGGGCATCACCTGTGTGGTCCTCGACTACGACGAGCTGCGCGGCATCGAGCCCGACACCCTGCGCCTGTTCTGACCCCCGCTGTCCTCCGTTCGGAGGACAGCGGTCGGTCCCCCCGGGGGACACCCTCCGCGCCGCGTCCACGGGACGCTGGGGGTATGAGCGCAACAGTCATCGAGGTCGAGGGCCTCACCAAACGCTACGGCGACACCCACGCGGTCGCGGGGATCGATCTGAGCGTCCCCCGGGGCGAGGTCTTCTCCTTCCTCGGGCCCAACGGCGCGGGCAAGTCCACGGCCGTGGAGATCCTGGAGGGCTTCCGCACCCGCAGCGGCGGCGACGTCCGTGTGCTGGGTGAGGACCCCGGGAGGGCGGGCCGGGCCTGGCGCTCCCGGATCGGAATCGTGTGGCAGAAGGAGACCATGGTCCCCAAGCTGCGGGTGCGCGACGTCCTCCGGCACTTCGCTGGCTACTACCCCCGGGCGCTGAGCGCCGACGAGGTCCTGGAGATGGTCGGCCTCACGGAGAAGGCCACGGCACTTCCCGACTCGCTCTCCGGCGGCCAGCGGCGACGCCTCGACGTCGCCCTGGGCATCATCGGCCGCCCCGAACTCCTCTTCCTCGACGAGCCCACCACCGGCTTCGATCCCCGGGCGCGCCGCGAGTTCTGGGAACTCATCCAGGGCCTGGCCCGGCAGGGCACCACCATCGTGCTCACCACGCACTACCTGGAGGAGGCCGAGTTCCTGGCCGACCGGGTGTGCGTGATCGCGGGCGGACGCATCCGTGCCGTGGACGCCCCAGGGCAGCTGGGGGGCCGCGCCTCCGCCCAGGCCACCGTCTCCTGGACGGAGGACGGGCGCCGACACGAGACGCGCACCGACACCCCCACCCGGCTGGTGTCCGAGCTGAGCGCGCGCATCCCCGGGGAGATCCCGGAGCTGAGCGTGCACCGCCCCACGCTGGAGGACATCTACCTCGACATGATCCAGGACGACCAGGCCAACGAGGAAGGCGCGGCATGAGCACCGACACCGTGACGGAGACCGCCGCGACCCCCGCCCCCGACGCTCCGGGCCGTCCGCCCGGTGCCGTGCGCGTAGGCCTGTCCCGGGGGTGGATGGAGATCCGCACCTTCTCCCGCGAGTGGGAGAGCCTGATCTTCACGTTCTCGCTGCCCGCCCTGATCCTGGTCATGTTCGCGGCGATCTTCGACGGCATGTTCGACATGGAGATGGCGGCGGTCGACTACTACCTGCCCGGGCTCATCGCGATGGGCCTGATGTCGGTGAGCTTCCAGACCCTCGGCATCGCGATCGCCGTCGAACGCGACCAGGGGGCACTGCGCCGACTGCGCGGAACCCCCATGCCGCCCAGCGCCTACTTCGTCGGCAAGACGCTCCTCGTGCTCTTCCTCGCCGTGGGCCAGATGGCGCTCCTGCTCGCCGTCGCGGCCCTGTTCTTCGGCGGGACCATGCCGTCCACCCTGGCCGCCTGGTCCACCATCGCGTGGGTGTTCGTCCTCGGGACGGTCGGCTGTTCCCTCCTGGGGATCGCCATGAGCTCGCTGGCCCGCACCGCCCAGACGGCCTCCGCCGTGGTGGTCATCCCCTTCCTCCTGCTCCAGTTCACCTCCGGGATCTTCGTCCCGGTGCACCTCATGCCGGACTGGATCCTGACCGGCGCCGCCCTCTTCCCCCTGCTGTGGATGGCACAGGGCATGCGGGCCGCGTTCTTCCCGGACGAGATGGCCGTCATGGAGATGTCCGGCGCCTGGGACCTGCACATGGTCGCCCTGGTCCTGGGGGGCTGGTGTGTGGTGGGCTTGGTCCTGACCCTTCTGACCTTCCGATGGAAGACACGCAAGGACGGATGACGATGACGACGGACCGGGCCCCGGGGCCGGACACGACGGCGCCCTCGGGGTCCGACCCCGCCCGGTCGGACCCGACCGGACCGGACCCGTCCTCCGGCCGGGACGAGCGGCACGCGTGGAACATGGGCGTCTGGTGGCACGTGGCCTTCACCCTCGCGATGGCGGCGGTGATCGTGCTGGCCCTGGTCACCGGCCCCCCGGAGTGGCGCTGGCTGACAGCGGCGCTGATGGTCGTGGTGGTGTTGGTCTACCTGGTCTTCGCCCGGCCGCTGATCAGCCCGGAGAAGGACTTCCCGAGTGCGGGCCGGGCCCTGGGACTGATGGGGCTGTTCCTCCTGCCCAGCGTGCCCGCCGTGATCATCAACCCGACCCTGGTGTTCGCGCTGATCGCGATCGCCCCGGTCTGCTTCATGACGGTGGGGAGCGTTCTCGCCGTCGCGACGGTGGGCGTGATCCTGCTCTTCCCGACGCTGTTGGACGGCCTGCTCGGCTGGGAGGACTGGTCCTCGGTCGGTGTCAGCCTGCTCATCAACGGCGCGATCCTGGGCTACGCCCTGTGGTTCGGGACCTGGATCGAACGGATCGTGGTGCAGAGCGCGGAACGGTACGAGCTGATCGAGGCGCTGCGGCACAGCCGCGAGGAGGTGTCCCGGCTGTCCGAGGAGGCCGGTGCCCTGGCCGAGCGGGAGCACCTGGCCCGCGAGATGCACGACACCCTGGCCCAGGGGTTCACCAGCATCATCACCCTGACCCAGGCGGTGGAGTCGGAGCTGGACAGCGACCCCGTGACCGCCCGCCGCCACCTGGCGCTGATGCGCGAGACGGCGGCGGAGAACCTCGCCGAGACCCGGGCCATGGTGGCCGCCCGCCAGTCGCTCCGGCTGGACGACGAGGGCCTGGACGCGTCGGTCCGGCGCATCTGCGAACGCCTCGGACGGGAACTCGGCATCTCCGTGAACGCCGAGGTCACCGGGGCACCGGAGGAACTCGCCAACGACCTCCAGATCTGTCTGCTGCGCACCGCACAGGAGGCCCTGGCCAACGTCCGCAAGCACGCCGGAGCCCGCACCACCACGGTCACCCTCGCCTACACGGACGTCGGCGTGCGGCTGACCGTCGAGGACGACGGGCTCGGCTTCGACACCTCACTGCCCGCCCACGGCAACGGACTGGCCAACATGCGCCACCGGGCGGAGTCGGTGGGCGGGGTGCTTGAGCTGGAGAGCTCCCCCGGAGGGGGCACCACCGTCCGCCTGGCCATCCCCCACGACGACGCGGACGAATGATCCGTCCCGGAGAGGAAAGCCGTCCCATGATCCGTGTCCTGCTGGTGGACGACCACCCCGTGGTCCGCGAGGGCATCCGTGGCATGCTCAGCGCCGAGCCCGACCTGGACATCGTCGGCGACGCCGGCTCGGGCCCGGAGGCGGTGGCCCGGGTGGCGACCCTGCTCCCCGACGTGGTCCTGATGGACCTGCGCATGCCCGGCGGCGACGGAGCGGAGGCCACCGAACGCATCCGCGCCGAGTACCCGGGCGTCCACGTGCTGGTGCTCACCACCTACGACACCGACACCGACATCCTGCGCGCGGTCGAGGCGGGCGCCACCGGCTACCTGCTCAAGGACACCCCGAGGGCCGAGCTGGCCGACGCGGTGCGCTCGGCGGCCCGCGGCGAGACGGTGCTCAGCGGTCGGCTGGCTGGGAAACTGCTGACCGGTGTGCGTCAGCGGAACACGGAGCCGGAGGGGCCCGCGCTCTCCCCCCGGGAGGTCGAGGTGCTGCGGCTGGCGGCGGACGGGCTCACCAACGCGGCGATCGGCCGTGCCCTGCACATCAGCGCCACGACGGTCAAGACCCACCTCATGCGGGTCTACGAGAAGCTGGGTGTGGGCGACCGGACCGCCGCGGTGTCCCAGGCGATGCGCCGGGGCCTTCTTCCCGAGAAGTAGGCCAGCGGGGCCCGTCTCAGGGTCATCTCCGGGGCCGTCCCCGATTCCGCGGACCGCCGCGGAGGGCAGAATCGGCATATGATGGAACAGATGAGCCACATCACCCCCCACGAGGACGGCAATGGCCGGATGCGCGCGTCCGACGCCGACCGGGACGCGGTCGCGCACCTGCTCCGGGAGGCCCTCGCCGAGGGACGCCTGGACCCGGACGAACACAGCGACCGGTTGGACTCCGTGTACCGCGCCAAGACCGTCGGCGAACTGGTCCCCCTCACCGAGGACCTGCCCGGTTCAGAGGCTGCGGCCGCCCGTCTTCCGGCGCCGGCCGACTTCCGCTCGCCGCGCCCCGTGTACGGCGCGAGCCGGATCGGCGACCAGCCCGCCACCAGTCACGCGGCGATCGCCCTCCTGGGCGGGGCGGACCGCTCCGGCAACTGGGTGCTCCCCCGCCGGTTCTTCGCCGTGGCCACCATGGGCGGGGTCGAACTCGACCTGCGCGAGGCCCGGTTCACCCAGCGCGAGACCACCATCTGGATCGGCGCGGTCATGGGCGGCATCGGCGTCATCGTCCCCGACGACATCCAGGTGCGCCTGCACGGGCTCCCGATCATGGGTGGCTTCGGGATCGAGGGCGACACCCCCAGCGTGGTCGATCCGGGCGCCCCGATCGTGCACATCCGGGGCGTCGCCCTGATGGGCGGCGTCGGGGTCAGCTACCGTGCGCGCAAGCACCAGGAGGGCGAGGAGACCGAGGGCTGACCGGGCGGGCGATGGGCCCGTCCCGCGCCTCGTAACGCCGCTCACCTCGACGATCCGGGCCCTTCGGGCCGTCCATCAAACCACAGTGCGCACCTTCCCGTAAGGTCTGTGGCTGATTGTGGCAATGTCACGCGCCATGTCTTGCCGCGGCCGGAACCTCCTGCGAGGCTTCTCCGGTACCTCGCCCACCCCAGGTGTCCATCCCCCACACCACGGCACGATGGGCCCCCGTGAACCGGAGGAAGTCCGTGCAACCGACCACCCATGGGAGCCCGCGCGACACAGCGGCCGTGTCTCCCTCCCCCAGGCGGCGCACCGCCGCCACCGCCGGTCTCGCCGCCCTCATGATGACCGCGGGCACCCTGGCGGGCGCACCAGCCCACGCGGACCAGGCAGCGCTCTCCGACCTCGTCTCGACCGAGGCCATCGAGGCCCACATGGCCAACCTCGACACCATCGCGCGCTACAACGGGGGCAACCGCGCCAGCGGCACCCCCGGGTACGACGTGGCCGCACTGTACGTCGAGGACCAGCTCAAGCGGGCGGGGTACGAGCCCTACCGCCACGAGTACGACTACGAGGCCTGGCGTGAGAACACGCCCGCCGTACTCGCGCAGACCGCGCCGAAGCAGCACCCGTACGAGCTCGACCAGGACTTCGTCACCATGAGCTACTCGGGCTCCGGCGACGTGTCCGCCCCTGCGGTCGCGGTCGCCCCCGACAGCGCGGCGAGCGGCTGCTCGCCGGACGACTTCGCGGACTTCCCCGAGGGCGCCGTCGCCATCACGGTGCGCGGCAGCTGCCCGTTCGAGGACAAGGTCACCAACTCCGCCGACGCGGGCGCGTCGGCGGCCCTGGTCGTCAACAACGAGGACGAGGTCTTCCTCGGCACCGTGGGCGAGCCGTCCGCCATCCCGGCCGTCGGCGTCTCCGGCCTGGTCGGCGCCGACCTGCTGTCGATCCCGGACCTGGAGCTCCAGGTCACGGTGGACGCGCAGGTCAGCCAGGAGAGCTCCTACAGCGTGCTCGCGCAGACTCCCGGCGGACGTGACGACAACGTGGTGATGGTGGGTGCCCACCTCGACGGGGTCGAGGAGGGTCCGGCCATCAACGACAACGGCAGCGGCACCGCCTTCCTGCTGGAAACCGCGATCCGCCTGGCCGAACAGCCCGACCCGAACAACCAGGTGCGCTTCGCCTTCTGGGGCACCGAGGAGTCCGGCCTGGTCGGCTCCAGCGAGTACGTCGCCGGTCTGGACGAGCGGGAGCTCGACGACCTCGCGCTCTACCTGAACTTCGACATGATCGGTTCGCACAACTACGGCCGGTTCGTGCTCGACGGCCGGATGGAGCTGCCGGAGTCCGGCGGGGCCCCCTCCGGCTCCGGTGCGATCGCGAAGGTCTTCGAGGACTACTTCGAGGCTCAGGACCAGGTCAGCGAGCCCGGTGTGCTCAGCGGCCGCAGCGACTACTTCGCCTTCATGCAGGCCGGCGTGCCCTCCGGTGGCCTGTTCAGCGGCGCGGACGGCGTGAAGTCGCAGGAGCAGGCGCAGTGGTACGGCGGCACGGCGGGCGAGGCGTTCGACCCGTACTACCACACGGCCGACGACACCCTGGAGAACGTCAACTGGGACTCGGTGGCCGAGCTGTCGGCGGCGGGCGCGCACGGCGTGGAGTTCTTCGCCGAGAGCACCCTCCCGGTCAACGGCGTGCTGTCGATGTCCGCCGTGACGGTGGACCTGCCCCGCAAGGGTGACGCCTGGCTCCGTTAGACGCGTGATCCACCGCTGATCCGGAGAAGCTGGAGGGCGGGTGGCGTGAACCCCCCGGTCCCACGCCACCCGCCCCTCGCGATGTCTCCCCCTCGTACGGTCCTCCGGGCGACCCCCCTCAGTCCCGCCCGGGTGTCCGCGCGTGAACACCGCCGGCAACTACGTTGTGTAGCTCCCTCGTGCCTCAAGGTATCAGTGAGCCACATCACCTTCACCCCCCGATACTGAACAGTTATCCTCCGTGACTCGCCCGTGCTCGGGCCCCTCCACGGGCCCGGTGCCACGCCCTCGCCTAGGCTGAGGGCCATGAGCACAAGGGACACGGACAAACCGGTCGTACTGTCGAAGATCTACACGCGTACCGGGGACGCCGGCACGACGGCGCTCGGCGACATGAGCAGGACCTCCAAGAACGACACCCGCCTGGTCGGGTACGCGGACGCCGAGGAGGCCAACGCCGCGATCGGCGTGGCTCTGTCCCTGGGAGACCTCCCCGAGGACGTGCGCGTCCTCCTGCTGCGGGTGCAGAACGAACTCTTCGACCTGGGCGCGGACCTGTCCACCCCGATCGTGCCCGACCCCGAGTACCCGCCGCTGCGCGTCCTGCCGGAGTACGTCACCCGGCTGGAGGAGGCCTGCGACACCTACAACGCGGACCTGCCGACCCTGCGCAGCTTCATCCTGCCCGGCGGCTCCCCCACCGTCGCCCTGGTGCACACGGCCCGCATCGTGGTCCGCCGCGCCGAACGCTCCGTGTGGGCGGCCATCGAGGAGCACGGGGACGGCGTCAACCCGCTCACGGCGCAGTACCTCAACCGACTCTCGGATCTGCTGTTCATCCTCGGCCGCCACGTCGCAGGAGACGGCGACGAGGTCCTGTGGAAGCCCGGCGGCGATCGTTAGGGAGCCCAGAGCGCGAAGGCCCGCTTCGCGACGACGGGAGACCCCGCGGTGAGCTGATCCCGGCCTTTCCGGCGCCCGACGGGGGCGCCGGAAACGACGTCAGTGGAGGTCGCCGAGTTCGCGCTCGACGGCCTCCACCTTGCTGTGCAGGCCGTCGGTCACGCCGTCACGGACGTCCGCCTTCAGGGTCAGGCTCACCCGCCCGGCACCCTCACCGGCGGCCTCCACGGCACGCTTGACGACGTCCATGACCTCGTCCCACTCGCCCTCGACGGTGGTGAACATGGCGGAGGTCTCGTTGGGCAGACCGCTCTCACGCACGACCCTGACGGCACGGGCCACGGCCGGGGCGACGGACTCGCCGCTACCGAGCGGGGACACTGAGAAAGCCACGATGGTACTCATGGGCCCATGCAAACACACGGGCACCGCCCCTGTGAACCTCAGGGGCGCCTACCGCGCGGCGGTCAGGCCTGCCACTGGGTCCCCGGGGGCATCGACTCGATCCAGGACAGGAACCCGGTGAGCGCGCTCTCGCCCATCGCGACCTCCAGGGTCGCCTCACCGGGGTCACTGCCGTCCGCACCCGCCCAGCCGATCTCCAGGACCGTGACGTCGGCGGGCAGGGGGGCGTCCTCGGATCCGGGGGCACGACGCCCCACAACGACGAGACCGCGGCGCGACAGTCGCACTGTCGGCCGCGGTCTGAGGGAGAGGACGGGGAACCACCCGAGGTCACCCGAGCCGTAACGGCCGAAGCCGATCCGCCAGGAACCCCGACGCCCCTTCTCCCCACGTGCACGCAGGTAACACTCGACGGCCCCGCCGCTGCGCAGCAGCACGAACCGTCGCATCCAGCCGGTGCCGAGCACCAGCACGACGAGCAGGACGACGGCGAGGACCACCCACAACAAGGACTCCAACCACGGCGTTCCCTGAAGCGGTGCCACACCCACGTCTCGTCGCCTCCCGGCTTCGCTAGGCGACTTCCTCGCCAGCAGCACGCAGGCGGCTGCGGGCACGGGCGGCGGCCGGGTTGTCCCCCGACTCGCCCGCGTCCTTCAGCGCCTGGCGCGCACGGTCCACATCGATGTCCTCGGCGAGCTCGGCGGTCTCGGCGAGGATCGAGATACGGCCCTCACCCGAAACCGAGACGAACCCACCGTGGGCGGCGGCCCGGATCTCGCCGGTCTCACGCGCGCCCAGAACGCGAACGACCGCGTCCTCGGCCAGAAGCGACAGCACCGGGACGTGCCCGGGCTGGACGCCGATCTCGCCCTCGACGGTCTTCGCGATGACCATGTCGCCCTCGCCCGCCCAGACCTCGCGGTCCGGAGAGACGATCTCGACGAAAAGCTTCTTCGACACTGCCACAAACTCCTCGGCTAGCGGGTGGGTTCGGCGGGGCCGAGTACGAATGGATACTCGGCCCCGCCTCGGGTCTAGCCCCGCCCGTCGCCCTCCGCTCTCGGAGCGGGGGGACACTGACGCGCAGTACTAGCCTTCCTGCAGCTTCTTGGCCTTCTCCACGACCATGTCGATGTTGCCGACATCGAGGAAGGCCTGCTCGGGAAGGTGGTCGTACTCGCCGTCACACAGACCCTTGAAGGACGCGATGGTCTCCTCAAGCGGAACGAACACACCCGGGGTGCCGGTGAACTTCTCGGCCACGAACATGTTCTGCGAGAGGAAGCGCTCCAGGCGACGAGCCCGGTTGACGATGATCTTGTCCTCTTCGGACAGCTCGTCCATACCGAGGATGGCGATCTGGTCCTGGAGGTCGTTGTTGCGCTGGAGGATCTCCTTGACGCGCTGGGCCACCTGGTAGTGCTCCTCGCCCACGTACTGCGGGTCCAGGATGCGGGAGGTGGAGGCCAGCGGGTCGACCGCCGGGTAGATACCCTTCTGCGAGATCGGGCGGGAGAGCTCGGTCGTCGCGTCCAGGTGGGCGAAGGTGGTCGCCGGCGCCGGGTCGGTGTAGTCGTCCGCGGGCACGTAGATCGCCTGCATCGAGGTGATCGAGTGACCACGCGTCGAGGTGATCCGCTCCTGGAGCTGACCCATCTCGTCAGCCAGGTTGGGCTGGTAACCCACGGCCGAGGGCATACGGCCCAGCAGCGTGGAGACCTCCATACCCGCCTGGGTGAAACGGAAGATGTTGTCGATGAAGAGCAGAACGTCCTGGCCCTGGACGTCACGGAAGTACTCCGCCATCGTCAGAGCCGAGAGCGCCACGCGCAGACGGGTGCCGGGCGGCTCGTCCATCTGGCCGAAGACGAGGGCGGTGTCCGGAAGGACGCCCATCTCGTCCATCTCCAGGAAGAGGTCCGTACCCTCACGGGTGCGCTCACCGACACCGGCGAACACGGACACACCACCGAAGTTACGGGCGATTCGGGTGATCATCTCCTGGATGAGCACCGTCTTGCCCACACCCGCGCCACCGAAGAGACCGATCTTCCCACCGCGCACGTACGGGGTGAGGAGGTCGATCACCTTGATGCCCGTGACCATCATCTCGGTCTTGGACTCGAGCTGGTCGAAGGCCGGAGCCTTGCGGTGGATCGGCCAGCGCTCGGTCACTCCGAGCTCGGCCGTGGGCACGTCCATGGACTCGCCCAGGGTGTTGAACACGTGGCCCTTGACGACGTCGCCGACGGGCACGCTGATGGGCGCGCCGGTGTCGCGGACCTCGGCGCCACGGACCATGCCGTCCTGCGGGGCCAGGGAGATGGCGCGGACCAGGTTGTCACCCAGGTGCTGGGCGACCTCCAGGGTCACGACCTTCTCCGTGCCACCGATGCTCACGTCGGTGTGCAGGGCGTTGTAGATGCCGGGCAGGGAGCCGACGGGGAACTCCACGTCGACGACCGGGCCGGTGACCCGGGCGATGCGGCCGGTGGCGGTGCCAGCGCCGGCCGTACCTTCAACTGTCGCAGTCACTTCTGTTACTCACTTCCCGCGCTGGACCCAGAGAGCGCATCGGCACCGCCGACAATCTCACTGATCTCATTGGTGATCTCGGCCTGACGAGCCTGGTTGGCCAGGCTGGTCAGGTTCTTGACGAGTTCTTCCGCGTTGTCGGTCGCGGCCTTCATGGCCGCCCGACGGGACGCCTGCTGGGAGGCGGCCGACTCCAGGAGGGACGCGTAGATCCGGTTGACCACGTACTGCGGGAGCAGCTGGTCCAGGACCTCCTCCGCAGAGGGCTCGAACTCGTAGAGCGGCAGGGCCTCGCCACCGACGCTCTGCTCGAGCTCCTCTGCGTCGACCTCTTCCACCTCCAGCGGGAGGGCGCGGACCGCCCCCGCCCGCTGGGTCAGCATCGACACGAACTCCGTGGAGATGACGTGGATCTCGTCGACACCGCCCTCGGCGGTGTCCTGGGAGAACCGCTCCATGAGAGCGGTGCCGATCTCCTGGGCGTGCGCGTAGGTCGGACGCTCGGTGATGCCTTCCCAGGACTCCTCGACCGGGCGGTCGCGGAACTTGTAGAAGGCCGCACCCTTGCGACCCACCATGTAGGTGAGGACCTCCTTGCCCTGCTCCCGCAGGAGCTGGGTGAGGGCCTCGGCCTCCTTGATGACGTTGGTCGAGAAGGCGCCGGCCAGACCCTTGTCACTGGTGACGACCAGGACGGCCGCGCGGGTGGGGTTCTCGGCCTCGGTCAGCAGCGGGTGATCGGTCACCCGGCTGGCCAGGGCAGACACCGCCCGCGTGATCTCCCGTGCGTAGGGTCCGGCAGCCTCGGCCGCGCGCTGCGCCTTGGTGATGCGCGTGGCGGCGATCAGCTCCATCGCACGGGTGATCTTCGACGTCGCCTTCGTCGCTCGGATCCTCCGGCGATAGACGCGAAGCTGTGCACCCATGGGTTACTTCCCGCCCTTGGCGACCTTGATGGTCTCCTGGCCGACCTTCTCCTCGGCGAGCGCCTCGGTCTCCGCCTCGGTGCCCAGGAGGGTACCGGCGGAGGTCTGGAAGCTCACCTTGAACTTCTCGATGGCGGCCTGGAGCGTCTTCTGGCTGTCGTCCTCGAACTTGCCGGTGTCCCGGATCGTGTCGAGAACGGCCTTGTGCTCGCGGTCCAGGTAGGACAGGAAGTCCTCCTCGAAGCGGCGGACGTCCTCGACCGGGACCTCGTCGATCAGGCCGGTGTTACCCATCCAGATCGAGACGACCGTCTTCTCCATGGAGAACGGCGAGTACTGACCCTGCTTGAGCAGCTCCATCATGCGCGCACCGCGCTCCAGCTGCTGCTTGGAGACGGCGTCCAGGTCCGAACCGAAGGCGGAGAACGCCTCGAGCTCGCGGTACTGGGCCAGGCTCAGACGCAGCGTGCCGGACACCTTCTTGGTGGCCTTGGTCTGGGCCGCGCCACCGACACGGGAGACGGACACACCGACGTCGATCGCCGGACGCTGGCCCTGGTTGAACAGGTCCGAGTTCAGGAAGACCTGACCGTCGGTGATGGAGATGACGTTGGTGGGGATGTACGCCGAGACGTCGCCCGCCTTGGTCTCGATGATCGGCAGGGCCGTCATCGAACCCGCACCCAGCTCGTCGGAGAGCTTGGCGCAACGCTCCAGGAGACGGGAGTGGAGGTAGAAGACGTCACCCGGGTAGGCCTCACGCCCCGGCGGGCGGCGCAGCAGGAGGGAGACCGCGCGGTAGGCCTCGGCCTGCTTGGTCAGGTCGTCGAAGACGATGAGGACGTGCTTGCCCTCGTACATCCAGTGCTGCCCGAGGGCGGAACCGGTGTACGGGGAGAGGTACTTGAAGCCGGCCGGGTCGGACGCCGGGGAGGCCACGATGGTGGTGTACTCCATCGCGCCGGCCTCTTCGAGGGCGCCGCGCACGCTGGCGATGGTCGAGCCCTTCTGACCCACCGCGACGTAGATGCAGCGCACCTGCTTCGTGGGGTCGCCGGTCTCCCAGTTCGCCTTCTGGTTGATGATCGCGTCGATACCGATCGCGGTCTTGCCGGTCTGCCGGTCACCGATGACCAGCTGGCGCTGGCCACGGCCGACCGGGGTCATCGTGTCGATCGACTTGATGCCGGTCTGGAGCGGCTCGCCAACGGGCTGGCGCTCCATGACCGTCGCGGCCTGGAGCTCAAGCTCGCGGGTCTGGCTCGTCTCGATCTCGCCCTTGCCGTCGATGGGGCTACCCAGGGGGTCCACCACACGGCCGAGGAAGTTGTCGCCCACCGGGACCGAGAGGAGCTTGCCGGTGCGACGCACCTTCTGCCCCTCCTCGATACCGGTGAAGTCACCCAGCACCACGACACCGATCTCGCCGATCTCAAGGTTCTGGGCCATGCCCAGTGTGCCGTCCTCGAACTCCAGCAGCTCGTTCGCCATCGCCGAGGGAAGGCCACCGACGCGGGCGATGCCGTCACCGGAGTAGGTGACGGTACCGACCTCTTCAGCGCGGGTGGCGTCAGGCTCGTACGACTGGACGAAGCGCTGTAGCGCGTCCCGGATCTCATCCGGCCGGATCGTCAGCTCCGCCATCTCTACGTTGTCCTTGCTCTCAAATGGCGCCGGGCCGGCGCCGTGCGTGCTTGCTTGTCTTCGCGTCAGCCGGCCAGGCGGCGCTGGACCTCAGCGATGCGCCCGGCGATCGTGCCGTCGATAACCTCGTCACCCACCTGGATGGAGAGTCCACCCAGGATTTCCGGGGCGACCTCGATGTTCAGGTGGATCTCACGGCCGTACTTGCGGCTCAGCAGGGTGCGCAGGCGCGTCTGCTGGGTCTCGGTCAGCGCGTGGGCGGTACGGACGACGGCGATGAAGCGCTTCGCGCGCTCGGCCACCAGTTGTCCGAAGTTGTCGAGCGCCTGCTCCAGGGTACGACCCCGGGGGTGGGTGACCGCCTGGCTGACCAGAGCCAGCGTCGCGGCGCTCACCTTGCCCGAGAGCAGGTTCTCGATCAGCGCGTTCAGGTGGGCGTCGGCCACACCCTCACGGGTGAGGGCCGAGCGCAGCGCGGGCTCGGCGACGACGATCCGCTGGAAGCGGAACAGCTCGTCCTCGAGCTCGTCCAGCCGGGTGCCCTCGACGGAGGCGACGGTCGCGTAGACCGCCGTCCGCTCCAGGGCGTCCAGCATGTCGCGCCCGGTGGACCACGGCTGCGAGACGACGTCGCTGACCACGATGACCGTGGACGGCGAGACCTTGCCCTCGAGGATCTGACCGATCAGGGCGGTCTTCTTCTCGGGGTCGTTGGCCTGGTCCGCGAGCCAGCGGCGGAGCGAGTGCTCACCGCTGACCAGGGCGACGACCTCGAAGAGCTCGCCGCCCAGCGAGACCGCGTTCCCGGCGCCGGCCGACGCCAGGACGTTCTCGTCCAGGCGCCGGATCGCCTCAGCCAGGGAGTTACGGCTGATACCACGCATCAGCGCACCTCGGCTTGCTTCGCGCTCTCGTCCTGGCCCAGCTCCTCGAGGAACCGGTCCACCACCCGCGTCTGAGCGGCGCTGTCACTGAGCGTCTCGCCGACGATGCGGCTCGCGAGCTCGGTGGACAGGGTGCCGATCTCGCCACGGAGCTGGACGAAGGCCTGCTGCCGGTCCGCCTCGATCTGCGCCTTGGCGGAGTCGATGATGCGCTGGGCCTCGACCTGGGCCTCCTCGCGAGCCTCGGCGATGATCGCCGCGCGCTGCTCCTTGGCCTTCTCGAGCTCCTGCGCGTACTCGCGGTGCGACTCTTCGAGCTTCTCGCGGTACTGCTGGCGGATCTCCTCGGCCTCGGCCTCGGCCTTCTTGGCCCGCTCGATGCCGCCCTCGATGGCGTCGTGACGCTCGTCGAGGACCTTCATGACCTTGGGGACCGACTTGCGGACCACAAAGAAGTAGACCACGGCGAGCGCGATCGCGCCGAAGGTGAACTTCACCCAGTCGATCCGCAGAATGTTTGGTTCGGCTGCCAACTCCAACAGCATGGTCAGCCCTCCTTCGCGTCAGTTGCCATCAGAAAACGGTTGGCGATTCCGATTAGGCGCCGGGAGCCGCGAAGGCGAGAACGAAGCCCAGGATGGCCAGGGCCTCGATGAGGGCGAAGCCGAGGTAGATGTTGGTCTGGAGCGGGCCGCGGGCCTCGGGCTGGCGGGCGATGGCCTGCATACCGAGACCGAAGACGATACCGACACCGATACCGGCGCCGATGACGCTGATGCCGTAACCGATGGTGTTGATGTTGCCGGTGATCGCAGCGATGTCCATGGTGTTTCCCTTTACTCGACGTCCGGCGTCGCGTTCTGCGATTGGTCAGTTCGCCGGTTTGGACGGGTCTTCAGCACTCCGCGTCCTGGTCCGATCAGGGGATCGGGGGAACGTGGAGGGGGTCTTTAGTGAGCCGCTTCGAGCGACTGGTTGAGGTACAGGCTCGCGAGCAGCGTGAACACGAAGGCCTGGATCAGCATGATCGCGATCTCGAAGACGAAGAAGGCGATGTACCCGAGCAGCGCGGCACCGGAGTAGAACACGGAGACCGCGGCGAGCATCGGCTCCGCCGTCAGGTTGAGCATGTACCAGCCGCCGTAGGCGAACACGGCCAGCAGCAGGCTGCCCGCGAACATGGTCGCGAACAGACGCAGGGCGTGCGTCACCGGGCGGATGAGGAAGACCGAGAGGATCTCGATCGGGGTGACCAGGACGTAGATCCACTTGGGCATGCCCGGGGGGAAGATCTGGTTCCGGAAGTAGCCCCAGCCGCCCTGGTGCTTGATGCCGATCACGATCGTCATCACGTAGATCGTGAGCGCGAACATCACCGTGAAGGCGAGGTTGCTGTTGACCGGGAGCATGCCCGGGATCAGGCCGGTGAAGTTCATGGCCAGAATGAGCGAGAAGATGCCCGTCATGAACGGGATGAACTTGTCACCCTTCTCACCCATGGTCGGCCGGGTGATGTTGTCCCGGATGAACAGGATGAGCAGCTCGCCGACACTCTGCCTGCGGCCGGGGACGAGGCTCAGCTTCTTGCTGAACCACGACCACAGAAGCAGGACGGCACCGACCGCGACGAGCAACAGAACCAGGTACAGGTCGATGCCCGCGCTGCCGGGGATGTTGGCGAACCACGGTTCGGGGAAGAACATCCCGATAGTGGGGGCCGTGAACCCGCAACCGTTGTCGCCGAAGAGATGGCAACCCGGTTCGGCCGCGAGAATGCGCACGTCAGCACTCACGGCGAATCCTTTCGTCGTGACGCAAGAAAGCCTCGTTGATGGTTGTGACTGCAAGCGTCGTCGCGAGATGGGCGACGCGGAACTGCGGGGAGCTCAGAGGTGGCGTGTCTTGGCGACGATCAGATAGATCGAGCCGACCATGCCGAGAACGGCCCCGATGGGCAGGAAGAGGGCCTGGAATCCCAGGAGCCTGTCCGCACCCCAGCCGATCGCACTCCACACGAGCACACCCGCGAGCAGAGTGGAGAAGAGCGCCCAACCGTCGGACTCTCGCGGTGCTGGAGGCGCACTGGAGCCCTTCTTCCTGGCTGGTTCGCTGCTCATCTCGCTCCGGAATATAGCATGTGGGGCTCGGCTGGGACTTGGCAGCCCGGCTGCCCTGGAACAGGTTATTACGCCCGTTCCGACGGGTCGCGGCGGGGCACCCCATCACGTGTTCTCCGAGCTCTCGCTCGGGTCCACGTGAAGGATCTTCGCCCTGGAAGTGGCCCAGGTCTGCCCACCCAGCCAGGCCAGTACGACGGCCAACGCGCTGTAGACGAAGGCGTTGCTACTGAGGTCCGTGATGAGGGGGCTCCGGCCCAGGGTCACCAACAGAATGCCCAGCAGCGCCATCTTGACGACGAAACCGAGCAGGTTCGCGGCGAGGAACAGGTCCCTGTTCCTCCGGGTGACCATCATGACCGCCCACTGCCCCAGGCCGAAACAGGCCAGGATGATGCCGACCGCCAAGGCCGAGCTGAGAGCTCCGGCCGCTCCCGCGAGAAGGCCCGAGACCGCGATGGCCAGGACCCCGCACGCGGCGCTCGGAAGCGCGGCGCCGCGGAGAATCCGGGCGTCGTGTTCCTGCATGACGAAGCTCCGTGGGGTTCAGTGAGTACCTGCTCGTGAAAGCTATCACAAGGTTTTTGGTGCCAAATCCAGGGTGCCCTTAACGCGGTCTTAACGCCTCGCGAAAGCCCCGTTCGGCGGCGTCTTCGGAACTTGTGTCACCTTGCCCACACTTGCCGCGAGCTTCACGCCAGCGCACATTCGGAACGGCTGTCGGGACCTCGGTCCCGAACGTGACCCCGCATTTATCCATCGGTTGACCGATGGTGATCTGCGCTCCTGGCGGGCCTGTTCCCGCGGTCCCACGGCAGCAGTCCTCGGCGGCGCAGCCGCGGGAGCGCGATGAGACCGACCGCACAGGTGGCGACCAGCACGGTGACCGTCAGGACGATCAGGGCCGAGTCGAAGATCGACAGCGAGACGGCGGCGAAGGCCACGATCCCCGCCCACAGGTACATGAGCAGCACCGCGCGGGTGTGGGTGTGCCCCATGTCGAGGAGCCGGTGGTGGAGGTGGCCCCGGTCCGGGGCGAACGGGGACTTGCCCGCCAGCGTCCGGCGCAGCACGGCCAGGACGAGGTCCGACAGGGGCAGGGCGATCACCAGCAACGGCAGCGCGATCGGCAGGAAGACCACCAGGCCCGAGGAGTTGAACTCCTCCCTCGCGGTGTTGGCGTCGAACTGGCCGGTGACCGTGATGGTGATGGAGGTCAGCAGCAGGCCGAGCAGCATCGAGCCGGTGTCGCCCATGAACACACGGGCCGGGTGGAAGTTGTGGAAGAGGAAGCCCACGCAGGTCCCGGCCAGGATGATGGCGATCATCGCCGGGTAGGACTGGCGGACGAAGCCCTGCTCCACCGCCACCACGTAGTAGTACGCGAAGAAGGCCAGCGACGAGATGCCGACGATGCCCGCCGCGAGGCCGTCCAGACCGTCCGCGAAGTTGACCGCGTTGATGGTCACCACGATGAGCAGGATGGAGACCATGGCCCCGAGCCACGGCCCCAGTGACAGCTGTGTACCCGGCAGGGGCAGCCACAGCAGCTGGACGCCCTGCCAGACGAGGATGCCCGCGGCCGCGACCTGACCGGCCAGCTTGCTGAGCGCGTCCATCCCCCACCGGTCGTCGATGACGCCGATGACGGTGATGAGGCCGCCCGCCAGCAGCAGACCGATCCAGGTCTTGGCGACGAAGACGTTCTGGAGGTGCGGCAGCTGCGCCGAGATGAGCAGCGCGGCCGCGAACCCCCCGTAGATCGCCAACCCGCCCAGCCGTGGGATGGGTTCGGTGTGCACGTCGCGGTCGCGCACCGGGGGCGCGGCGCCGAAGGCGATCGCCAGTCGGCGTACCAGCGGGACCAGCAGGTAGGTCACCGCGGCGGCGATGACGAAGGTGAGCGCGTACTCCCGCACTGCCTGATCCCTCTAGCTCTCGGAGCGGTCGGTGTCCTTGGAGGCTTCGGCCTCCGGCTCGGTCGTCGTCCCCGGCTCCGGCGGTTCGGCTGCCGCCTCGGTTTCGGGTTCGGACTCCTCCTGCGCCTTCTTCGGCTTGGTCCGGCCCTTGCGCAGCTCCCCGATCACGGTGCCGCACACCGAGCGCAGCTGCTCGATGGAGATCGCTCCGGAACGCAGCACCCGGGGGACCGCGTACGTGAGGTCGACGATGGTGGAGGCCACCGGGCTCTCCGCCTCACCGCCGTCCAGGTACACCGCGACCTCGTCGCCGAGCTGCTCGATCGCGTCCTCCGCCGTGGCGGCGGCGGGCTGACCGGACTTGTTGGCGCTGCTCACCGCCATGGGACCGGTCTCCTTGAGCAGTTCCAGCGCGACCGGGTCCATCGGCATCCGCACCGCGACGGTGCCCTTGGTGTCGCCCAGGTCCCAGGAGAGACTGGGGGTGGCGGTGCACACCAGCGTGAGCGGGCCGGGCCAGAACTCCTCCATGAGGTCGCGGCCGTGGTTGCCCAGGTCCTCGATGAGCGCGGTGGCCGCGCGCATGGAGCCCACCAGGACCGGCGGCGGCATGTCCCGACCGCGGCCCTTGGCCTCCAGGAGGCCGGCCACTGCCTTCGGGCTGAAGGCGTCGGTCCCGATGCCGTACACGGTGTCCGTGGGCAGCACCACGAGTTCGCCTCGGCGTACCGCGGACGCGGCGTCGGCGATGCCGTCCTTGCGGGCGGTCTCGTCCGCGCAGTCGTAGATGCGGCTCACCAGCGTTCACCTCAATCTCGGTCGACCGGACCTGCTTGCCGGTCCTGCGGTGGGGATGGGGGGTGTGGTTCGGCGGCCACGGGGGCTAACCGTCGCCGTCGGCGCGGCGCATGACCACGAAGCGGTCGCGCCGGGCCATGTCCTTGCGGTTGAGGACGTCGCGCCAGCCCCGGTCCTCGGGGAAGAGTCGGGGGATGTCGATGCCCTGGCCGTCATGGTGTTCCACGGCCATGGCGCCGCCGGGGCGGAGCAGCCTGCGGCCGACCGCCTCGAGTTCGCGGATCATGTCCAGCCCGTCCTCGCCGGACCACAGGGCGGGCGCCGGGTCGTAGTCGCGCACCTCGGGCGGGATCAGGCCCGCCTCCTGGGTGGGGACGTAGGGCGGGTTGCTGATGAGCAGGTCGACGCGGCCGTTCAGCTCGGGCAGGGCGGTGCGCATGTCGCCCTCGTGGGACGTGACGCGGTCGACGTGCCCCGTGGCCTCGATGTTGCGGCGGGTCCACGCCAGGGCGCCGGGGTCGATCTCCACGGTGTGCACCCGGGAGCGGGGGACCTCCTGGGCGATGGAGATCGCGATGGCGCCCGAGCCGGAGCCGAGGTCCACGACGAGGGGATCGGCCACGTCCATGGCGCGCAGGGTCTCGATGGCCCAGTCGACCATGATCTCGGTCTCCGGACGTGGAACGAAGACCCCCGGCCCCACCTGGAGCTCCAGGTAGCGGAAGTAGGCGCGGCCGGTGATGTGCTGGAGGGGTTCGCGCGCCTCCCGGCGGGAGACGCACTCCCAGTAGCGCGCGTCGAAGTCGGCGTCGGAGACGGCGTGGAGTTCCCCTCGACGGACACCGTGCACGAACGCCGCGAGTTCCTCGGCGTCCGTACGGGGTGAGGCCACGCCCGCCTCCGCGAGCCTCAGTGTGGCGCGGGCGACCTCGTCGAGCAGGAAGTTCATGATTGGGCGGCTTCGAGCCTCTCCTTGGTGTCCGCGTCCACCAGGGCCTTGACGACCCCGTCCAGTTCCCCGTCGAGGACCTGGTCGAGGTTGTAGGCCTTGTAGCCGACGCGGTGGTCGGAGATGCGGTTCTCCGGGAAATTGTAGGTGCGCACGCGCTCGGAGCGGTCCACGGTGCGGACCTGGCTCCTGCGCTCGGCGGAGGCCTCGGCGTCCGCGCTGGCCTGGGCCTCGGCGAAGATGCGGGCGCGCAGGATGCGCATGGCCTGCTCCTTGTTCTGGAGCTGGCTCTTCTCGTTCTGGCAGGAGGCCACGATGCCGGTCGGCAGGTGGGTGATCCGGACGGCGGAGTCGGTGGTGTTGACGCTCTGTCCGCCGGGCCCGGAGGAGCGGTAGACGTCGATGCGCAGATCGTTGTCGTTGATGACGATCTCGATCTCCTCGGCCTCGGGGACCACGAGGACACCGGCGGCGGAGGTGTGGATGCGCCCCTGGGACTCGGTGACCGGGACGCGCTGGACCCGGTGGACGCCGCCCTCGAACTTGAGCATGGGCCACACGCCGGAGCCGGGCTCGGGAGTGCCCCTGTTCTTGAAGGCGATCGTGATGTCCTTGTACCCGCCCAGGTCGGAGTGGGTGGCGTTGATGACCTCGGTCTTCCACCCCTGGCGCTCGGCGTAGCGCAGGTACATGCGGACCAGGTCTCCCGCGAACAGGGCGGATTCCTCGCCGCCCTCGCCGGCCTTGACCTCCATGATGAGGTTCTTGTCGTCGGCGGGGTCGCGCGGGACGAGCAGGACGCGCAGGCGCTCGGTGAGCTGCTCGGCCTCCTCCGTCAGGCGGTCGGCCTCCTCCGCGAAGGAGGAGTCCTCGGCGGCCAGCTCACGGGCGGCGTCGATGTCGTTCTCGACCTCCTTGAGCTGACGGTAGGCCTCGATGATCGGGGTGAGCTGTGAGTAGCGCTTGCCCAGCGTGCGCGCCTTGGCCTGGTTGGCGTGCACCTCGGGGTCGGCGAGCTGCTGTTCCAGCTCGTAGTACTCCCCAAGGAGGTCGTCCAGCTTCACTTTCCCACGTTCCCGTCTTGTCGCTCGCCCTGTCCGTCCGCCCCGTGAGGGGAACCGCCTGGATACCCGGTGGCGCCGCCCGCTCCTGGGAGGGGCGGCACCGCCGGGCGACGGGCAGCGCTAGCTGCGCTTGCCGAAGCGCTTCTCGAAGCGGGCGACCCGGCCACCGGTGTCGAGGATCTTCTGCTTGCCGGTGTAGAAGGGGTGGCACGCGGAGCACACGTCGGCGCGGATCTTGCCCTCGGTAACGGTGCTGCGCGTCACGAACTGGGCCCCGCAGGTGCAGGTCACCTCGGTCGGGACGTACTCGGGGTGGATTTCGGCCTGCATGTGTGTCTCCTTGCTAGTGCGCGACCGCCGGACGCATGACGACCGCACCACCGTCGGAGGTGGGGCGGTGTTCGTTGACCATGCGCGAACCGGTGTCGCGGCGATCCAGGTAAGAGGGCGGCGTGCACTCCCCCTCGGGAGGACGTCCGTTCCCTGATACCAGTTTGCCAGACCATCAACCATGCCGGGACCAGTACCTATTCCCGACCCTCCTTCGGCGCCCGCGAGCCGCTCGTCGTGCCCGGGAGGGGCTTGTGGCGATCGTTGCGCCACAGCCACCACAGGGTGGCGGCGGTGGCCGCGAGGGTGAGGCAGAGCATGAGCAGACCGGCGTTGGCTCCGGGTCCGTGGATGAACAGGTACGCCAGCGAACCGGCCATCAGCAGGTAGTAGGTCAGCGGCACCACGGTCTGGCGGAGGATGTCGCCCTCCCTCCCGGCGAGGCCGACCACGGCGGAGGCGGCCACCACGTTGTGCACGGTGATCATGTTCCCCGCGGCGCCGCCGGCGGCCTGGGCCGCGACGACGTTCTCCGGCGGGACGCCGATGCGTTCGGCGGTCGAGTGCTGGAACAGGGAGAACATGAGGTTGGAGACGGTGTTGGACCCGGCCACGAAGGCGCCGAGGGCTCCGATCCAGGGTGCCAGCAGCGGCCAGTTGTGCCCGCCGAGCTCGGCGGCCCCGGTGGCCAGGGTGAGCGGCATGCTCTCCAGGGCGGTGGTGCCGAACTCCGACCCGGTGTTGATGAAGACCCGCACCAGGGGGACGGCGAAGAGCAGGGCGACGGCGGCCCCGGCCAGTTGGGAACCGGCCATCCGCCAGGAGTCGACGATCTCCCTGGCCCGCATGCGGTGCAGCCCGTAGGTGACGAGGCAGACCAGGATGAACGTGGCCCCGGGCGAGTAGAGGGGGGCGACGGAGTCCCCGATCGAGGTGCCGAGGATGTCGCTGGCGCCCACGGTGACGCCGGACAGCCACTCCTTGACCGGCTCCACGGTGCGGGTGGCCACGAGCAGGGCCGCGACCAGGAGGTAGGGGGCCCACGCGCTGAGGAACCCGACTCGGCGTCCGGTGTCGGACGGCTGGTCGCCGTTGCCGGACTCGATCCGCCCGGTCCAACGGGCCAGCCAGTCCTCCCTGGGCGGGAAGTCCCAGACCTGCTTCGGCATGAGGAAGCCCCTGCGCGCGGCGAGCACGACGATGACGAGGCCGGTCAGTCCGCCGAGGAGGCTGGTGAACTCGACCCCGAGGAAGTAGTTGTACAGGAGCGAGGGGACGGTCAGGGCCAGCCCGCTGAACAGAGCGAACCTCCACACCGCGAGGCCGTCGGAGAAGCGCCGGTTCTCTCCGTAGAAGCCGCAGAGCATGCAGCAGATCAGCAGCGGGACGAGGGTTCCGGTGATCGAGTGCAGCAGGACGGTCTGGAAGCCGATCTCGGTGACGTACTCGGGGAAACTCATGCCGAGTTCGGACGCGCGGGCCGCCACCCCTCCCCCGCCGTCCAGGCCGCCTCCGACGCCGACGAGGATCGGGGTTCCGACCGCGCCGAAGCTGACCGAGGTGCTCTGGATGACCATCCCGACCATGACGGCGGCCATGGCGGGGAAGCCCAGGGCGAGCATGAGGGGGGCGACCACGGCGGCGGGGGTGCCGAACCCGGAGGCCCCCTCGATGAAGCTGCCGAACAGCCAGCCGATGATGATCGCCTGGATCCTGCGGTCGGGGGTGATGTCGGTGAAGGTGCGGCGGATGGTGGCGATGGCCCCGCTCCTGGTGAGCGTGGAGAGCAGGAGCAGCGCGCCGAAGATGATGTAGAGCAGGCCCGCGGCGAGGATCAGGCCCTGGAGTGTGGAGGCCGCGACGGCCGTCCATTCGGTCCGCCAGAAGAGGACGGCGATCGCGACCACGACGACGTATCCGGCGGGCATCGCGTACATGGCGGGGACACGGAACCCGACGAGCAGGACTCCGACGACCAGGATCGGGGTGAGCGCGAGAAGGCTGAGCAGGGCGAGGTTGTCCATCCAGGCGGCTCCCTGGTAGGGGGTGTGCACTCCGGCCCGCGTGACCCTACGTTTACGGACGAACACCCACCAGCCCCCCAATGTGATCCGAGACACATTGGTGATCATCGGCTTCCGCGCTCCGGAAACACCAACGAGGACGCCGACCCCGGACACACGAACGGCCCCCTCCCCGAACCCGGGGAGGGGGCCGCCGCGCCGTCACCCCGCGGTCGCGCGGGGCTCCGGAACGATCACGATCGCTCGGGGCCCACCGTGGTCTTCTGGATCTGCATGAGGAACTCGGCGTTGCTCTTGGACTCCTTCATCTTGTCCAGGAGCAGCTCGATCGCCTGCTGCGTGTCCAGGGCGTGCAGCACCCGGCGGAGCTTCCAGACGACGTTCAGCTCCTCCGGCGACATCAGGATCTCCTCCTTACGGGTGCTGGAGGCGTCCACGTCCACGGCCGGGAAGATCCGCTTGTCCGCCAGGGACCGGTTGAGCTTGAGCTCCATGTTGCCGGTGCCCTTGAACTCCTCGAAGATCACCTCGTCGGCGCGCGAGCCGGTCTCGACCAGCGCCGTCGCCAGGATGGTCAGCGAGCCGCCGCCCTCGATGTTGCGGGCCGCACCGAAGAAGCGCTTCGGCGGGTAGAGGGCGGTGGAGTCCACACCACCGGACATGATGCGTCCGCTGGCGGGGGCGGCCAGGTTGTAGGCACGGCCCAGGCGGGTGATGGAGTCGAGCAGGACGACCACGTCCATGCCCATCTCCACGAGCCGCTTGGCACGCTCGATCGCCAGGTCGGCGACGACCGTGTGGTCCTCGGCCGGGCGGTCGAAGGTCGAGTGGATGACCTCGCCCTTGACCGTGCGCTGCATGTCGGTGACTTCCTCGGGACGCTCGTCCACGAGGATGACCATCAGGTAGCACTCGGGGTTGTTCTCGGTGATCGCGTTGGCGATCGACTGCATCACCATCGTCTTGCCGGCCTTGGGCGGCGAGACGATCAGACCGCGCTGGCCCTTACCGATGGGCGCGACGAGGTCGATGATGCGTGTGGTGAGGATGTTCGGCTCGGTCTCCAGGCGCAGACGCTCCTGGGGGTAGAGCGGAACCAGCTTGGAGAACTCCTGACGACCCCTGGCCTGGTCCGGCGACATGCCGTTGACCGAGTCCAGGCGCACCAGCGCGTTGAACTTCTCGCGGCGCTCGCCGTCCTTGGGCTGGCGGACCGCACCGATGATGTGGTCGCCCTTGCGCAGGCCGTGCTTGCGCACCTGGGCCAGGGAGACGTAGACGTCGCTCTGCCCGGGGAGGTAGCCGGTGGTACGGACGAAGGCGTAGTTGTCCAGGATGTCCAGGATGCCCGCGACCGGCAGCAGGACGTCGTCCTCGCCGATGACCGGCTCCGGCTCCTGGCCTGCCCCGCGTCCGCCACGGCGGTCCCGGCGGTCCCGACGGCGTCCGCGGCGGCGGCCGCCACCGAAGTCGTCGTCGTCGTTGTTGTTCCCGCTGTTGCCGCGGCCCTGGTTCTGGTTCGGGTTCTGGCCGCCGCCACCACCGCCGCCGCCCTGCTGACGGTCGGAGTTGTTGTTGGCGTTCTGGTCGTCACCGCCGCGGTTGCGGTTGCGACGGTTGCGCTGGCGCTCGCGACCCTGCCCGGACCTGGTGTCACGGTCCTCGGAGTCGGGGCCGTTCTTCTGGGGGGTGCTGGATGTCTTGGTCACGCTGCTCGCGGAGGTAGAGGAGTCGGTGCCGTCCACCGAGCGGGTCTGGTCACCGGACTCGTCGCCGCGCCTGCGGGACGAGCGGCGGTTACGGGAGGGCTTGTCACCCTTCCCACCCTGGGTCTCGGTCACGGCCTGGTCGGACGACCGCTCACCGGCGCTCCTGCGCGGTGCCTCGTCCGTGCCCGACTTGGCGGGAGACTGGGATTCGGCCGGGCCGTCAGTTGCCTCGACCTTACCGGCCTTGGGAGCGGTGTCGGCTTTCTTTCCGGATTTGGCCGACGCGGGACCGCCGACCGGGCCGCCCTGCTTGGCCTCGATCGCGGCGATGACGTCGCTCTTGCGCATGCGCCCCGTACCGGTGATGCCCATGCTCGACGCGAGCTTCTGGAGCTCGGGGAGCTTCTGGGCGGCGAGCCCGGTGCCGCGCGAGGCCGTGCGAGGCCGCGTGGTCGTGGCCTCCCCGGCCTCCGAGGAGGCGTCGGTGCTCTTCTTGCTGTCGACCGCCGCGTCCGTTCGGAGTTCGGTGGTGTCGCTCACTAAGGGTCCTTCCCAAGGAGCGGGCTTCGGCCGTCAGCGGATTGCATGAGCGGCCGGCCCGGTGGTGCGAACCGGCAGGGGCCGGGTAGGGCGTGCCCCACGTGGATGTCGGAAACCGGCGAAGACGGTCCCCTACCCAATCGCGGCGGGCTCTGGGTACAGCCAGACGTCGGGGCGGGTGGCTCGGAGGTTTTGCCTGTCTACCCTGAGGACACGCCCGACCATGACGGAGGAGCGTACTCGGGAGACGTGGGCACAGCGGGAAATCCGCTGGATCGACACTTGGGCCACCGCTTCCAACAGGTCGAGAGATCGGACCGCCGGAGTATGGGACGCGGAAGCCGTTGTGGCGGATGAGCACACGCCCCGCAACGGGGCATCTGGTGCTTCACCAAGCCTAACATCACCAGAGGCCACGGCTATTCCTCGACACAGATGCTACGGATGGGGAGATGGGGTCCGCACCCCCGCCGGCTCGATGTGCAGGGGGCGTATGTCCCAATCATTACCCGCCCGTCGACGAATCGAATCAACCTGTCGGATGATTTCCGGCGAATCCTCCTGCGCCCGGCCCCCTGGAACAGAGCACAGAACGAGGACCGTGGGTCCCGCACCGGACACCACCGCCGGGAGTTTCTCGTGTTGACGCAGGTCACGGATGAGTTCGAGGGTACGCGGCATCGCCGGGGCCCGGTACGCCTCATGTAGCCGATCCTCCGTGGCCGCGTACAGGGATTCGGTCTGGCCACAAACGGCCGCCGTCATCAGCGCGGCGCGTCCCGCGTTGAAGGCCGCGTCCGCGTGGGAGACGGTCTCGGGCAGAAGGCCCCGCGCGCGCTCGGTGGACAGCCGCCACCCCGGCACGCACAGCACGGGCAGCAGCCGCTCGTCCGGCGTGAGCCGCGCGGCGCCCCAGGAGTCGCCGTCGCGGAAGGCGACGGTGTAGCCGCCGTGGACACAGGGCGCCACGTTGTCCGGGTGGCCCTCGATGTCCGCGGCGACCTGGTAGATCCAGTCCCGGTCCGGGCCTCCCCCGGGGCCGGTCCGGCCCAGCAGCGCCGAGGCCGCCGCGACCCCGCCCACGATCGCCGACGAGGACGAACCCAGCCCGCGCGCGTGCGGAATCCCGTTCACGCAGTGCAGGTCCAGCCCGGGGAGCTTCTCCCCGAGCCGCTCGAAGGCCTCCCGCATGGCACGGACGACGAGGTGGCGCCCGTCCAACGGCACCTCGCCCGCGCCCTCCCCCTCGACCCGGATACGGACCTCACCGTCGGCGCGCGTCGCCACGTGGAACTCGTTGTACAGCTGGACGGCCAGACCCAGCGCGTCGAAGCCCGGCCCGAGGTTGGCGCTGGTCGCCGGGGCCCGGACGGACACCCGGTCGGGACGTGGTGGGGTCACTTCGATTCCTATCTCTTTGGGCCTTGCCGGTTCGCTTCGGCCCGTGTTCGCTGCGCCTTCTTGGGGTTCGGCTTCGCTTCGACCCGTGTCCCGCGCCTTCGCGGTGAACCTTCGGGGCCTGGTGTGACGGCTCGTTCTCGCGATCCCACCTCCACCACCTCCGGAACCCTCTCCGACGCCGAACCAAGCCCCCTTGGAGCCGGGGCGTACACAAGCGGGCTCTCGTCCGAGGCTCGGGTGGACGGTCGGCTGTCGCCTCGTGGCTGAGGCTGGTTGGGCGTCCCGGCCGAACGGACACTCCACGCGACCGGGACACCCGGTCGGCCGATCCGTCCTTGGCGCGGGTAAGCGGTTCAGGTCCGCTCCGCTGCGAGCGGACAGGCGTTCAGCCGAGCGGACGGTCCTGGAGGCTGACATACCCAGTCCGGCTTCCGCCTTGGCGCGGGCGCGCGGCCGGGTCTTGGTCCAGTGGCGGCGGACGGGCGTCCCGCCGAACCGACACTCTGGGACACCCGGTCAACCGTTCGCCCCTGGCGCGGGTGCGCGCTCAGGTCCCCGACCGCCGCCGGGGCGGTCGGCTCCGGGGCTGCCCTTCCCGCGGGTCCGAGGTCGAGGCTCAGGCGAGGTCGAGGGCCCTGGCGGCTGCCAGGGCGTCGACGGGCACGGTGGTGGCGGAGGAGGCTCCGGCCAGCGCCCAGTCGGGGTCCTTGAGGCCGTTTCCGGTCACCGTGCACACGATGCGGCTGCCCTTGGGGACCAGACCGGCCTGGGCGGCCTGGAGGAGTCCGGCCACGCTGGCGGCGGAGGCGAGTTCGACGAACACGCCCTCCTCGGCCGCGAGGAGCTTGTAGGCGGCCATGATCTGCCGGTCGGTGACCTTGTCGATGAGGCCGCCGGACTCGTCGCGAGCCTGTTCGGCGAGCTTCCAGGAGGCGGGGTTGCCGATTCGGATCGCGGTGGCGATGGTGCTCGGGCTGGTCACCGGGGCGCCGTCGACGATGGGCGCCGAGCCGCTGGCCTGGAAGCCGAACATGCGCGGGGCCTTGGTGGAGACGCCGTCCCCGGCGTACTCGGTGTAGCCCATCCAGTAGGCGGTGATGTTGCCCGCGTTGCCGACCGGGATGCAGTGGATGTCCGGAGCGTCGCCGAGGGCGTCCACGATCTCGAAGGCCGCGGTCTTCTGTCCCTGGAGGCGGTAGGGGTTGACCGAGTTCACCAGCGCGACCGGGTAGTCGACGCTGAGCTTGCGGGCCAGTTCCAGGCAGTCGTCGAAGTTGCCGTCGACCTGGAGGAGGCGGGCGCCGTGCACGAGTGCCTGGGCGAGCTTGCCCATGGCGATCTTGCCCTGGGGCACCAGCACGGCGCAGGTCATGCCCGCGCGGATGGCGTAGGCGGCGGCGCTGGCGCTGGTGTTGCCGGTGGAGGCGCAGATGACGGCCTTGGCGCCGTCCTCGGCTGCCTTGGTGATGGCCATGGTCATGCCCCGGTCCTTGAAGGAACCGGTGGGGTTGAGGCCCTCGACCTTGAGGAGGACCTCGCATCCGGTGAGCTCGGATACGCGCGTGGCGGGCAGCAGCGGGGTGCCGCCCTCCTGGAGGGTGACGACGGGGGTGTTCTCGTTGACGGGAAGGCGGTCGCGGTACTCCTCGACGATGCCTCGCCACGCCCGTGCCATGCTCACGACGGTGTCCCTTTCGGGTGGATGCTGTTGCGCTGGACGCGCGGCCGTACCCGGCGCGCGTGGGGATGCGGGCGGGGCGTCGCGGGAGCGATCGGCCCCACCTGCTACGAGTCTATGACCCAGCCCGAGCTGTCTTGCATCTCGGGAAGGTGTTTCTCACCATGTGGACACCCCGCCCGGGGGCGCGCGAGGGCGCGTCCCCGGGACACGGGGCTACTCCTGGAAGGTCTCCACGCGCATCACGCTGGCGACGTCGCGGACCATCGGGTGCGCGCTGAGCTTCTCGACGGTGCTGCTCAGGGCGGCGTCGGGCGCGGGGTGGCTGACCAGCACGAGCTGGGCGTCGTCCCCCGTCCCCTCCTGACGCACGTTCTTGATGGACACCCCGTGGTCGGCGAAGATCTCGGCGACCTTGGAGAGCACACCGGGGCGGTCGGCCACGTCCAGCGCCACGTGGTAGCTGGTGATGGTGTGGCCCATGTCGTGCACCGGAAGGCCCGTGTCGTGGGCGCCCTCAGGCACCGACGTGTGGGCCAGGCGGTTGCGGACCACCGCCACCAGATCGCCCAGGACGGCACTGGCGGTGGGCGTGCCCCCGGCCCCGGCACCGTAGAACATGAGGCGCCCGGCGGACTCGGCCTCGACGAACACCGCGTTGTAGGCCTCCTTGACGCTGGCCAGGGGGTGTCCGACCGGCAGCATCACCGGGTGGACGCGCACGCCCACCGACTCCCCGTCCTCCGAGCGCTGGCAGATGGCCAGGAGTTTGACGACGCAGCCCATCGCGCGGGCACTGGCGATGTCGGCGGCCGACACCGCGGTGATGCCCTCGCGGTGGACGTCGGCCGCGGTCACCCGCTGGGTGTGGAAGGCCAGCCGGGCCAGGATCGCGGCCTTGGCCGCGGCGTCGAAGCCCTCGACGTCCGCCGTGGGGTCGGCCTCCGCGTACCCGAGGGTCTGGGCCTCCTCCAGGGACTCGGTGAAACCCGAGCCCAGGGAGTCCATGCGGTCCAGCACGTAGTTCGTGGTCCCGTTGACGATGCCCAGGACCCGGTTGACCCTGTCACCGGCCAGGGAGTCGCGCAGCGGTCGCAGCAGCGGGATGGCCCCGGCCACGGACGCCTCGTAGTAGAGGTCGACCCCGGCCGTGCGCGCCGCCGCGTGCAGCGTCTGGCCGTCCTCGGCGAGCAGCGCCTTGTTGGCCGTCACCACGGACTTGCCCGACTTGATCGCGGCGAGCATCAGCGAACGGGCCGGTTCGATCCCGCCGATGACTTCCACCACGACGTCGATGTCCGGGCGGGTGACCAGCGCCGTGGCGTCGGTGGTCAGCAGCGCCGGGTCGACGCCGCGGTCGCGGTCCAGCCGACGGACCGCGATACCGCCGATCTCGATCGGCGTGCCGATCCGCGCGGCCAGTTCCTCGGACTGCTCGTTGACCAGGCGGACGACTTCCGAACCCACAACGCCGCATCCGAGCAGCGCCACCTTCATCGCCATTTGGGCGTGACTCCCACTTCTCTCGTGTCCGAACTGCCGGGCACCGGTGCGGCGCCCGCGGGGCGGACTGTTCAGCCTACGTCGAGACGGAGGAGGTCCTCCTCGTTCTCCCTGCGCACGATCACCCGTGCGTTCTCGTCCCGGACCGCCACCATGGCGGGACGGGGCAGGTGGTTGTAGTTACTCGCCATGGAGTAGCAGTAGGCGCCCGTGGCGGCGACCGCCACCAGGTCGCCCGGCCTCAGGTCTGCGGGCAGGTGGAGGTCGTGCACGATGATGTCACCGCTCTCGCAGTGCTTGCCGACCAGGCGGGAGAGCATCGGCTCGGCGTCGCTCTCCCGGGACACCAGCTGGCTCGTGTACTCGGAGCCGTAGAGGGCGGTGCGGATGTTGTCGCTCATCCCGCCGTCCACGCTCACATAGGTGCGGATGCCCTCGACGTCCTTGACGGTGCCGACCTCGTACACGGTGATCCCGGCCGGACCGGCCACGGCGCGCCCGGGCTCCACGGCGATGCGCGGCATGGGCAGGTCCGCGTCCTCGCACTCACGGCGCACGATCTCGGTGAGGCTGGCCGCGATGGTGCCGGGGTCGAGCGGGTCGTCCCCGGCGGTGTAGGCGATGCCGAGGCCGCCGCCGAGGTCGAGTTCGGCGAGGGTGATGCCCAGCTCCTCGTGGATCCGGGTGAGGAAGCGGGTCACGCGGCGGGCGGCGACCTCGAAGCCCGACGTGTCGAAGATCTGCGAGCCGATGTGCGAGTGCAGCCCCACCAGCTCCAGGTGGTCGGCGGCCAGGACGCGGCGGACCGCCTCGCCGGCGGCGCCGGTGCTCAGCGCGAAGCCGAACTTCTGGTCGTCGTGCGCGGTGGCGACGAACTCGTGGGTGTGCGCCTCCACCCCGGTGGTGACCCGGATGAGCACCCGGGGGCGGGCGCCGGACTCGGCGGCCACCGCCTCCAGGCGGTCGATCTCGTCGAAGGAGTCCAGGATGATCCGGCCGACACCGGCCTCCACGGCGCGGCGCAGCTCGGACACCGACTTGTTGTTGCCGTGCATGGCGACGCGGTCTGTCGGGACCCCGGCGGCCAGGGCGACGGCCAACTCGCCCCCGGAGCAGACGTCGAGCTTGAGCCCCTCCTCGACCACCCAGCGGGCGACGGCCCTGGTGAGCAGGGCCTTGCCCGCGTAGTAGACGTCGGCGTCGGCGAAGGCCGTGGAGTAGGCGCGGGCGCGGGCGCGGAAGTCCTCCTCGTCCATGACGAAGAGCGGGGTGCCGTACTCGGCGGCGAGGGCGCGCACACCGACGCCGCCGATGGTGAGCTCACCTTCGGAGCGACGCGCCGTGGCGGGCCAGACCCGCGGGTTCAGGGCGTTGAGGTCCTCCGGCGGCAGCGGCGGGTTCTCCTC
Source organism: Nocardiopsis sp. B62 (assembly GCF_018070675.1). Lineage (NCBI taxonomy): Bacteria > Bacillati > Actinomycetota > Actinomycetes > Streptosporangiales > Nocardiopsidaceae > Nocardiopsis > Nocardiopsis sp. B62. The sequence goes on along the minus strand of NZ_JAGPXK010000007.1, from coordinate 187,910 downwards.
CGGCAGGACCTCCGCGTGGCGGGATCCGGCGGGGTGGGCGTAGCGGCTCATGGCGGTCTTTCGGCTGGGACTGCGGTACGTCTGGGCGGTGCTGTGTTCTGCGCGGGGGAGGTTCCGGGCGGGTCGGGACGGTTCGCTCCGCCCCATTGTCCACCAAGCCGATCGGAACACAGGGGTTGGGCTGGCCCCACCGGGTTCGCGGCCGCGGGTGTCTACAGCCTTGTGGGCGCTGACACCCCGAGCAGGAAGAGGCCGGTGCCGACCACACCGGCGACGGCGGCGGGCAGCGCGGGGTCGAGCGCGGCCCAGGTCGGTTCCGGCTCCGTGGCCGGTTCGGCTCCGGCGGTGGAACCGGTCCGCCATTCATCGTAGGCACTGGTCAGCGCCTCCAGGTATCTCACCAGGATATGGGGTTCCTCTCGACGCGCCGCCGTGTCCAGGACGCTGGGGCCGTCGAAGAGGAGTCCGCGCACCTTCGCGCCGTGTTCGTGGTGGCAGCGCGCCCGCGTGGTTGTTCGCCCCGTGGCGGCCGACTGATCCGCCGCCCGCTGATCCGCCGCCCAGCGCGTGCTGCTCAGCGCGTGCGCGTGGGCGTAGCGGAGCCGGAAGGCGGGGTTGGCGTCGGTGAGCCGGGCCCAGGATCCGGGGTTGTCCGCGGAGGGCAGCACCGGCAGGTCGCGGCCGGTCGTCTCGTTCTCCCGGGGACGTTCGGGGACCGAGCGGCAGAACGCGACCCGGGCGCTGGCCTCGCCGATCCGGCCGAGCGCGCGGCCCGAGGGCGTGAACAGTGCGGACTGGTCGGTGTCCAGATAGCGGTCGCGCCAGGAGACCTCGCCTCCGGGGCTCGGCGGCGGGGGACCGCCGTCCACGGCCATGGCGATGCGGGCCCGGGCGTCGGCGCGGGCGTAGCGGCGGGCCTGGGCGAGGGGACCGGCCTCGTGCAGGTCCGAGTGGGGCCACTCCCCCGTCCCGGTCCAGGACCGGCCGGTGAGGTAGCGGGGGCCGTCCGCCGCCGCTTGGAGGAGGCTCTGGCGCTGTTCGCAGGTGAAGGTGAAGTTGGCGAAGCCGCGCTGGTCCGTGTGGACGTGCGCGAAGCCCGTGTCGGGTTCGCCCTCGTCGGCCATGGCGGCGATCCGGGCGACGATGCGTCCGGACACCGTGAGCCGGTGGGAGTCCTCACGGCCACGGGGGAGCCCCTCGCGCAGGCGTCCGACCAGGCGGGGCGCCAGGGCGATCGCGGCGTCGGCGCCCTCGTCCGCGTGGTCGGCGCGCGGCCACACGAAGGGGACGTCGGCGTCGCCGAGCCCGAAGGCGCCCACGGCCGCCCTTCGGACGAGGGTCTCCAGTTCGAGTGGGGTCACGCCGCTCCCCCGATCCCGCCGTCGCCCTCCCCGAGGAGCGCCCGGATCAGGTCGACCAGCTCGTCGGGGTCGAAGGGCTTGGTCAGGTATTCGTCGACACCGATCCGCTCACCGCGTCTGCGGTCCTCCGTCTGCGCGCGGGCGGTCACCATGACGATGCGGCGCGTGAAGCCGTCGGACCGCAGCCGCTCGACCGTGGACCAGCCGTCGAGGCGGGGCATCATCACGTCCATGGTGATGACGTCGGGCTCGACGTGGCCGACGCGGTCCAGGCAGTCCTGACCGTCCATGGCGGTGAACACCTCGAACCCCTCCAGTTCGAGGTTGAGGCGGATGAGTTCGCGGATGACCTCGTCGTCCTCGACGACGAGAACCCGTGCGGGAAGGGCGTTCACGCCCGTGACACTACCGCCGCCGAGCCGGGCCGCACCACTGGAATCCAGTATCCGCGGGGGGCCGCGGCGGGCCCGGCGCTCGGGTGGCCAACCATCCCGGAACCCCTGCTACAGTTGTTCTCGCAGCAGCGCGCCCCCTTAGCTCAGGGGATAGAGCACCGGCCTCCGGAGCCGGGTGCGCAGGTTCGAATCCTGCAGGGGGCACAGCTAGCAGAGACCGGCGGAGACCACGTCCCGCCGGTCTTTCGCGTTTCCCGGGCCGCGACGTCCCCTCGGGGCCGTCCACCGGCCGTCACGGACCGGCCCGCATCGGGGCTCGTACCGGCCCTCACATCGGACCTCACACTGGTGACGCGATCAGCGGCCAGGAACCGTCGACCACCGCTTCGGGGTTCCGGCGGCGCAGGTACTCCTGGAAGCTGGCGGACTGCTCCCCCTTCCACTTGACCTGTGCGGCGTGCAGCTCCTCGGCCGAGTACGCGGCGATCTCCGGGTGGGTGGCCGCGATCCGCCAGGCGAGGCGTGCGGCGGCCAGGGCGTCGGCGGCCGCACCGTGTGCCTCCTCCTGGGCGAGTGGGACCTCGTAGTGCGCGCAGACGTCGACCAGCTTGCGGGAACCGCGCCGGAAGGTGTCCACCTGCTTGTCGAGGACCAGCGGGTCCACCACCAGCGGCTGGGCGGTCAGGGGCCGGCCGGGGCGGTGGCGCGCGAGTTCGCGGTCCAGGAGGGTGAGGTCGTAGGGGGCGTTGTAGACCACCACGGGCACCCCGTCGGAGATGACCTCCTCCAGGGCGGCGGCGATCTCGTTGACCACCTCGGCGGCCGGGCGCCCCTCGGCACGCGCGTGTTCGGTGGTGACGCCGTGGATGTCGGTGGCCTCCTGCGGGATCTCGATGCCGGGGTCGGCCAGCCAGGTGGTGACGTCCTTGGTCCTGCGGGTGGGGTCGATACGCCACAGGGCCGCGGTGACGATCCGGTCGCCCTCCACGTCCAGGCCGGTGGTCTCGATGTCGAAGGCGGCCATGGGCCGGGTGTGCCAGGGGGTGTTCACGTGTCTCCTCGTGTGCTCGGTTCGGTGGGATGGCCGGGGGGTGGGTCGGTGTGTTCGGTGAGCGCGGTGACGCAGGCGCGGATCGCCGGGGTCTCGGCGTCGGCCCGCCACACCGCCTTGATCGTCCTTCGCAGGGGTGGGTCGGTGGGCAGGAACAGGACTCCCTCCGGTGCGGTGCGGCGGCCGAGGTCGGGGACGAGCGCCATGGCCAGCCCGGCGGCCACCAGCTCCAGTTGGGAGGGGATCTCGGCGAGTGTGTACCTGATGTCGGGTTCGACGCCCCGGGACCGCAGGGCCTGGAGGATCGCCTCGTAGGGCTCGGTGCCCGCCGGACAGCTGGCCCAGGGCAGACCGCCGGGTTCCGCGAGTGCGGCGAGGTCGACCGGAGACGGTTCGGCGCGGGGGTGGCCCGGCGGGAGTGCGAGGCACACCCGTTCCTCCAGGAGCTCCACCGTGCGCACTCCGGCGGGCAGCGCGACCGGGCGGCTGGACCAGCTCTCGGCCAGGACCAGGTCGAGTTCCCCGCGCAGGAGCGGGGGGATCAGGGAGACCACCTCGCCGTCACGGACCGTGGGGACCAGCCGGGGGTGTTCGGTGAGCAGGTCGGACAGGGCGCCGGGGAGCAGGTTGCGCACGGCGCTGCCCATACCGCCCAGCCGCAGGGGGCCGAGGATCTGCCGATCAAGGGCGGCGAGGTCGGTCTGCGCCTCGCTGACCTGGGCCAGCACCCGGTCCGCGTGTGCGGCCAGGACCCGGCCCGCGTGAGTGAGCCGCACGGTGCGTCCGTCGGGTTCGAGCAGGCGCTGCCCGGCCTCCCGCTCCAGTTTGGCGAGCTGCTGGGACATGCCCGACGGGGTGACGTGCAGGACCCTGGCCGCACGCGCGATGGAGCCGTGGGTGCGTACGGCGGCCAGCGCCGTGAGTCGTTCCATGCTGAACACGTAAGCAACACTACTGATCACCGGCGACAAATCATCGCTTTTGTTTCAGGGTCGGAGGCGGCAACCTGGTCCTGTGGCTCGCACGCGGCGGGGCGGACGGCGGTGAAGGGGGCGCGGAACCAGTGTCGGGAACGGACACGAGACGGACGGAGCGGGGGTCGGTGCTGGACCGGGCCAACCCCGTGGTGCTGGCGATCGTGGGATCGGCCACCACCTCCGCCACGGGGGTGTTCGTGAAGCTGTCCGGCGCCAACACCGGGACGGCCGCCTTCCTGCGGTGCGCGCTGGCGCTGTTCGTTCTCGTCCCGATGGCCCTGGTGGAGCTCCGCCGGGTGGGACCGCGGGCGCTGCGCCTGGTGGGGCTGGACCTGGTGGCGGGTCTGCTGCTGGGTGTGGACTACGTGTTCTGGGTGGCGAGCATCCAGCACGTCGGCGCGGGGATGGCGACCGTCCTGCTCAACGTCCAGGTGGTGGTCTTCCCGCTGCTGGCGTGGGTGTTCCTGGGCGACCGCGCGCCTCTGCGGTTCCTGCTCGCGGTGCCGGTGATGCTGGTCGGGGTGGCCCTGACAGCCGGGGTGGTCGGTCCGGGCGCGGGCGCCGTCTCCGAGGGTGATCCGTGGCTCGGCCTGGCCTACGGCTGCGCGGCCGGGGTGACCTACGCGGGCTACCTCTTCCTGTCCCGGCTCGGCGGCGGCCAGGGGCACACGGTGACTCCGGTGTGCGTCTCCACCGCCTCGGCCGCGCTGGCCGCCGGAGTGCTGGGCGCGCTGTGGAGCGGGATCGACCTGGCCTCGCTGGACACCATGGCGTGGGTGTGGCTGGCGATGCTGGCGCTGACCGGGCAGGTGCTGACCTGGCTGCTGGTGGGGTCGGCCCTGCCCCGGCTGACCGCCAGCACCGGCGCCGCGATCCTCGTGCTGCCGCCGGTGCTGGCGGTGGCCATGAGCGCGGTCTTCCTGGGTGAGCGGGTCACGCCCGTGCAGTTGGGCGGCTGCGTGCTGGTGGTCCTGGCGATCTGGCTGTCCCAGCGCCAGCGGCGCTGAGAACGCGGGCACCGAGTCGTTCGACCACTCGCCGGGCGACGACCCGGGCCCGGGTCGAGACGGCCAGCGAGATCCTGGACGCCGTCGGCACCCCCGGGCTCGCCCCGCTCGTGGGGGCCATGTGCGGACCCCGCCCGAACCCGGCACCCCCGGCGACCGACCGGGGCGCGGCGTGAGCGCTCCCCGCCCCTGGTGGGCGGCGAACCCGTCCATTAGCGTCGGGGCATGAAGTTTCTGGTACGTGAACGCGTGTTCGACATCGGCGACGACTTCTGGGTGACGGACGAACAGGGCACCAAGGTGTTCTGGGTGGACGGCAAGGCCCTGAGGTTGCGCACCACCTTCGAGCTGAAGGACCCCAAGGGCGAGGTCCTCATGGTGATCCGCAAGAAGCTCTTCAAGGTCCGCGACCAGATGCGCGTGGAGCACGACGGCTCGACCGTCGCCACCGTCCGCAAGCGGCTCTTCAACCCGGTCCGCGACAAGCTCAACGTCGAGATCAAGGGCGGAGGGGACTGGGAGGTGATCGGGAGCTTCTTCGACAAGGAGTACTCGATCAGCGACAAGGAGGGCACCGTCGCGGTCGTGTCCCGCAAGTGGTTCCGGATGCGCGACACCTACGCCGTGGACGTCAACACCCACCGGCGCGACCTCGCCGGGGACCCCGCCCTGGTGATCGCGGTCGCCGTCGCCGTGGACGCCCTGACCAACGACGACGGTGACGACGACTGACCCCGAACGGGCCGGGGCGACCCCGCCGCCCCGGCCCGGGAGGACGCCCGCCGTCCCCGCGCGCCCTCCCGGTTCTCGGGTGTGCGCCCCGGTGTCTAGGCGTCCCTGCGGACGAACCGCACCGCGGCCACCAGCCACACGACCGCCACCCAGGCGGCCATCACCAGTCCGCCCTGAGCCGCGCCCAGCCCGTAGGCGCTCTCCCGGGACTCCAGGTACATCAGCGAACCGGCGCGGTCCGGCAGCAGGTCGGCGAGGTCGGTGACCATGGACAGAAACTGCGACAGGGCCAGCACCAGCGCCACCAGGATCGTCAGCGGGGCCACCGCGCTCCGTGCGAGCACCGCGCAACCCGCAGCCAGCAGGGACAGCAGCACCCAGTACAGGACAGCCCCGGCCATGGGGGCGAGGATCGCGCCGTCGAACACCTCCGAGAGCGGCAGCCCGTGCTCTCCCAGACCGAGCTGGGCCGCCACGAAGGCCGAGGGCACGGTGACCAGCGCCACCAGGGCGGAGAACAGCGCCACCACGGTGGCCTTGGTCGCCAGGAAGCGCAACCGCCCGGGCACGGCCAGCAGCGACGTGCGCACCCGCCCGCCGCCGAACTCACCACTGACCGCCAGGACCCCCAGCACCACCATTCCGGCCTGACCGAAGTAGACGGCCTGGAACCCCTCACCGACCGGGGTGAAGTCCAGCCCGGCCCGCGCGGGGTCGTCGTCCAGAAGTCCGGCGATCGTCCAGCTCGCGATGGCCGCGAGCCCCACGGTGACCACGAGGGTCGCCACCATCGACAACGGCACCACCGGCAGGGTGGCCAGTTTGCGCCCCTCCGAGCGCACGAGCAGCATCAGGACGCACCTTCCCTCGTGCCGGAGGTGAGGGCGAAGAACGCGTCCTCCAGGGAGTCGTGGCCGACGGTCAACTGGTCCGGGCCGCCCCGCGCGACCATCCGCCCACGGTGGATCACCACCAGGTGGTCGGCGATTCGGGAGATCTCGTCCATGAGGTGGCTGGACAGCAGCACGGTGCGTCCCTCCTCGGCCAATCCGCGGGTGAAGGACCGCATCCACCGGATGCCCGCCGGATCGAGCCCGTTGACCGGCTCGTCCATGATCACCACCTGTGGATCTCCCAGCAGGGCTGCGGCGAGGTTGAGCCGCTGTCCCATACCCAGCGAGAAGGTGCGCACCCGGGCACGGGCGGCCCGCTCCAGGTCGACCCGGCGCAGCGACTCGTCGACGCGGCCCAGCGGAAGCCCGTTGGCGCGGGCGATCCACGCCAGGTGGGCGCGTGCGGTGTGCGAGGGATGGGCGCCCCCGAGGTCGAGCTGGGCACCGACGACCCTGGCCGGTCGTCGCAACGAGGTGTAGGGGACCCCGGTGACGGTGGCGGTTCCGGCGTCGATCCGGTCCAGGCCCAACAGCATGCGCAGGGTGGTGGACTTGCCTGCCCCGTTGGGTCCGAGGAACCCCGTGACCTGGCCGGGAGCAGCGGTGAAGGTCAGTCCGTCGACGGCTGTGTGGGCACCGTAACGTTTCGTGAGTCCGCGTATCTCGATCATGGACCCATGGTCGTCTTCGGGGGTGGCTCGGCACATCGGCCCGTGGTGGACAGTCGGTCGTCAACCCTGGGGGACACACGGGTCCTCACCGAGCGTGTCGGCGGTGGTCAGGCGACCCGCACCAGGCCACTCTCGTAGGCGAAGACGACCAGTTGGGCCCGGTCTCGCGCGTCGAGTTTGGCGAGCAGGCGACTCACGTAGGTCTTGACGGTGGAGTGGCTCAGGGTCAGCTCCCCGGCGATCTCGGTGTTCGAGAGCCCCCGGCCGATCAGCGTGACGACCTCCCTCTCGCGCGGAGTCAGGCCGGAGGCGTCAACCCGCCAGGGCGCGGCCTCGAGGCGCGGCCCGCCGGAGCGGACGACGTCGGCGATGAGGCGCCCGGTGACCTCCGGAGCGAGCAGAGCCTGCCCGTCCGCGACCAGGCGCAGGGCGCGGAGCAGCTCCTCAGGGCGGGTGTTCTTGAGGAGGAACCCGCTGGCACCGGCCCGCAGTGCCCCGTACACGTACTCGTCGAGGTCGAACATGGTGAGGACGATGACACGGGTGGTGTCGGAGTTGGCGCAGATGTGCCGGGTGGCGGTGAGTCCGTCGAGGTCGGGCATGCGCACGTCCATGAGGACGAGGTCGGGTGCCGTGTGCGCGACGAGGTCGAGGGCCTCCCGACCGGTTCCGGCCTCGGCGACCACGGTCATGCCGGGGTCGTTGTCGACGAGCATGCGCAGGGAACCGCGCAGCAGCTCCTGGTCGTCGGCGATGAGCACGCGGACGGGATCGCGCCGGGTGTCGATCATCGTTGCCCTTCCGTGGGGCGGGGGTGGGCCGGTGGGGTCCTGGTGGAGCGCGGGTCCAGGGGCAGCCGCGCGTGGACCCGGTGTCCGCCACCGGGGCGGGGGCCGGTGTGGAGGGATCCCCCGTGCAGGGACACTCGCTCGCGCATGCCGATCAGGCCGGTCCCACTGCCGGTCAGAGGAGTCGTGGTCGCGGGTGTGGCCCAGGCCGGGTCCTGACCCGCACCCGGGAGCCTGGCCCGGCCGGTGTCGAGGACCTTCACCTCCACCGCCCCGTCGTCAGCGGTGACCGTGACCGTGCAGTTCGCGCCCGGCGCGTGCCGGACGACATTGGTGAGGGACTCCTGGACGACACGGTGCACGGCGGCCGCCACGGTCACGGGCAGCCCCTCGGTCCCGTGGGTGTGGAGCGCGCACTCCACTCCTGCGGCCCGCGCGGTCTCCACCAACGAGGGCAGATCGGCCAGTCCGGGCTGGGGTGCCAGTGGCGCGGTGTCCCCCTGGCGCAGTACCCCGAGCACGAGACGGAGTTCGTCAGTGGCGGCCCGGCTGGCCCGCTCGATCTCGGCGAGGGCCTCGGCGAGCGCGCGTGGATCGTCGCCGTGCACGTGGCGCACCACACCGGCGCGCACACCGATCCCGCCCAGGGTGTGCGAGACGATGTCGTGCACCTCCCGGGCCACCCGCAGTCGTTCCAGGTTCTGGGTGCGCGCGAGGGTGTCCTCGGCCTCGCGGACTTCGCGCAGATGGCGTTCGCGCACCACACGCCCCAGCAGCCACGACAGCCCGAACGGGGCCAGGAACACGATCGGGGCGAGCAGGGCGAGGGGCGAGAGGTCGGCGACGTGTGCGTACACCGGCTCGGGGATCCACAGCGTCGCGCCGACCAACACGGCGCAGAGCGCACCCGCGGCGAGGGCCAGGCGGGTCGGCCGTGGACGCGGGGCCCTCCCCTCCCAGGTCAGCGCCAGGGGGTACAGGGTCCAGGCGGCGGCCAGGGGCGGGGCGACGCCCCAACCGCCGAGCAGTGTCAGGACACTGGCCGCGAGGACCGTGGCGAACGCACCCGCCGGGTACCTCCAGCGCAGCACCATCCCCACCGGTACCACCACGAGCAGCGCGAGCCCAAACCACTCCCATGGGTCGGCGCCGAGCCGGTCCGGCGACGTGAGACGCCACCACGTGGACGGGTCCACGATCGAGTACACCAGGGCGACGACGACGTCCAAGGCGTACCTGGCGGAGGTGGCCCCTCCGGTCCCGCCCATGGCGGTCCAGTGGTGGGTGCGGCTCACGAGGGGCGGCCTCCCTGTGTCGGCGCGTGGCGGGGTCCTCACGGTAGCCGGACAGGGCCCGGTGGAGCGTGCGGTGGCCGGTTCCGGTAGCCAGCTGTAGTGCCCGGCCCCCTCAGGTACCCCAGACTGGTGCGAGTCGGCGGATCGACGCCGTCGAGGAACCTGGCTGAGGAGCACGGAATGCGGAAGGTGTGGGATCGGCCGTTACGGGCGTGCGGCCGCCTGCTGGCGGCGCTGGTCTTCGGGATGATCACCCTCGTGATGGCACCCCTGACCCTGGTGGTGGCCTTGGCGCTCCCGTTCAGCGGGGTGGGGACGTTCCTGGCGTCCCGGTGGGTGCGGCTGGTGACGCGTTGGGCCGACTGGAACCGGCTGCGTGCCGCAGGGTGGCTCGGGGTCGACGTCCCCGACCTGCCGCGACCGCCCGACCACGGCTTCCGTGCGCTGGTGGGCGCACCCGCCACGCACCGGGTGCTCCTGTGGATGCCGCTGTTCTCGGTGGTGAGCATCCTGCTCGGGTGCCTGGCCCTGATCGGCCCCGGCATGCTGGTCAACACCGTCGACTCACTCCTGTGGTGGGCGTACCCGGCCGGGTTCCAGCCCGAGCAGCTCGGGTTCGCGGTGGACGGCTGGGGGGCCGCCGTGATCTCCGCCGCCCTCCAGTTCGCGGTCGGCGTGGCGATCCTGCGGTGGGTGACGGTGCCGATGTGCGACGCGCACGCCCGGATGTGCGTCCGCTCCCTGGCCCCCTCCGAGCAGGAGGTGCTCGCCCACCGCGTGGACGAACTCCAGCGCACGCGCGCCGGGGTGGTGGACGCGCACGGCGCGGAACTGCGACGGATCGAACGCGACCTGCACGACGGCACCCAGGCCCGGCTGGTGGCGATCGCCATGCAGCTGGGCGTGGCGAAGGAGGCCGCATCGGACCCCGCGGTCGCCGCCCTGCTCGAACAGGCGCACACGGGAACCGAGGAGGCCATGACCGAGCTGCGCGACGTCATCCGGGGCATCTACCCGCCCATCCTCGCCGACCGGGGCCTGCCGGGCGCCCTCACCGCTCTGGCCGGGCGGACCACCCTGCCGGTGCGGCTGGACGTGACCGACCCGGGCACCCTGCCGGTGGCGGTGGAGACCGCCGCGTACTACGCGGTCACCGAGTCGGTCACCAACGCGGTCCGGCACAGCGGCGCGGAGACGATCTCCGTCCGCCTGGAACGCGAGGACGACCTGTTGAGGGTCGAGGTGTCCGACGACGGGCACGGCGGTGTGGACGAGACCGCGGGAAGCGGGGTCCGGGGGCTGCGCCGCAGGGCGGCCGCGTTGGACGGGAACGTGACCGTGTACAGCCCCGCCGGGGGACCGACGACGCTCAGGGTGGAACTGCCGTGCGGATCGTGATCGCCGAGGACAACGTGCTGTTGTCCGAGGGCCTCAAGCTGCTGTTGTCCACCCGGGGACACGAGGTGGCCGCGGTGGCCGAGGACGTGCCCGCCTTCGCCGCGGCCGTGGACCGGCACCGCCCCGACCTCGCCCTGGTGGACGTGCGCCTGCCGCCGAGCTTTCGCGACGAGGGCATCCACGCGGCCATCGCGGCCCGCGCCGCCCACCCGGGGCTGCCCGTTCTGGTGCTGTCCCAGTACGTCGAGCGCGACTACGCGGGCGAGCTGCTCTCCGACGGCCAGGGCGGGGTGGGCTACCTGCTCAAGGACCGGGTGGGTCGGGTGAGCGAGTTCGTGGAGGCCCTGGACCGGGTCGCCGGGGGCGGCACCGTGATGGACCCGGCCGTCGTCCGGCAGCTGCTCACCTCCCGCAGGCGGGACCCGTTGGAGACCCTGACCGCCCGGGAGCGCGAGGTCCTGGCCCTCATGGCGGAGGGGCACGACAACGGCGAGATCGCGGCGCGGCTGGTGGTCACCACCAACGCGGTCCACAAGCACATCGGCAACATCTTCCACAAGCTGGACCTGGCGCCCACGGACAGCGGCCACCGCAGGGTGCGGGCGGTCCTGGCCTACCTGAGCCACCGGGTCTGAGCCCCCGAGGCCAGCTGGCGGGCCGGGGTGTGCCGCTCGGCGGCGTGCGGGTCAGGCGGCCCGCGCCCCGGCCCGGTCCTCTCGGGCCCCGCGACGGTTGAGCAGGGCACCGGCGGCGGCCGCGGTGAAGAACATCAGCACGCCGTACACCGCCGAGGGGATGGCGATCTCGGTGCTGTTCAGGACGGTCACGGCGATGGTGAGCGACAGCGTGGTGTTGTGCAGGCCGATCTCCATGCAGGACGCGACGGCCTCGGGGCGCTCGGTGCCCACCAGGCGAGGCGCCCAGTATCCGATCACGAGGCTGACCACGTTGAAGACCAGGACCATCAGGCCGACCGAGACGATGTATTCGGGCAGATTGGCCCACTCGGCGGCGATGGCCCCGACGATGACCGCGACCAGCACGAGGATGGAACCGAGCTTGACCGGCTTCTCCATGCGCTCCGCGAAGGCGGTCAGCTTCGCGCGGACGAGCATGCCGATGGCGACGGGGATGAGGATGACCGCGAAGACCTGGACCATCTTGTCGGTCTGGAGGCCGATGGACCCGCCCTCGGTGAAGTAGCCGAGCGAGAACCCGGTGATCAGCGGCAGCGTCACCATGGCGGTGAGCGAGTTGATCGCGGTCAGCGAGATGTTGAGCGCGACGTTGCCCTTGAACAGGTAGCTGTACAGACTCGCGGTGGTGCCGCCCGGGGACGCGGCCATCATCATCATGCCCACCGCCAGCAGGGGCGAGAGGTCGAAGTGGGTGACGAACACCAGGACCAGACCGAGGCAGAAGAGCGGTAGCAGGACGATCTGGCAGCCCAGGACCAGGACGATGGTCCAGGGCATGGAGAGCAGCCGGGTGAAGTCCCGGACGGTCAGGGAGAGTCCCAGGCCGAGCATGATGATGCCGAGGGCGAGCGGCAGGCCGATCGTCGTGAGCGCGGAGTCCATGGGGGGGCACCTTGGGGGAAGGGCCGCTGGGGGCGGCGGAGGGGCGGTCGGGGTGGTCGCGTGACCAGGGTGTACCGGAACGGCACGATGCGGTGACCTACGCCACAAAGCTACTAACAGGTAGGAAATAGTGGCACGCGTCACCCCGACTGACAAGACCAGAAGCCCCTCCACGCCAGGTCAGGCGGCGGGCCAGGAGCTCCCGGTCATGTCATAGGCCAGGTGGAACCACACCTTGCGAATGCTGGGGTGCCCGTTGTCCCCCCACGTGGTGGCGAAGCTGTCGATCAGCGCCAGCCCCCGGCCGTCCTCGGCGGTGAGGCGTTCCTCGGGGGGCGACGCGAACAGCTGACCCCCCTCGCCTCTCAGCGCGTTGACCGGGGTCCCGTTGTCCCTGCACGTGACCGTCAGCCCGTTCGGCCCGCGGTCCACGCGGATCACGAAGCTCTGACCCGGCTCACCCGACCTGCTGTGCCGGATGGCGTTGGTGGCGAGCTCGGCGCCGAGCAGGGTGAGGACGTACTGGTAGTCCGAGTCCCGACCGGCCGCACAGGTGTCCAGGAAGGCGCGGACCATGGGCACGCTGACGGGCTCACCCGCGAACTCCCACCGGCGCTTGGTGAACGGGACCGGAACACGCCCGTTGAAGTAGTGCCGGTACTCGTCCGGGACCCTCGCGAGAACACCGTCCTCGTTCCTGGTGAGGGTGGGCACGGCAACGAGCGTGGGCATGACTGACTCCTTCGGCGGGGCGGCACAGTGGACGGGCGCGCCGGAACGGGGGCGGCTGCGGGAGCGTCCGAGGGGGGAGGGGGAGGGCTCGAACCGGTATGACCTTACGCGATCACATCGTCGCGGAACAGGGGATCCCGGTGTGGTGAGTTCCCGAATTCACCGCATCCGTTCCCTTTTCTCACTCCGCCAGGGCCAGCGCCGCCTTGGCCGCGCCCTCCGCGCGCTCCCGGTCGGTGTCGACCAGGGCCAGCCTGCTGCGGCGTTCCAGCAGGTCCCCGACGTTCAGAGCTCCCTCGTGCCGCACGCCGAAGCGCAGCTCGGCGGGGGTGATGCCACGGGCGACGGGCGTCAGCGCCGCCGGATCCCCTCCGGCCTCGGCGACCACGTCGAGCGCCTCGGTCCCGTACCGGGCCACCAGGTGGCGCGGGGCGTCCAACGCGTCGAGTTCCTCGTGGGAAGCGGCGCCCACGAGCGGGATCGCGCGGGTGCGGCAGGCGCTCGCGGGGAGACGGTGCGCCGCGACGAGCGCGTCCACGGTCTCCTCCGCCATCGCGCGGTAGGTGGTGAGCTTGCCGCCGACCACCGTCACCGTCCCGTTGGGCGCGACCGAGACCGAGTGCTCACGGGAGAGGTTGGCGCTGGTGTCGTCGCCCTGGAGCAGCGGCCGCAGCCCCGCGAAGGAACCGATGACGTCCGCCCTGGTCAACTTGGCCCTCAGGGCCCGGTTGAACTGGGTGAGCAGGAAGTCCACGTCCTCCTCGGGGACCTCGGGGACCCGGACTGCGGGGCCGTCCACGGGCTCGTCGGTGAGCCCTGCGAAGACCCGGCCGTCGGGCTGGGGCAGCGCGAACACGAACCGGCTCACACTCCCCTCCAACGGGACGGTGAGCGCGGCCGTCGGGTGGCCGAGGCTCGCCCCGTCCAGGACCAGGTGGGTTCCCCTGCTGGGGCTGAGCCGGATACCGGGGTCGAGGGCGTCGGCGTGCACACCGGTCGCGTTCACCACCCCGCGCGCCCGGACCGGGATGATCCGGTCGGTGAGTTCGTCACGCAGGACCACCCCGTCCGCGCTCACGCTCTCGGCGGAGCAGCGGGTGATGATCCGGGCACCCTCGCGGGCGGCGGTTCGGGCGATGCCCACGACCAGGCGGGCGTCGTCGACCAGCTGGCCGTCGAAGGACAGGATGCCGCCGAGCAGCCCCTCGGTCCGCACCCCGGGCAGGAGGCGAGTGGTCTGGCGGGCGTTGAGGAGGCGGGGGGCGCGCAGCACCGAGGACGGGGTCCCGGAGAGCACGCGCAGGAGGTCGCCCAGACCCATACCCGCGCGGACGAACAGGGAGCGGGCCAGGCCGGAGTCTCGGAAGACGGGCACCACCATGGGCATGGGTCGGACCAGGTGGGGCGCGGTGACGCGCATGAGGACGTCGCGTTCGCGGGCGCTCTCGTAGGCAATGCCGACCTGCCCCTTGGCGAGGTAACGCAGCCCGCCGTGGACCAGTTTGGAGCTCCAGCGGCTGGTGCCGAACGCCAGGTCCTCGCGTTCGACGAGCACCGTGGACAGTCCGCGCGAGGCGGCGTCCAGGGCCACCCCCGCGCCGGTGACTCCCCCGCCGACCACCAGGACGTCCACCTCGGGACGTGCCTCCAGTTCGGCGAGGTCGGCGGCGCGCCGGGCGGCGTTCAGGGATGCGGACCGGGTCTGCTGCTGACGCATCGGGGCGTCCTTTCCGATGAGGTGGGCCGGAGCAGGGGCCGGGAACAGTGGGTCAGGGCCTCAGGTAGCCGTCCAGCATCGTGGACAGTTCGTCGACCAGGCCGTCGTGGTCGAGGACCTCGGCGAGGAGGCGGTGGGAGGTCACGGTGTTCTGCACGGTGACCATGAACAGGTGAGCGAGGACGGCGGGGTCTCCCCCGCGCACAGAACCGTCGGCCTGCCCCTCGGCGACGGCCGGTTCGAGGAGTTCGAGCGCGGCCAGGTGGCTGCTGCCCAGCCGGTGGAAGGTGTAGGTGGCCAGGAGTTCGGGTTCGGTGTCCACGATGCGGGTGACCAGCGGGTGGGCGAGCATCGCGCGGGCGACCCTGGCGGCGTGCCGGACCAGTTGCGTGCGGATGCTCTCCGTGCCGTCCGATCTGTTGGTCCCGCCGGTGCCCACCTCCTCGGCGACGAGGATGCGCCGGAGCTCGCGGGTGAGCAGGTCCGCGACCAGAGCGGTCACGTCGGGCCAGCGCCGGTAGACGGTGGGGCGGCTGACGCCCGCGCGCCGGGCCACGTCGGTCAGGGTGGTGCGGCGGACGCCGAAGGCCTCGACGCAGGCGCGGGCCGCGTCGAGGATGTCGTCCTCTACGTTACGTTTTGACGCCATGTGTAAAACTGTAGAGCATGACCCACGATGCGCGCACTGAACACGCCCCCGTCAGCCTCGCCGACACCGTCGGCACCGCTCCGGACATGAGCTGGTACGCCTGGGGCGACCCCGCCAAGGCGAAGGAGCTCGAACCCGGGCTGCGTGAACTGGTCTCCCAGGTGTTGCGCGCCAGGACCAGGGACATGCCCCCGGTGGCCCCGGAGGACGTGGAACTGCCCGCCTCCCGTCTGGACGGTCCGCTGACCGCGAGGTTCACCGAGGTCCTCGGGGCCGAGCACGTCATCGTGGACGACGCCGCCCGCCTGGTCCACTCGGGCGGCAAGAGCACCCCGGACCTGCTCGCCCGCCGCGCCGGGCGGGCCCCCGCCCCCGACGCCGTTCTCTATCCCGCCGACCACGACGAGGTGGAGCGGGTCCTGGCGCTCTGCTCGTCCGAGCGCGTCGCGGTGGTGCCCTTCGGCGGCGGCACCAGCGTGGTGGGCGGCGTCTCCCCCGTCGACGGCGGCTTCCGCGCGGTGGTCACCCTGGACCTGCGCCGTCTGAACCGCCTCGTCTCCCTGGACTCGACGTCCCTGACCGCCGTCCTCGGCGCGGGGGTGCGCACCCCGCACGCCGAGGCCATGCTGGCCGGGCACGGGCTCACCCTCGGGCACGTGCCGCAGAGCTACGAGTACGCGACCATCGGCGGATACGCGGCCACCCGCTCCAGCGGCCAGGCCTCCGCGGGCTACGGCCGGTTCGAGGACATGGTGGTGGGCCTGCGGGTGGCCACCCCGCGCGGCACCCTGGACGCGGGCGGTCCCCCGGCCTCCGCCGCCGGGCCCGACCTGCGCCGTCTGCTGGTGGGCTCGGAGGGCACGCTGGGCGTCATCACGGAGGTGGCCGTGCGCGTGCGCCCGAGGCCCGAACGGGTCCTGGACGAGGCCTGGTCCTTCCCCGACTACACCACCGGGGTGGAGGCACTGCGCACCCTGGCCCAGTCGGACACCCGGCCGACCATGGCCCGTCTGTCCGACGAGACCGAGACCTTCGTGAACGCCGCCCTCGGCGGGCGTGAGGCCGTGCCCGGCTGCCAGGCGGTGCTGGGGTTCGAGGGAACCGGGACCGAGGTCGGGGCTCGCTCGGCCGTGGTCCGACGGGTCATGGAGGCTGCGGGCGGCACCCCGCTCGGCCCGGACCCGGTGGCGCACTGGCGCGAGACCCGCTTCCACGCGCCGTACCTGCGCGACACCCTGCTGTCGGCGGGGGTCCTCGCCGAGACCCTGGAGACCGCCGCGTCCTGGAGTGACCTGCTGCCCCTGTACACGGCCGTGACGGAGGCGCTGACCGGCGCCCTCGACGACGAGGAGAGCGGGGCCGTGGTGCAGTGCCACGTCTCGCACACCTACGCCACCGGCGCCTCCCTGTACTTCACCGTGGCCACGGGGGCCGGCACGGACCCCGCCGCGCGCTGGGACCGTGCCAAGCGGGCGGCCTCGGACGCGATCGTGGCCAACGGCGGCACCATCACGCACCACCACGCCGTGGGCACCGACCACCGTCCGTGGATGGAGGCGGAACTCGGCCCGCTGGGCGGCGAGGTGCTGCGCGCGGTGAAGTCGGCGCTGGACCCGGAGGGCGTGCTCAACCCGGGCAAGCTCATCCCGGAGGCCTGAGCGCTCGGCGGAGGGAGAAGGGGCGCGGACCCGTCGGGGGTCCGCGCCGGTCCGGGCGCTCAGATGGCCGGTTCCGCCTCCCGGGAGACCTGCCGGTACAGCTGCTCGGAGAGCCGCTCCACGTAGTCGAGGGTCTCCGCCTCGTCGTAGTGGCCGTAGAGGTTGTGGCCGCCCCAGACACGAAGGTTGGCAGTGACGAAGTCGAAGTTGGCCAGGGCGGCCCGGTCGGCACTGCCCGAGTCCTCCAGGATCGCGACGGTCCCCGCGTCCCCGACCCTGGTCTCGCGCCAGTCGAGCACATCCCGGCCCAGTTCCTCGTCGAAGGTGCCGCCGCCCTCCCAGTTCAGGCGACGTTCCTGCACCAGCTCGACGACGAACTCGTTGAGTTCGCGGGCGGCTTGCGCGTCCTGCGGGTGGGGTTCGAACAACCAGACGGTGAGCCACAGTGGTTCGCGGTCGTCGCGGTCGCTCACCTGGCAGGACAGGAGGCCGAGCACCTCGGGGTCCCCTCCCCCGGTGTCTTCCCGCCTGCCCTGGAAGTCCCGGTACTGCCCGGTCGCCCTCGGGCTCCGGACGCCGGGGATCTCGTCGGTGATCTCGCGCGGCAGCACGGTCCCGCACCCCGGCAGGGAGGCGTAGGGTCCGTCGCCTCCGGAGAGGGACGCCACCACCACCCCCGTGGACACCAGAAGCAGGGCGACCGTCCCGATGCCACTCAGGATCGGCCCCCACCTGCGACGGGGTCCCCCGCCCGGTCGGGGATGGCCTGGGCCGGTGGGCCGGGGCCCCGACGGCGGTGGACCGGGTGGGCCCGGCTGCCCAGGGAAGGGACCCTGACCGGGCTGACCCGGGAACGGCTGCTGACCGGGCTGGCCCGGGAACGGAGGCTGCCACGCCTGCCCCGGCTGCCCCGGGAAGGGATGCCGCCCCGGCTGGCCCGGGAAGGGATGCGGACCGGGCCGCCCCGGGAACGGCTGCTGCCCCGGCTGCCCGGGGAAGGGGTCGGGCGAGCCGTGGGAGCCCGGTGCTCCGTGTGGACCGTGTGGGGGCGGGGGCTGTCCCATGGAGGTGCCTCGTGATCCGTGTCACTGGAAGACAGGTGTCTTCGGAAGGGGGATGCGTAACCCCCTCACTTCTACCCGGCACCGACCCCGCGCACCCGGTCACGGGCGCCGTCTGTCTGCTCCCGGCCATTCCGGAACGGCGCGCTCCGACCCCGCATCCGTCCCGTGCGGGGTCGGAGCCGACCGCCTACTTCTCGGCCGACCGCTTGAACTGGCGGGCGAGGTCACCGCTGACCGACTCGACGGAGTTGAACAGTTCCTGCACCTCACGAGCGTTCTCGGTGTCGCTGACCACGATCCCGCCCGCGATGTTGTCCGTGACGAACGCGCCCATGGCGAAGCCGTAGGTGTCGCCACCGCCCTCGGCGGTGGTGGCCACCGCGACGCCCTGGTCCCCGACCGACGTGTAGTTCCACAGAACCTGCCCCGTCGTGCCGTACCCGGGGTCCATGTCCGAGATCTCGCCGGGTTCGGCGGGCTCGTCCAGGAAGTCCTCGGTCACCTCCTCCTCGGTGAAGACCTCGTCCACCTCCTGGAGCGCCACCTGGTCCTCGGGGTCGAACAGCTCCGCGTAGACCTCGACGCTGACGCCGTTCGCCTCGCCCGAGCACGACAGCGTGCCGTACGACTCGCCGATGCCGTTGGACTCCGGGTCGAACTCACCGGACAGCGAGGGGACGGACCCCTCGAAGACGGGGCTCAGGACGTCGCTGTCGAAGGCGTCGGCGCAGTTGTTGGGCATGGACGTGTACACCGAGCTGGAGTTGACCGCGATCAGGACCCCGCCGAGGGCCGCGACGAGCACCACGGCGCCGACCGCCGCCCCGACGATCAGACCGGTCTTCTTCTTGGGAGCACCCTGCGGGCCGTGGCCGGGCGGGTACTGCCCGGGGGCGCCGTACGGGGGAAAGTGGCCGGGAGGACCCTGCGGAGGTTGCTGACCGAAACCTGCGGGCGGCCCCTGCGGCGGCTGCTGCCCGTATCCGGGCGGCGGGCCCTGCGGGGGGAACTGGCCAGGAGGACCCTGCGGCGGCTGGCCGTACCCGGGCGGCGGCCCCTGCGGCGGCTGCTGGCCGTACCCGGGCGGCGGGCCCTGAGGGGGCTGCTGGCCGGGGTAGGGGCCCTGCGGGCCGTTCGGGGGCGGGGGCTGTCCCATGGGGCTACCTCGTGGTCTGATCTGTAGAAATCGGGCCCTTCAAGTTCTACCGGACACCGGACGTGAAGAATCTCCCCGCGTCCTCTTCCGGTCACCTTCCGTCGTCGGGATCACACCCCGACGAGGGCGTCCGCGTCCTCGCGCACCCACAATGGGACACGTGAAAGGAACACTCCGTATCCACCTGGGCTCGGCCCCCGGGGTCGGGAGCACACACCACGCGCTGGCCGAGGCCAGACGCCGGGCCGAACGCGGGACCGACGTCGTGGTCGGCGCGGTCCACACCCACCGCCGCGCCAAGACCTCGGCTCTGCTGGAGGGCCTGGAGACCGTCCCTCCGCTGCCCACCGGTTCGGTGGACACCGCCGCGGTGATCACCCGCGCGCCCCGGCTGGTCCTGGTGGACGACCTCGCCCGGCCCAACGGACCAGGGTCCCCCAACCCCACCCGTTGGCAGGACGTGGAGGAACTCCTGTCCGCCGGGATCGACGTCCTGTCCACCGTGGGCGTCCACCACCTGGACTCGCTGTACGACGTCGTCCACCAGATCACCGGGGTCCGGCCCGAGTACACCGTCCCGGACCGGGTGGTGCGCGCCGCGGCCGAGATCGAGCTCGTCGACGCCACCCCGCAGGAGCTGCGCCGCCGGATGGCCCACGGCGACCTGCACCCCGCCGAGCGGGTGGACGCCGCGCTGGCCGACTACTACCGCGAGGGGAACCTCGCGGCCCTGCGCGAACTCGCCCTGCTCTGGACCGCCGACCGGGTCGAGGAGGGGCTCAGCCACTACCTGGGCGAGCACGAGATCCGCGACACCTGGGAGGCCCGTGAGCGGGTCGTGGTGGCCCTGACCGGCGGGCCCGAGGGCGAGACCCTCATCCGCCGTGCCGCCCGGGTGGCGGCCCGCTCGCGCGGCGGGCGCCCCCAGCCGAGCCATCTGCTGGCGGTACACGTGGTGCCGCCGAGCGGGATCGGTGAACGTCCCACCGGGGAGCTGCTGCGGCAGCGGCACCTGCTGGCGGAGCTGGGCGGCACCTACCACCAGGTGGTCGGCGCCGACGTGCCCTCGGCGCTGCTGGAGTTCGCGCGCGGCGCCCACGCCACGCAGATCGTCCTCGGTTCCTCGCGCAGGCGGACCTGGCAGTACGTCTTCGGCCCCGGCGTGGGCACGGTGGTGGCCCGGGAGTCCGGCGACATCGACGTGCACATCGTCACGCACGAGGAGGTGGGCCGGGGGCGCTGGCCGCTGCCCCCTCCGGGACGCGGCCTGAACGAGCACCGGCGGCTGTGGGGGTGGACGCTGTCCCTGATGGCGCCGCCGTTCGTCACGCTGGTGCTGGCGCTGCCGGTGTTCTCCGAGGTCGGTCCGGCCGCGGACCCGCTGTTCCTGTTGCTGATCACCGTGGCCACGGCGGCCGTGGGCGGTCTGCGCCCGGCTCTTGCCTCCGCGCTGTGGAGCGCCGTCCTGCTCACTGTGCTGCTCTCACCCCTGCACGGCCGACCATCGGTGTCCCTGGACAACTTCCTGTCGATGACGGCGTTCATCCTGGTGGGCGGGTTGGTGGCCACCATGGTGGAGATGGCCGCCCGGCGGTCGTCGCAGGCCCTGCGAGCCCGCGCCGAGGCGGACGCGGTCGCCCTGCTGGCGGCGAGCGTGCTGTCCGGGAACGAACCGCTCCAGGCGCTGCTGCGGCGGATCAGGGAGACCTTCGGGCAGCGCTCGGCGACCCTGTTGGAACGCCTGGACGACGGCCGCTGGTACCCCGTGCACAGTGTGGGCGCACCGGCGTGCGAGGCCCCCGACGAGGCGGACGCCCTGGTGTCGGTCTCCGATTCCGTGGCCCTGGCGTTGCGCGGACGGGTGCTGCCCGCCGCCGACCGCGGGGTGATGGAGGCCTTCGCCACGCACGTGGGGATCGCCCTGGAGCACCAGCGGCTGGCCTGGGACGCCGCCGAGGCGCGCGGCCAGGTCGCGGGCAACCGCATCCGCACGGCGCTGCTGGCCGCGGTCTCGCACGACCTGCGCACACCGCTCACCTCCATCAAGGCGAGCGTGTCCAGCCTGCGCGCCACGGATATCCAGCTCTCGGAGGAGGACCGCGCCGAACTGCTGGAGACCGTCGAGGAGTCGGCGGACCGGCTGGACCGGCTCATCGGGAACCTGTTGGACATGAGCCGGGTGCAGACCGACAGCGTGCGGCCGCAACTGCGGGCGGTGGCGTTGGAGGAGGTGCTCCCGGCGACGCTGCTGGGGGTACCGGGCGACGCGGTGGTGGTGGACGTCCCGGACGGTCTGCCCCGGGTGCGCGTGGACGCGGGGCTGCTGGACCGGGCCGTGGCCAACGTGGTCACCAACGCGGTGCGCTACAACCCCGATCCGCGCACCCCTGTGCTGGTCGCGGCCAGCGCGCACGGCGACAGCGTCCAGCTGCGGGTGGTGGACCGCGGGCCGGGCGTCTCCGACGAGGCCAAACAGCGGATGTTCGAGGCCTTCCAGCGATTGGGCGACGCACCCCAGGGAACCGGTGTGGGGCTCGGCCTGGCGGTGGCGCGTGGTTTCGTTGAGGCGATGCACGGCACCCTGGCCCCCGAGGACACCCCGGGGGGCGGGCTGACCATGGTGTTCACCCTGCGTGCGGTGGACGAGGCAGACAAATGAGGAGCGGCATGCGGGTCCTGGTCGTCGACGACGACGTGCAGATCATCCGGGCGATGCGGATCAACCTGAGGGCGCGCGGCTACGACGTGGACACCGCCCCGGACGGCGAGAGCGCGCTGCGCCTGGCCTCGGAGCGCCACCCCCACGTGGTGCTCCTGGACCTCGGGCTGCCGGACATGGAGGGGGTGGAGGTGATCCAGCGGCTGCGCGGGTGGTCGCAGGTGCCGATCATCGTGCTCTCGGCCCGGCACTCCGCCGGGGAGAAGGTGCGATGTCTGGACCTGGGCGCGGACGACTACGTCACCAAGCCGTTCGGGATGGACGAACTCCTGGCCCGGATGCGGGCCGCCGAGCGCCGCGCGGTCCAGGCGGAGGAGGCCCCGGTGGTGCACACCGACTCCTTCGACGTGGACCTGGGCGCCAAGCGCGTGACCCGGGGCGGCGAGGAGGTGCGCCTCACCCCCACGGAGTGGCACATCCTGGAGCTGCTGGCCCGCAACGCCGGTCAACTGGTCAGCCAGCGCCAGCTCCTGCACGACGTGTGGGGGCCCAACTACCAGAACGAGACCAACTACCTGCGGGTCTACCTGGCCCAGCTGCGCCGCAAGCTCGAACCCGACCCCTCACACCCGCGCCACCTCATCACCGAGGCCGGGCGCGGCTACCGCTTCGAGAGGGAGGGCTGAGCATCACTGGGTGACCGCTCCGCACAGGTCCATCATCAGGTCGAACTCCACCGAGTCGGTCTGCCCTCGGTTGGCCTTGGCCACCGCGAAGCACGGGGCGAAGGCGCGCACCCACTCCATCATCCGGTCGGGGTCCACGGACATCGTCCGGGAGAGCACGTCCACGCGGCGTTCCACCTCGGCGACGTCTGCGGCCCTCCACACCGCCCAGTCGACCGCGTCGGCGGCGCCGTCGCCCAGGCAGGCGCGGGGGTCGAGGACCACCAGTCCGCGTGCGCCGCCGTCGATGACGTTGCCGGGGTGGAGGTCGCCGTGGAGCGGGACGACGTCGACGTCACCGTGGGCCAGGTCGCGGGCCTTGGCCGCGCCGCGGTGCATCGCGGCGGCCGGGACGGTGTCCGCCGCGGCGCCCTCCTCCCGTTCGCGGCCCCACATCTCGAACACGAACTGCACCCGGGCGCTGAGCGGGCGCAGTTCCATGCGTTCGGCCTGGCTGACCTCAACCGAGTGGAGTTCGGCGATGAGGCCGCCGATGGTCTCCATGGACGGGACCACACCGCTGGCCGCCACGGTGTCGCCCTCGACCCGTTCCATCAGGAAGGCGCCTCTGTCGGGGTCCACACCCCACACGTCGGGCACGCGCCGGGAGGGCGCCCACATGCGGAGGAGGTCGGCCTCGGATACGGAGAGCCAGCTGTCCGGGGAGAGCTTGAGGACCCCCTCGCCACCGTCCGCTCTGCGCACGTAGAGGACGACGGAGGTGCGCCCGTGCGGGGCGGGGCCCTCGACGGTCAGCCGCCACTCGGAGGCCAGCTTCTCGACGATCGCGGGCAGTTCCGCCAGCCACTCGGTGACGTGTCCCCCGAAGCGCCTCTCCAGACGGCGACGCTGCTGGGCGTCGACGAACTGCGCTGTGCCGTCGTTCATACATCCACCTTCGGTTCGCTCACGCCGATGCCCGCCGTGGAGGGACCGCGCACCGGGTTGACGTTCGGGTACCTCGGGGCCGTGGCCGCACCGTCGCCGCGCCGCGAGGGCGTCGAGGCGACGGCGGGGACCGCGTCGCGGGTGCGGGGAGTTCCCGCCCGTGAGGCACATACCCATCCTCGCGGCGGTGGTAACGGCGTCGTGGCTGTTCGTGGCGGTGCCGTCGAAAGGGGCACCGGCCCCGGCAGGTCAGGCCAGGCGCCTCTTGGCCGCCCGGTGCTGGGCGAGGAGCGTGTCCACGACCAGTTCGGAGGGCCACAGCGGCGCGGTGATCGCGGTGGTGTCCAGGCGGCGGAGGAGGTCGAAGTCGGGTCCGTCGACCAGCCTCCAGGCCGCCACCGCGACCTGGTCGCGGCCGTCGCGGCGCAGCCGTTCGACGGCGTCGATGACGGAGGGAGCCCAGGTGCGCAGGTACCCGACCTGGACCGGGGAGGACAGGCGTCGGCTCAGCATCCGGGCCACGTCCATGACCACCTGACGTTCCTCGGTTCCGGTCGTGCCGTCGGCCGCCAGGACCACGCCGTCGTCGGGCCTGCGACCGGAGTCCGCGAGCCGTGCGGCGAGGTCGGCGACGATGGACGGGACCGCTCCCAGGGGCGGGGTGTGGCAGGAGTCCTCCATGCGGCCGAGGTCCAGACGGGTGAGCAGGTGGGCGCTGGCGACGTCGCCCCCGGCGACGAAGGCGGGCACCACCACCTTGGGGCCACGGACGGCGTGGACCGCCGCCCTGACCTCGTCGGGGCTGCCGAAGGCCGCTGATACGGGCGCCTCGCCGCGTGCGGCCACCGCCTCGGCCAGCCCGCACAGGGCCTCGCGTCGGTGGGCGTCTCGGGAGTCGTCGGCTACGAGAACCATCGTGGGGACCATGATCGGCTCCTTGGGATCGCTGAGGCGTCTGCCATGGTCCACCGAGCGTAGGCACGTGGGATTTCTGGAAAGCACCCCAGTGTTACGCGGAGGAAAACAGCAGACAATGGCTGTGGTGGTTATCACCTGGGGAAGTCTTGGTGAATCATAACAATCCACCACGAACGTCGGCGTGTCCACTTCCACTGAGAGTGGCGTGCGTCTCCGACCGAAGACGGGGGAACTCCCGTGAATCTCGGGGATTTTCGCGGTGACACCGATGACCTCGTGGAACATGCGAATATCCTGACAAGTGAAGGCCGCGCCACGCCCGTGGGTACCGGGTCCCGATTCTTTGCTACCTCCGGGACACGCCCCCCGAAGAATTCTCCCGACCTCTCCAGAGAAATCCCTTGCGAATAAGCGACCGTGGCGAATGCACGGGCCGTATGCACGTGCCACGGAATGCGCACGTTCCCGAACACGCGGAGGATGGGGGCCCGGCCTGACGGAGACGCGCCCGCGACGCCCTCCGTTGCCACACCGGGACACCTGTTGTCAAGGGTGCGCACTCCCCCTCTACGGCAGAACCACACACCACCTGACGTGGGGAGACAGGGTGCGAGTCCGGCGTGATCACTTGCGATACCCCCGCACCGGCAGCACACTGGGAACCAAATGGGCAGGGACCTCGGGTCCCACCAACGTCCCGCTGTCCCACCCGGCACGAGTCGGAGGGGACTCCCCACAGCGCGACGGGGCCGCCCACCCCGCCACACGGACAACACCACCGAAGACCACCGAACCGTCCCAGACTGGAGTTGAGCATGGCCGTCCACCCTCGGGTGCAGACGCTGACCCAGGCTTTCCTCGCCAACGCCGACCAGGAGGCCCCTGGCCTGGTCCAGGGCCTCTACCTGACCGGTTCGGTCGCACTCGGCGACTTCCGCCCACACACCAGCGACGTCGACTTCGTCATCGTGACCGGCCGCCGCGCCGAGCCGGAGGACCTGGACGCCCTGCGCCGCGCGCACGCGCGCACGCGCGGCGAGGTCCCCCGCCCCCAGTTCAACGGCATCCACGTCACCTGGGACGAGCTCAACCGCGACCCCTCGGCCTGCGGTCCGGTCCCCTCCGTCACGAACGGCCGCTTCCGTGACCGCGCCGCCGTCGACGTCAATCCGGTGACCTGGCACGTCCTCGCCGACCGGGGGGTCACCGTACGCGGCCCGCACCCCTCCGAACTCGACGTGTGGGACGAGCCCGAGAGCCTGCGCACCTGGTCCCTCGGCTCCCTCGACGAGCACTGGAGCCGCTGGCGGGAGAAGGCCGGACGCCTGGTCACCCCGCGCGGCCTGGCCGTCCTCGGGTCGCTGGCCCCCTCCTGGAGCGTGCTGAGCGTCAGCCGCCTGCACTTCACCCTCAGGACCGGCGAGATCACCTCCAAGTCCGGCGCGGGCCTGTACGCCCTGCACGCCTTCCCCGAACGCTGGCAGCGCATCGTCAACGAGTGCCTGCGCGTCCGGCGCGGCGCCCAGGCTCCCTCCCTGTACGAGAGCGCCCTGGCCCGGCGCCGTGCCGCCCTCGACTACATCGAGATGGTCCTGGACGAGTCCCTGCGTCCGGGTCTGGCCACCTGACCTCGCCGGTCGGCCCACCGAACCGGGCAACTAATCTGGGGGCATGACCATGCGCCCCATCGTCCGCTTCGGCGACCCCGTCCTCGTGACCCGGACCACACCCGTGACCACCTTCGACCAGCGCACGGAGAAGCTGGTCCGAGACCTCCTCGACACCGTCGACGCCCCCGGGCGCGCGGGGGTGGCCGCCACCCAGATCGGGGTCGGCTCCCGCGTGTTCAGCTACGACGTCGAGGGCCGCACCGGATACGTGATCAACCCCGAGATCGTCGAGCTCTCCGAGGAGCTCCAGGACTGCGACGAGGGCTGCCTGTCGATCCCCCGCCTCTGGTACCAGAGCCGCCGCGCCCAGCGGGCCGTGGTCCGGGGCGTCGACCTGCGCAACGAGCCGGTCACCGTCGAGGGAACCGGTCTGATGGCGCAGTGCCTCCAGCACGAGACCGACCACCTGGACGGCATGCTCTACATCGACCGGCTGGACGCCGAGACCCGCAAGCGGGCCCTGCGCGACATCCGCCGCTCTGACTGGTTCCTGCCCTCGGAGAAGCCCGCACCCTCGACCTCCGTCCGTCTGCCCAGCGCGTTCGGCGGCTGACACCCACCCGGTACCGGACGTTCGGGGTGGTCACCCGCTCCGGGTATCTTCTGGACAGACCCCCGCTCAACCCCCACAGCAACGCGAGTCAACTCACTGTGCACGTATCACCGAGACCTCGTATGGTCCGCTGAGCAACTCCCCTCCCGTGACGGCGTAGCCGTCCCCCCGGCGCAGCGGATGCTCTCGGATCATCCACGGAGCAGAAATGACATCCACTCCTCGTAACGCCTCTCGTCGCGGCCGGTTCACGGCGTCAGTCGCCGCCATGACCGCACTCGTCCTCGTCGGCCTGCCCGGTGCGGCCCACGCCGACCCGGACGACGACGTCGACATCGACGAGCTGAACCAGCGGGCCGAGGAGCTGGAGGAGACCTACGACGGCGAGCTGCTCCAGTACACCGAGATCAAGGACCGGGTGGAGACCGCCGAGGCGGACCTGGAGGAGCTCGACGAGCGCCTGGAGAAGTCCCGCGGCGGGGTGTCGGCGATCGCCGCCGCCCAGTACAAGGGCGACGGTTTCGACCCGACCCTGCAGATCGTGTTCTCCAGCCAGCCCGAGGACATGTTCGCGGACGCCGCGACCGTCGACTACCTGGGCCAGAGCCAGGCCGAGCAGATCGCCGAGCTCATCTCGCTCCGCGACGAGCAGGCCGAGCTCACCGGCCAGCTCCAGGACGAGATGTCGGAGGCCTCAGAGCTGATCGACGAGCTGGAGGAGCAGCGCGAGGAGGTCACCAAGCGCATCGAGGAGTACGAGGCCGAGCAGGTCCCCGAGGCGCCGGAGAACCCGGGCAACGGGTCGATCCCCGACAGCGCGCGCGGGGGCGGCTGGGACCAGACCACGCCCCGCATGGCGGCCATCCGCGACGAGGTCATCATGCAGTTCGGCGCGCCCTACCCGGTGGGCTGCTGGCGCCCGAGCAACGACGACCACGGCACCGGTACCGCCTGCGACTTCATGATGAGCGCGAACGGCGCCCCGCCCTCAGCCGAGAACAAGGCCCTCGGCCAGCAGATCTCGGACTACGGCATCGCCAACGCCGACCGTCTGGGCATCAAGTACATCATCTGGGAACAGCAGATCTGGCAGTCGACGTCACGCCAGTGGACCTGGATGAACGACCGGGGCGACCTGACCCAGAACCACTACGACCACGTGCACATCAGCTCGTACTGATCCTGCGGCGCGGCGCCCGGGCCCGTGCGAGCGGCAGGACCGCGACCAGGGCCACGGCGACCACCGCGAACGCGGGGCCGTACCCCGTGAGCTGGATGAGCAGGCCGAGGCCGACCGCCCCGACCCCGGTGCCCGCGTCGAACCCGATGTTCCAGGCCGCGCTGGCGCGGCCGTAGCCGGTCGGCCCCGCGCGGCCCAGCATCACCGTGACGGTCTCGTTCTGGACGGCGCCGAACCCGAGGCCGAACAGCGCCGAGCCGCCAAGCACCAGCAGGGAAACGCCCAGGCCGGGCGTCCCGTCCCCGTTGGCCCACAGCCCGGCGGTGAGCAGGCCCGCGCCCGCAGCCGCCGCCAGCGTTCCCGGCATCAGCAGCACGGTGCGCCGGTGGCGGTCGTACAGGACACCGGCGGTCCACCTCCCCGCGACGACGCCGAGCGCGTAGGCGGCCAGCAGCGAGCCGACCAGCCAGGCCGCGCGTTCGAGCGGGATCGCCAGGAAGGTGACCACGCCGCTGGCGGCCGAGGACACCGCCAGCATGATCACCAGCGGCGCCGCGAGGGCCACGATCAGCGTCAGTCCGCGCGGGGAGGCCGGGGCCTCGTCCGTGCCGACTTCGTCGTGTCCCGCTCCGCGCAGCGCCGCCCGGTTGCGGCCACCGTCGGCGAACCAGATGCCGGAGGCGAGCACCGCCGCAACCACGCCGCAGATCCCGGTGAGCCAGAAGGCGGTGTCGAACCCGAGGCTGAGCGCCAGCGCCACCCCTCCGGGCAGGATCACGATCTGCGGCAGGCCGACAGCCAGGCCGTAGAAACCGGTGGCCCTGCCGACCTGTTCCCTGACCACCAGCCGGGCGGCCAGAGCCGTTCCGGCCACGGTCACCATCCCGAAGCCGACGCCCCGCACCGCCGAGATCGCCACCAGCGGGCCGAGGTCCGTGGTGAGGGCGAACAGCGGCATGGGCAGGCCCATGATGAGGGAGCCCACCGGGAAGGCCCACCGGTACCCGCCCGCGTGGTCCAGGAGCCACGGCATGGCCAGCTGGGTGAGGACGGTCGTGAGCATGAAGGCAGCGGTGGTGCCGCCCGCGCCGAACTCGCCCGCGCCGCCCCGGCTGGCCCAGAGCGGCACGAGGGGGAGGACGGCGGCGAACCCGCACAGGCTGACGGCGGTGGCCATGATCAGGAGGCCGAAGCCCCGCCCCCGGAGCCCGGGAAGGTCGTCGCCGTTGGGGGCGGGGGCACCGCTCGCGGCCGAGGGGGAACCAGATCGGATCATCCGTCCTTTCTAACCGAGCCGTGGCGCACTGTCGACACGGCTCGTCCCACCCCTCCGGTCCCCTAGCCCGGCTGTTGCGGCTGGGGCAGCCGCTCCCCCAGCCAGACGCGCAGGCGGTCCACGAGCTGGGGGGTGACCGCCCGTTCCGCGTGGCCCATCCCCGGGATGATCCAGAGGTCCTTGGGCTCGTGCGCCGCGTCGTGGATGGCGGTGGCGTGCGAGACGGGGAAGTAGCTGTCGGTGTCGCCGTGCACGACCAGGAGCGGGACCGGCGCGACCTCCCCGGCGACCTCCCGCGGTTCGGCAGGAGTGGGGTTCCAGCGCTGGTCGGTGACGCGGACCTTGCGGAAGCGCCGCAGGAAGGCGCGGCCGAAGCTGCGGCCCACCCCGAAGGTGAGCAGGCGCATGGAGCGGGACCCCCGGTAGTACCAGCGGCTGGGGGCGCTCACGGACACCACGGCGCTGACCCCACCGAAGATGGCGGCGTGCCGGATGGCGACGGCTGCGCCCATGGAGAAACCCAGGGTGGCGATGCGGGTGTAGCCGAGGGCGCGCAGACGGCCCACGACCGCTTCGAGGTCGTGGATCTCCGCGTTGCCCACGGTGCTGCGTCCGCCGGACCCGTGGTGGCCACGGAAGTCGAAGGTCATCACGTCGCCGACGGACAGCAGGCCCTCGGCGACGGCGCGTGTGTGGGGGCTCCGGTAGGTCCCGGTGAAGCCGTTGGCCAGGACCACCACGGTCGTTCGGGGCGCGGCGGCGCGCAGCAGCACGGCGTCGATGCCCACCCCGTCCGAGGTGGTCAACCAGAAACGGTTCTCCTGGGGCTGGGCGATGGAGTGGTCAATGGCGTCGGACACCACTCCATCGTGCACGATCAGTCCCGGTACGGGGAGTGCGGCCCCGGTGTGTCGCCCCCGGCCCCGTGGCCCGGGGGGTGGCCCGTGAACCCCTGGGGCGGCGGTGGCTGATGTGGCGGTGCCTGGTGTGACGGTCCCGGCGGGAACGGCCTCTGCTGGGGCTGACCCGGGCCGGGAGGGTAGCCCGGCGGTGGCCCCTGCGGGTGCCCCATGGGGGGCGGCCCCTGGGGCTGCGGCCCCTGCGGGTGCCCCTGACCGTACCCGGGAGGCGGTCCCTGCGGGCGCGGCGGCTGCGGCGGGTACGGGTGGGGGTTCGCGTGCGGCGGCACCGAACCGTAGGGGGGTGTACCCGCGTGCTGCCCACCGGTCACCGGCGGCCCCTGGTCCGGAGGTCCCTGGGGCGGGAGGCCGCGCGGCGGCGCCTGGGCGTCGGCGGGCTCCCGGCCCACCGGCTCCGCCTCCTGGTCGACCGCCTCGAACTCGCCCGTGCGGCCGTACTCGTCGTCCGCGTAGTCGTCGGCGTACTCGTCCTCGTACTCGTCGTCGTAGTAGTCGTCGAGGCGCAGGGCCTCCTCGGCGGCCTCCCGCTCCGAGGCCGGGGGGAAGACCACCGAGCGCAGGTTCAGCGCGACGTGCACCACCACCGGGACGACCAGGCTGCCGGTGCCCAGGTACAGCACGGTGAACAGGGTGCCGGAGAAGCCCGCGCTGAGCAGTCCCCACCAGCCCTGGTAGGCGTGGGCCAGCGAGAAGAGCACGACGGACAGCACCGCCGCGATCCACAGCGGGACGTCCATGCTGGCGACCAGGGTGATGAACAGGCCCCGGTAGAGGAGTTCACCGAACACGCCGCCGGTGACCGCCATCCCGGCGGCCAGCGCCCTCTCGCGACCGGTGCGCGGCAGCAGCAGGTACTGCCTGTGGCCCGGTTGCGGCAGGGTCATGGGCTTGGGGGCGCTCCGGCGTCCCCGGTGCGCCTTGCGGCCCCGGCGCCCGCCCTCGGCCTCGGCTCCGCGCCGGGAGCGCCGGGACGGGATCGGCAGGCGGTCCCGGGTGGGCAGGCCGTTGACCAGCACCCAGAAGGCGGCCAGCGCGATGGTGCCGCCGATCGCGGCGCCCACGATGGGCCCGAAGGCGTCCGGGGTACGCAGACCCAGGTCCACCAGGTTCAGGTTGGGCGACAGCAGCAGCACCACGAGGACCAGCAGGCCCCACAGCACGTGGATCGCCATCGTCACCGCGTACAGCAGCCCGAGGGCGCGCTCGTCGCCGTTCTCACGGCGTGACAGCCACGCGAACGCGCGCCGTCCGAGCAGGGGTTCGCCGAACGCCGCGAAGAACAGCAGCAGGACCGTCAGAAGGGTCCCGGCGAGACTGAATTGAGGGAGACTCTCCGACCATGGCACGGGCACAGCCTAGAAGAACGACCCGGGTCATAGAGCCACACAAGCGCCCATGACGGAAGTCGACCGGCGTACCCCTTGTGGTCGGAGCCGTGAAGAGCGACGGTGGAGGGTGTCGCAGGTCACTCAAGCGGTGGTCCTGTTCGGCCACCGCCCGGACCCGGAAGGGCTGGGTAGACGAGGATGGTTGATCGAGCCGAAGCCGTACCCGGGGCCGACAGGCCCCAGGACATCCGCAACGTCGCGCTGGTGGGACCCGCCGGCGCGGGCAAGACGAGTCTGGTCGAGGCGCTGCTCCTCGCCGCCGGGGAGATCAGGCGCCCCGGCAACGTGGAGGAGGGCACTACCGTCAGCGACCACGACGAGGTCGAGGTCCGCCAGAGGAGGTCGGTGCACCTGACCGTCAACCCGGTCATGGTGGGCGACGTCAAGGTCAACCTGCTGGACACCCCGGGTTACGCCGACTTCGTCGGCGCGATGCGCGCCGGGCTGCGCGGCGCCGACGCCGCCCTGTTCGTGATCTCGGCCATGGACGGCGTCGACGGGCGCACCCGCATGCTGTGGGAGGAGTGCGCCGCCGTGGGCATGCCGCGCGCGGTGGCGGTCACCAAGATCGACCATCCGCGCGCCGACTTCGACGCGGTGGTGGCGCGCTGCCAGGAGGCGTTCGGCCCCGGCGTGCACCCGGCGTACGTGCCCGCCATGCGGGGTTCCGGGGATCAGCGCACCCTGGTGGGGCTCTGGGGGCTGGTCTCGGAGCGCTACCACGACTACTCGGAGAGAGGCGGTCCGGGCTCCGCGCCCGTCCCGGGCGCGACCCCCGACTGGCTGCGTGCACAGGCGGGCCCGCTTCGGGAGACCCTCATCGAGGAGGTCATCACCGAGAGCGAGGACGAGGCGCTCATGGAGCGCTACATGGAGGGCGGGGAACTCGACCCGGACCTGCTCATCGCGGACCTCAAGGAGGCGGTGGCGGCGGGCGGTTTCCACCCCGTGCTGGCTCTCAGCCCGACCCACGGCGTGGGCGTACGGGAGCTCCTGCGCGAACTCCCGCTCTCCTGCCCCGACCCGACCCGGCGCCCGTTCCCGTCGGTCGCCCGGCCGGACGGCCGACCGGTGGAGGGGTTGTCGTGTGACCCCGACGGTCCGCTGGTGGCCGAGGTACTGAGCACCACCAGCGACCCCTACGTGGGCCGGGTCAGCCTCGTCCGGGTGTTCTCCGGGACACTGCGGCCCGACACCGAGGCGCACCTGCACGGCCACGGCGTACACACCGGACCGCACGACCCGGTGGAGCTGGACCGCTCCGGGGACGACGAGCGGCTGGGGTCGCTCTCGGTCCCGCTCGGCGCGAGGGCGCGGACGGTGGGCGAGGTGATCGCCGGTGACCTGTGCCTGGTGTCGAAGCTGCCCGAGGCCCGGACCGGAGACACGGTCTCCTCGCCCGAGATGCCGCTCCGGGTGTCGCCCTGGCACTTCCCCGAACCCACCATGCCGGTGGCGATCCACGCGGCCTCCGCCTCCGACGAGGACAAGCTGTCCCAGTCGCTGGCCCGCCTCCTGGCCGAGGATCCCTCGCTACGGGTGCGGGTGAACCCGGAGACCCACCAGCTGGTCCTGTGGTGCCTGGGCGAGGCCCATCTGGACGCCTCCCTGGACCGGCTCGAACACCGCTACGGCGTCCGCGTGGAGACCGAGGACGTCCTGATCCCGCTGCGGGAGACCTTCACCGTCCCCGTCCAGGGAACGGGCCGCAACGTCAAGCAGAGCGGCGGGCACGGCGAGTTCGGGGTTTGTCGGATCAGGGTGGAACCGCTGGGGCCCGGCGCGGGGCTGGAGTTCGTGGACCGGATCGTGGGCGGCGTGGTCCCCCGTCAGTACGTGC
The DNA here is from genome assembly GCF_018070675.1 of Nocardiopsis sp. B62. NCBI lineage: Bacteria > Bacillati > Actinomycetota > Actinomycetes > Streptosporangiales > Nocardiopsidaceae > Nocardiopsis > Nocardiopsis sp. B62. The sequence goes on along the minus strand of NZ_JAGPXK010000007.1, from coordinate 154,769 downwards.
CCTCGGTGGAGAAGGGCGTCCGCGCGCAGATGGCCGAGGGCGTGGGCGACGGGCACCCGTTGGTGGATCTGCGCGTGACGCTCTACGACGGCAAGGCGCACTCGGTGGACTCCTCCGACGCGGCCTTCCAGAAGGCCGGGAGGCTCGCGCTGAGGGACGCCGCCGCGTCATCGAAGCTGGCGGTCCTGGAACCGGTGGACGCGGTGACGGTGGAGGTCGACGACACCCACCTGGGCGCCGTCCTGAGCGACCTGTCCGCCAGGCGCGGTCGCGTGGTGGGAACCGAGGCCGCACCCGGCGGCCGGGTGGTGGTCCGGGCGGAGGTCCCCGAGCAGGAGATCGTGCGTTACGCGGTGGAGCTGCGTTCGGTCTCCCATGGCACCGGGCTGTTCACCCGCGACTACCTGCGCCACGAGCCGCTGCCCGCCCAACTGAGCCACCGTCTGGGACACCAGTAGGCGCGACGCGAACCGGGCACCTCAACCGGAAAGGCGAGCCATCACACCGCAGCCACCGGGGATTCCGTAGCAGGACGTCCCAGCCACACGCAGAGGGCCAACTCGGCACCTCAGCCACAGGCGTGAGCCCCGCCCGTACGCCCCGGCCGCAAGGGGGGTGCTTGGTTCGGCGCCGGAGATCGCGAGGAACGAGCCATCACACCGAAGACACCGAAGGTTCCTCTGCAAAGGCGCCGAACAGGAAGCGGAAACCCAGGAAGAACACAGCTACAACACCCGCCCCGGCGTGGACCGGTCGGCCAACGCGGCGAAGCGGAACGTGTTCACCGGGTGGCTGGACAGGAGGTTGACCAGCATCACGAAGAAGCCGGTGTCCGTGTGGGCGCGCGCGGCGATGTCGTCGAAGTCCACGGCCGGGTACAGGTACTTGCCCGCGGCCAGGACGCGGATGCCCGGTACGCCCTCCGGGCAGAACTCGTAGGCGTGGTTGTCGGCGGTGTACTCCTGCGCTCGGCCCAGGGTGCTGCCCACCCCCGGGATCACCTGGGCGATGGAGACCGCGAACTGGCGCCAGAACGAGGTGTGCCCGGCGGCGATGTGGCCCACCTCGTGGCCGATCACGAACCGCAGCGCGTCGGGGTCTCCGAGGCGGTGCCCGACCTCGAACAGGTCGCTGTGGACGGCCACGTAGCGGCGGAAACCGTGCCCGGAGGCGAACGCGTTGATGACGCCGTTGCCCAGCACGATGTAGGCCTCCGGCACCTGGCTCATCCCGAAGGAGCGGGCGGCGTCGGCGACCATCCGGTACGCCTCCGGGAACTGCGCCTCGGTGATGCGTACGCCGTTGACTCTCTGTCGGGCGTAGAGCTGACCGCGCACGAAGAACACCAGCAGGGGGATGCTCAGTAGCAGCAGGGGTTCGTTGGGGTCGCCGGACAGCGCCCGGCTGACCGCCCCCACGACGGCGAGGACCGTGACGGCGACGCATCCCGCCAAGAGGGGTGTCTCCCGGTGGTGGCGCAGGGAGCGGCGGACGCGGGGGTCACCCCATCGCCAGAGGCTGGCCCCCACGTGCGGTCAGAGCCGGTACTGGGCGTCGGGCAGGTCGTCGTCCGGGCCGGGGGGCGGTGGCGCGGAGTGGGCGCTGCCCCTCGGCGGCGGTCCCCCGAAGGCCGGTCCGGCGGGCGGGCCGGGCGGCGGCGCGGGGGCCTCGTCCTCGTCCATGATCGCGGCCATGTCGGTGGACAGGGTCGACTCCTCGGCCTTCTCGCTGTGCCACTCGTCGCGGATCTCCTGGTCCTGACGGCCCATCACCGACTGCATGTCGGTGTCGTGGGTGGACTTGCCGGGTTCCTCCGCCCAGGCGGAGGAGGCGGCCAGGAAGGCGCTGTCGTAGGCGTCGTTGGCCTCGTCCGAGAAGCTCGGCTCGGCCGGGCGCGGGCCGGTGAGGGGGTCGGAGAAGGAGTTCCCGGGCCCCTCCGAGGGGGTCGCGGTCCGCGCCGAGTAGCCGCCGGTGTCGGTGTTGCCGCGCGGGTCCGCCGTGTCGGTGGGCGCCGGGCCCGGGAAGGCCGAACCCACGGGGGCCGCGGAGGGCGCCGGCGCCAGGGCGGCGGGGTTGGGGTTGTCGCTGCCCACGTAGGACAGCGCGGCGATGGTGAGCGCGGCGAGCCCGGCCCGCAGAGTCGGTTCGCGGTCGGGCGAGAAGAACGGCGAGTGGTTGCTCGGGACGTTGCCCATCTTCTCGTAGGGCGTGTCACCGGGGGCCCTGTCCCACACGTCGTGCGGCGTGGCGCCGACGAACCAGAACACGTACGGGATGGGCTGCGGGTCCTCGGGCAGTCCGAAGCGGCAGAAGTCCTCGGTGGCCGGGGAGGGGTCCGGCAGGTGGATGACGTAGTCGCCGCCGAAGTAGGCGTGGTGGGCCGCTGCGACGTCGGCGGTGCTGGCCGGGTCGTTGTGGGTGACCCCGCTGCTCTGGAAGCGCTCGACCTCGGGCTCACGGCTGGCGCCCGAGGCGGCCGCCTCGGCGCGCACGATGCGCTCGATGGCCTGCTCCAGCTGGTCCGAGACGTTCTCGTTGAGCGCCCGGGTGCTGATCTCCAGGTAGGCCTCGTCAGGGATGATGTTGGCCTTGGTGCCCGCCTGGATCCTGCCGACGGTGAGCACCGCCATCTCGCTGGGGCTGATCTCTCGGGAGACCACGCCCTGGAGGCGGGTGACGATGTTGGCGGCGATGAGGACCGGGTCCACGGTGGTGTGCGGCTGGGAGGCGTGTCCGCCCTCACCGAAGATCCGCACCCGGTAGGCGCTGGCCGCGCCGAGGATGATCCCGGCCCGGTGGGAGATGAGCCCGGCGGGCTGCGAGCCCAGGTGCTGGCCGAGGATGACGTCGGGGCGGCCGAAGCGGTCGTAGAGGCCGTCGTCGATCATCCCCTGGGCGCCGTCGAGGCTCTCCTCACCGGGCTGCGCCACGATCATGATGGTCCCGGCCCACTCCTCGCGGGTCTCCGAGAGCAGGTCGGCGACGCCGATCAGGCAGGCGGTGTGTGCGTCGTGGCCACAGGCGTGCATGACGGGCACCTCGGCGCCGTCGGGACCCTCGGCCCTGGCCGTGCTGGCGTAGGGCAGACCGGTCTTCTCCTCCAGGGGGAGGGCGTCCATGTCCGCGCGCAGCATCACCGTGGGGCCGGGGCCGTTGCGGAGGATGCCGACCACGCCGGTGCCGCCGACGCCCCGGTGGACCTCGTAGCCGGTTCGGTTCAGCCATTCCGCGACGACGCTGGCGGTGCGCTGTTCGGAGTGGGAGAGCTCCGGGTTCTTGTGCAGGTCGACGTAGACCCCCTCGACGAGCGGGAAGAGCTCGTCGAGGAGTCGCATGACCACGCTTCCGTGCTGGGCTGCACGGTTGGGGTCCACCGCGTGCGGCACGGTTTCCACCGCCTTCTTCGTTCTCGACTGGCGGGCAGTGACAGTTTGACTGGGGGTTCTGCCGCCTGGGGGCAGCCTATCGGCGTGTCCGTCGCCGGTTCACACCGACACGTTCGTGCCGCGGTGTGCCTTGGTGCCCCTCTGTGGTGCCCATGGGTTAGGGTCTGCACACGGTAAGCCATCCCACACCCGTTTCCGCGGGTGCGCGCGCCCACGTGGGTCCCGGTTCCTCGGGACCCGGCGCGCCTCTGGGAACTTTTACCTGATTTGTGCGAACTACTGGCATACCGCAGTATGTCTCAGTAAGGTAACGGAACTGTGTTCGCGCAATGTGTTCACCGGTGCCCCCCTCGCGCGCCACGCGGCACCACGCCATCGGACCACTGCCCCTGACCGAAGGTCGACCCCAATCCCGCACGGAGGGTCGCGGGACCGACATACCAAGCCCCAGAAATCAGTGATCTCGGAGTCCCTAGTGGCCTCATCCACGACCAGTCCGGCACCCCAGTCCGCGGAGAACGGAGACGGCGCCGCCGCCCCGGCCCCGGGGGCCAAGGCCCCTGCGGCAGCGCGACCGCCGGGCCGTGACGCCCGACTCGACAACGCCAAGTTCGTCCTCATCGCCCTGGTCGTCGTCGGCCACGCGATCGAGCCGCTCTCCGACTACGGGCCCGCCAGTGCCCTCTACTACTGGATCTACTTCTTCCACATGCCCGCGTTCATCATGATCAGCGGCTATCTCTCCCGTTCCTTCGACTCCTCGTCGATGCGGGTGGAGAAGCTGGTCCTGACGCTGGCCGTCCCCTACCTCGTCTTCTGGACCATTCACCAGGCGATCTACACGGTCGAGCGCGGTGGGCTCCCGGACACCCTGTCCGTGCTCAAGCCGACCTGGACCCTGTGGTTCCTGGTCGCCCTGTTCCTGTGGCGCCTCACCGTTCCGGTCTGGCAGCGGCTGCGCTGGCCCGTGGCGATCGCCGTGGTCATCTCCCTGTTCGCCACCACGGCGGACCTGGGAAGCACCCTCTCGATCGGCCGGGTGCTCAGCTTCCTGCCGTTCTTCGTGCTGGGGCTGAGCCTGCGCCGCGAGCACTTCGCCCACCTGGACCGGCTCTGGGTGCGGATCGGCTCCGTGCTGGTGCTGGGCGTCACGGCCGTCCTGGCCGTGCCGGTCTCGGACCGCCTGAGCAGGGACTGGCTCTTCTGGAAGGAGAGCCTCACCGACCGCGACATCGACCCGCTGATGCCGAGCATCGGTCTCCGGCTGGCCTTCATGGCCATCGCCCTGGTCATGACCATCGCGGTCCTGGCGCTCACCCCCAAGAGGGAGACCTGGTACACGTCGCTGGGCGCCTACACGCTCTACGTGTACCTGGGCCACTCCGTGTTCCTGATCCTGCTGAAGAACACCCCCTGGTACGACCTGATGTCCGGCCCCGTGGCCCTGGCCACCACCCTGTCGCTGGGCCTGGGGCTCACCCTCCTGCTGTGCACCCCGTGGGTGCGCGCGTGCATGCGGTGGGCGGTCGAACCACAGCCCACCTGGTTCCTGCGCCAGGACGACAAGGGCCTGGCCAGGAAGGAGGCCGACGCGAGGAAGCGGACGGCCGAGAGGGAGCGTGCCTCCGTCTAGGCGGACCGCACGTCCACAGACGGGAAGAGGGGGCGCCTTCCGCATCTCGCGGAAGCGCCCCCTCCCTCGTTCGGGCACCGGCCCCGGGTCGGGCTCAGCTGCCGCCCGCGCTCGCCGGGGTCACGGCGGCCAGCTCACGGCGGCGCACCTCGAAGCGGCGGGACTCCTTCCACAGGCGGGCCACCAGGACCACCTCGAAGAAGCCCAGCGCCAGGCAGGAGAAGACCGCCACCGGGATGATCAGGCTGTTCAGCGGGGTGAAGAACGCGACCAGAACGGTCACGGGCGCCACCACGCACACGAACATCTCGAACTCGATGCCGCTGAACAGGTGCGGACGCACCCGGTGCCTCAGCAGCGCGTTGCGCACCCGGGGGTAGAGGCCGCGCGGAGCCGGGGCGTCCGCGTTGGCCGGGGTCTCCGACACCTCGTCGTCCTCGGGGTCGGACACGTCGGGGTTGGTGGCCTCGTCACGCAGCCGGTCGGTGTCCCCCGCGGCCACGGCGAGCGCCTGCTTCATGGTCTTGCGGGTCTTGGCGACCTGCGAACCGTTGAGGTAGCGCAGGAGGTCGAAGAAGACCACCACCGGCGCGACGATCAGGTACGCGGCCTGCCCCGTGACCAGCCACTGGCCGATCAGCAGGGCCATCACGCAGCCGAAGAAGCGGATGCGGTCGAAGACGAAGTCGACCCAGCTCCCGAAGACCGACCCGGTGCCCTTCAGGCGGGCGATCTTGCCGTCCATGCAGTCCAGGACGAAGCTCAGGTGGAACAGCAGGGCGCCGGCGAGCAGCCAGGCCCAGCCCAGGGGACCGGCCCAGATCGGCGCGGCGAAACAGATCGCGGACAGCAGGCCCAGCACGCCCGCGCCCAGAGTGAGCTGGTTCGGTGTGATGTTGGTCCGGTTCGCCGTCCACACCACCATGCGACCCGCGAGCGGATCGACCAGGAAGACCGTCCACCAGGCGTCCTTCGCCTTGTAGGTCTCTTCCTTGACTTGCGCGAGAGTGAAACGCGACATGCGGGGTTCTCCTGGAGGGCCCTGTTAAACCCGTGAACGCCTACGGCGCGGCGGAATCGGCACCGTTCGAGGGCAGGGGCGAGGACCGGGTTGGGGCGGGAATCGAGTCATCATGCCAGACGGGGGTACCCCCAACCTAATCGGTGACGGCATACTTGACAGGTAAGAGGGGGATCAACAGGGTGCCGCCCGCGCGCAGCCGGGCGGAGTGGTCCACCCCCTTCGGTCTTGACCGAGGTAGAGGCATTGCGTTTTCTCAACGACCAGGTTCCCAGCCAGGACCTGACCTACAGCGACGTCTTCATGGTCCCGGGCCGCAGCGCCGTGGGTTCCCGGCTGAGCGTCGACCTGTCCTCCCCGGACGGCACCGGCACCACCATGCCGCTGGTCGTCGCGAACATGACCGCGGTGGCGGGCCGCAGGATGGCCGAGACGGTCGCCCGCCGGGGCGGCATCGCCGTCATCCCGCAGGACATCCCCTTCGAGGTGGTCTCCGACGTCATCTCCTGGACCAAGCAACGTGACCTGGTCTACGACACCGCCATCACCCTGAACCCCACCAGCACCGTCGGTGAGGCGCTCAACCTGCTGCCCAAGCGGGCGCACAACGCCGTCATCGTGGTCGACGACGCGCGCCGCCCGGTCGGTGTGGTCACCGAGGCGGACTGTGCGGGAGCCGACCGGTTCGCCCAGCTGCGCGACGTGATGTCGGCCGAGCTGCTGACCATCCCCGAGGGCACCGAGCCGCAGGCCGCGTTCGGGATACTCCACGAGAACCGGCACCGTCTGGCCCCGGTCGTCGACGGGAAGGGCGCCCTGGTGGGCGTGCTCAGCCGCACCGGCGCGCTGCGCTCCACCCTGTACCGGCCCGCCGTGGACGACCGGAACCGGCTGCGCGTCGCGGCCGCGGTGGGCATCAACGGCGACGTGTCCGGCAAGGCCGCCGAGCTGCTCGAGGCCGGGGTGGACACCCTGGTGATCGACACCGCGCACGGTCACCAGGAGAAGATGATCTCCGCGATCCGCACGGTCCGCGCGCTGTCGCCGAACGTGCCGATCGTCGCGGGCAACATCGTGACCGCGCAGGGCACCCGGGACCTCATCGAGGCCGGTGCCGACATCGTCAAGGTCGGCGTGGGCCCGGGCGCGATGTGCACCACCCGGATGATGACCGCCGTGGGCCGTCCCCAGTTCTCCGCCGTGCTGGAGTGCGCGGCCGCCGCCCGTGAGCTGGGCGGGCACGTGTGGGCGGACGGCGGTGTGCGCCACCCGCGCGACGTCGCCCTGGCCCTGGCCGCCGGTGCCTCCAACGTCATGGTGGGTTCCTGGTTCGCCGGTACCTACGAGTCGCCCGGCGACGTCATGCGTGACGCCCAGGGGCGCCAGTACAAGGAGAGCTTCGGGATGGCCTCGGCGCGCGCGGTGCGTCTGCGCACGTCCGAGGACTCCCCCTTCGAGCGGGCCCGCAAGGCGCTGTTCGAGGAGGGCATCTCGACCGGCCGCATGTACCTGGACGCCGAGCGCCCCGGGGTCGAGGACCTGATCGACCAGATCATCGCGGGTGTGCGCAGCTCCATGACGTACGCGGGCGCCACCTCGCTGGCGGAGTTCCACGAGCGCGCCGTGGTCGGCGTGCAGAGCGCCGCCGGGTACAACGAGGGCCGTCCCGTGGAGAACGGCTGGTAGACGACGGGGTCCCTCGCGGGACCTCGGTGACGGGGAGGGGTCTTCGGGCCCCTCCCCTTCCGTGTGTCCGGGGCCGGTTCGCGCTAGGCGGGTCCGGCGGTCCCGCCCTGGGCGGCCACGTGTTCCTTGCGGTACTGGCCGCAGAGGCGGTCCGCGTGCCGGATGGGTTCGGGGACGCGGTACTTGGGGGACACGCGCAGGATGAGGTCGGCGGAGCCCTCAAGGTCCACGCGGTGGCCCACGGAGACGTAGACGGGCTTGGTCCGGGCGCGGGTGCGCAGGACACGGCCGATGACCTCGGCACCCTCCGAGGCGAGGGTCTCGGTGTCCTCGACCAGTTCGGAGCGCCCGGCGACCATGGGCGTCCACGAGCCCCGCTCCTCCCCCGGTAGGGAGTTGCGGCCGTAGAGCACGGACTTGGCGGAGCCGACCACGGGGGCGTCGATGAGGACCCCCAGGTGGCTGGCGATCCCGAAGCGGCGGGGATGGGCGAGGCCGAAGCCGTCGCAGACGAACACGTCCGGGGTGACGGACAGGCCCTCGATGGCGCGGAGCACGGGGGGCAGCTCCCGGAAGGCGAACAGTCCGGAGATGTAGGGGAAGGACGGGGTGTCGGCGACCAGGGAGGTGTCCACCACCTCCAGGGTGCGGGCGTCCAGGACCACGGCGGCGGCCGCGAGCTCCTTGTCACCCACGCCGTAGCTGACGTCGAGGCCCGCCACGTAGCGCACCGCGTCCGGGTCGAGGGCCTCCGTGCGGACCCGGTCGGCCAACAGGCGCTGCCGGGCCACCGCCTCCTTGGGATCGCTCGGCCAGTTCTCGGGGTCGTCCAGTGCCTGGGCCGCCCGCTGCGCGACGTCGCTCACGTGTGTTCCTCGGTTCCTCGTCCGCTCCCCGTCCGGGCTCTCAGGCGCAGTCTAGGCCGGTGAAGGTCTGCCCGGAGGCGGGGACTCCGGCCCCGGTCCAACGGAAGGGGACGCCGGTGGCCCGGTTGAGGTCGGCGTGGTCCATGAGCTGGAAGTGCAGGTGGGGCTCGCTGGAGTTGCCCGAGTTGCCGCACCGCCCGATCCGCTGTCCGACGGTGACCCGGTCGCCCTCCCGGACCTCGGCCGACCCCCTCCTCAGGTGTGCGTAGGCGGCGTACACGCCGTCGCCGAGGTCGAGGACGACGTGGTTGCCGACCACCCGGCGCGCACCGCCGAGACTCCGGACGACGCCTTCGAGGAACATGTAGGCCAGCGCGGGCCAGGTGTCACGGCTGCGGTGGTCGCGCTGGCCGTCGCGTACGCGCACGACAGTGGCGTCGGCGACCGCGAGGAGCGGCTGGTCGAAGGCCGGGTACCCGTCGTCGGGTCGGCGCGAGAGGGGCCACCAGTAGCTGCGGCCCGGGGGTCGGCCCTCGTCCACGTAGACGTCGATCGCGTAGGTCTGCCCGTACTGGTGGGTGCCGTGGCTGGGCACCCGGTCCGCAGGGCTGTTGAGTCCCACCCATGCACCGGCGACCGGCGGGGCCACCTCGACGGTGGCGTCCTCCATGGCCTGTTCCGAGGGCTTCCGGGCCCACAGTCGCGGCCCGACGAGGAACACCCCGGCGAGGAGGAGCAGGGGCAGCAGCGGCTCCAGGGCGAGGTCGAAGGCGATGGCCGCGGCGGCGTAGGCGAAGTACACCACCAGCAGGGGTCCGCCGAGGTTCGTGAGGATGCCGCGCATGCTGGTCTCCCTGGAATCGATCCCTTAGTACGTAATTACGTATCAACGTACATCACATCGACCCCCGGAAAGCACCCCTCAATTTCGCGCGCCGATCCTCCCGCCCATGGAGCGTCGCGTTGTGCCCGAGGACACAGACCCGAACGCTCGGGAGCACCACCCCGGAGCAGTACCGTGGAGCCGTGAATTTGTACTGACCGGTCAGTTCAAAAATGGGGAGGTCGCAAGAATGCGTCGGGCCACCGGAGCTCGTGTGCACGCCGAGGGCGTCACACTCACCACCCGAGAGGGACCCGTCTACACGGGGGTCGACTTCACCGCCCGGCCGGGAACGCTCACCGTCTTCCAGGCCGACTCCGGGGGCGGACGCAGCGCACTGCTGCTCACCCTGTCCGGCCGGATGAAGCCGAGCGCGGGCAGCCTGCACGTCGACGGGTACTCGCTGCCCCAACAGGCACGACGGGTAAGGCGGATCAGCTCACTCGGGCTGATGGACGACGTCAACGCCCTCGACGACCGCCTGCGGGTCAGCGAACACCTCTCCGAGGCCCGCCTGCTGCGCATGCGCCCCGCCGCACGGTCCGTGACCGACCAGGCGATGGAGGCCGCCGACCTGGCCGGCCTGGACCGCCGGACGATGGTCAAGGAGCTCTCCATGCTGGAGCGGCGGCGCCTCGGCGTCGCCCTCGCACTGGTCTACGAACCGCGCCTGCTCGTGGTCGACAACGTGGACGGCGGCCTCAGCCGCGAACACCAGGCCGACATGTGGCGGTCCCTGAGGAACCTCACCGACGAGGGACTCACCGTCATCGCCACCTGCGCCGACGCCCAGGAACTCGACGCCGTGGCCGGACCCGACACCCAGGGCCCCCTCCTGATCAGGCAGGACGACGGCACGGAGGACGAGGACCCGGCCACCGGAGAGGACTCCGAGAAGGCGCCGACCGAGGAAGTGATCGGGATCGACCAACTGCTCGACCACGAGGAGCCCGTGACGGACGCACCACCCGGCGGGGACTCACCGTCCGGGGACGGGCCCGCTCCGAAGGGGGGCAGACACCGTGGGCGTTCGTGACAGGAAGAAGGAGGGCGCCGGGGAGAAGGACGACGCACCGGTCTACCGGTTCATGTCCGTCCCCAGGCTCGGACTGCTCACCATGCGGTCCTTCCTGCGGTCACCGCTGCCCACGGCGGCACTGGCCGCGCTCATGCTCATCCCCCTGCTGTACTCCGGCATGTACCTGTGGTCGTTCTGGGACCCCTTCGACCGGATGGAGCACCTGCCGGTCGCCCTGGTCAACGCGGACGAGGGCGCCGAGGTCGACGACGAGGAGGTCAACGCGGGCGACGAGCTCAGCGACACCCTCCTGGAGCGGGGCGACCTCGACTGGCACCTGGTGGACGCCGCCGACGCGGCCCAGGGACTGGAGGACGGCACCTACTACGTCACCCTCACCATCCCCACGTACTTCAGCGAGGCCCTCACCTCGCCCTCGCGGGACCGAGAGGACCCGGTCCCCGCGCTGTTGGTCGCCAACTACAACGACTCCAACAGCTACGTCGTGCGCCAGCTCGCGGGCAGCGCCTTCAACGAGATTCGGGCGGCCGCGGCCTCCACGGCCATCAGCGACTATCTCGACCAGATCTTCCTGGGCTTCAACGAGATCCACGGCAGTACGGAGGAGGCGGCGGACGGCGCCGGGCAGATCGCCACCGGCGCCGGAGACGCCGAGAGCGGATCCGGTGAGCTCTCCGAGGGCATCGACGGCGCCCACGAAGGGGCCGGCACGCTCAGCGGCGGGATCGGCGAGCTCCACGAGGGCTCCAAGGCCCTCGCGTCCGGTGCGACGAGCGCCTCCACCCAGGTCTCCGAACAGGTCGACAAGCTCGACGACCTGGCCGACGAGTGGCTGCCGCAGCTGGAGGAGGACATCCCCGACATCCAGCAGCGCGCCGGGGAGGCCGCGAAGGTCTCCGCCGGGGTGTCCGAGGCCCTGGAGGACCTCCCGCAGGAGATCGACGTCACCGCCCTGAGCGAGGTGGACGGCCGCCTGTCCGCCTACCTCCGGGACCACCCCGAGCTCGAACAGGAGCAGCCCGACCTGCACGCGCTGCTCACCGACCTCCAGGGGGCCATGGACACCGCGCTTTCGGTGGCCGGTTACGTCAACGACAACCGGGAGGACATCAACGCGACCGCCGCCGAGGCCGCCGCGCTCAGCGAGAAGGCCGCGACCCTGTCCGAGGACCTGCCCACCATGGTCGAGGACGCCAAGGCCGCGAGGGCCGGGGCGGACGAGCTCGCCGAGGGTCTGGAGGACCTGGCCGAGGGTTCGCGCACGCTCCGCGACGGACTCTCCGAGGCCTCCACGGGTGCCGGGGAGCTGGACAGCGGGCTGGGCCAGCTCAGCGGCGGCGCCGGAGACCTCCACGAGGGCCTGGGCGACCTGGCCTCGGGCTCGGACGAACTCGCCGAGGGGCTGTCCGACGGGGTGGACGAGATCCCCACCTACTCCGACGACGGCCGGGTCAGCGCCACCGACATGATGAGCGAGCCGGTCCGTCTGGACAGCGAGGTGGACAACGAGGCGCCCAACTACGGCACGGGTTTCGCGCCGTTCTTCGTGCCCCTGTCCCTGTGGGTGGGAGCCATGGTGGTGTTCATGGTGCTGCCCGCGCTGTCAACCCGGGCCCTGGCCTCCTCCGCGCCGTCCTGGCGGGTGGCGCTGTCCGGACGCGTCGTGCCGCTGCTGCTCGGCTGGGCGCAGGTGGCGGTCATGATGACCGTCCTGCACCTGACCCTGGGGTTGCAGGCCCAGAACTGGCCGCTGACGCTCGCCTTCCTGGCGCTCACCTCGGCCGCCTTCACCACGACTGTCCAGTACCTGAACGTGAGGTTCAACGCGGCGGGCCGGGTCGTCGCGCTGGCGCTGCTGGTCCTCCAGCTGACGTCGGCGGGAGGCACCTACCCCATCGAGACGAGTCCGACGTTCTTCCAGGCGATCGGCCCGTACCTGCCCCTGCACTGGGGAGTGACCGCCATGCGCCACCTGATCGGCGGCGGGGACATGATGCTGGTCGCGCAGGCCTTCGGGGTGATGGCCCTGTGGCTCGTGGTGCCCCTGTTGCTCACCTGGAGGGCAGTGAACAGCAAGCGGGTGTGGACGATGTCCACGCTCTACCCGGCACTGAAGATCTGACGTCCGGGGGCGCCCACTCACAGTGGGTGCCCCCGGCCCACGAGGCCCCCTCAGCACCCGATGAAGCCGCCCGATCCATCTCAGCCACCGCCGAAGAACCGACCGGGAGCCGCAACCCCAGGTGTGAGGCCCACTCGCTCACCTCAGACCCAGGATGTCCCCGTCCACCAACCGTCACCTGGCAAAAGGCCCATCCGCCAACCTCAGCGACAGGCCGAGAACCCTGCCCGCACACCTCAGCGACAGGAGGAAGCCGGTCCGTCCCACTTCGGTCACCACCGAAGAACCGATCGGGAGCCCCAGCCCCGGTTGAGTGCCCGACCTGCCTCAGCCACAAGCCGAGGGCCCGCCTGCGAAGCTTGATCACAAAGGGGTACCCGTTCGGTGCCGGAGAGGGATCCGCAAGACGAGTCAAGCCGCCAGCGAGGAACGAGCCGGGCGTAGACGAGGATGCCGTGTTGCCTTGAACCCGAATCCCTCTGCGAAGGCGCAGAACACGGGCCGAAGCGAGGCGGAGGCCCAGGTAAACACATAAGAATGGAACCGATGAACGTGAGCACCCCCGCAGCCGACAGGCCCCGCAATGGGCGCCGTGAGGCCACCCGGCGCAAGCTGTTCGAAGCGGCGGTCACGCTGATCTCCGAGCAGGGGTACGGCTCCACCACGGTCGACGAGATCGCCGAACGCGCCGGAGTCGCCAAGGGCACCGTCTACTACAATTTCGCGGGCAAGAACGAGCTGTACGCGGCCCTGATGGAGTGGGGCGTCACCCGGCTCGCCGACACCCTGCGTGACTCGGTCCCCGACCCCGGACGGCAGGTCGAACCCCGGGAGTCCCTGGCCACGGTGCTGCGAGCGGGCGTGGTGTTCATCAGCACCCACGAGGCGCTGGCCCGGCTGCTGATGGCCGAGGCCTGGCGCACCAACCGGGCCTGGTACGCGACGATCCGACAGATCCGCACCGAGGCCATCGGCGTCATCACCGGGCAGCTCGACGCCATGGTCGAACGCGGCCTGACGCGACCGGACCTGGACACGGCCCTTGCGGGATCGGCACTGTTCGGCATGGTGGTGACCGTGGCCCTCGACTGGCGTACCCTCCAGCCAGAACGTCCCGTCGAGGAGATCCACACCACCCTGGCGCACATGGCCGACGGACTCATCGGCTCCCCCGCCTCCCCGCGCTGAGCTGACACCCGAAGAAGAACCCCCGGAGAGGATCCCCCGCCATGGTCGACCTGTACCCTCTGCTGCCCGTGATCGTCGGTGCCGTCCTGTTGTGGATGGTCACCCGGGACACCCGCACCGAACTGCTCCTGGTCCGCAACGGCGTGCGCGCCAAGGGGAGGGTGATCGGCTACCACGAGACGTCGGTGGCCTCCCGGATGATCGTGCAGTTCCAGACCGAGGACGGTAGGGAGATCCACGCGGAGCACGAGAACACCGGGTGGATGGCCTCCCGGGCCGGAGAGATCGTCACCGTCTCCTACGACCCGGAGGTCCCCGAGCGGGCCCGGATCGTCTCCGCGCCCTGGCTGAGCCACTGGGTCCGCGGCATGTTCGGGGGGCTCGGACTGGTGCTGGTCCTCATCGGCCTGTTCCTGGGTTATCTCCACTGGGGGGAGAACTAGCGCGTGTCCTGTGGACCGTTCCTCGCTCACACCGGAGCGGGGGTCTCCTCCCGAGGAGGGGCGTAGCGGACCAGGCGCCCGGGGAGTTCGCCGTTGAGGCTGGACCGGGTGCGGACCCGCACACCGCAGACGAGGTCGGCCAGGCCCGCGCCGTCCGGGCGGACCACCGCGGTACTCGCGTGCAGCGCGACGACGGCGAGGGCAAACCACGGCAGGCCGAGGGTGATCAGCACGACGACCGGCACGTGCAGCAGCGCCGTGCGCGCCAGGACGCGCGGCCGGGAGGCCGGGCGGGGCCGTTGCCACTCGGTGAGGGCCAGGCGGACCGCCGCCGACCCGGGGGTGCTCCGGTCGCGGCGCAACAGTGGCAGGACCAGAGCGAAGACCACGGCCAGGGCCAGGAGGGCGCCGGTGAGGACCTCGTCCCGTGCGCCGGGGCGAACCCAGCCGCTGGCGCCGACCAGGGCGACGAACGTGGCCGCGCCGAACCACCACAGGCCCAGGTCCACAAGCGTGCCGAGCATCCGTCGGCCGAGGTCGGGGGCGATCCGGTCCGGGACGGCCGAGGGCCAGGACCGGTGCGGACCGTAGGGCCACACCACCGGCACCCACCGGGCCAGCAGCCAGCCCAGGAGGGTCGCGGCGACGCCGACCCCGGCCGTCTCGAACGCGACGGTGTTGTAGGCGCACGGATACAGGCCGAGGACCCCGGTGGCGCGGACCAGGACCACCACGAGGGCCAGGGCGGTGCCGAGGGCGAGGGTGGTGAGCGCTCCCCGGCGGAACCGGGAGCGGGCCAGCAGCCCGACCGGCAGGAAGACCGCGAGGGCCAGGGCCGCGTCGCGCACGGTCAGGGGCGGAGCGGCGGCGGGTTCGACGGCGCACAGCCCGTCCCCGGAGGCGGGCAGGGGCCAGACGGCGTAGACGGCCAGGCCGAGGCCGGTGAGCAGCGCCGCGAGGGTGAGCTGTCCGGGCCAGCCCGCCAGGCGCCCGTACCTCTGGTGCTGTCCGCGCAGGTAGAGGGCGGATGCGGTGACCATCAACAGCGGAATGGCGGCGACCGCCACCTCGATGGCGTCCTGACCTGCGCCGAACGGTTGCCCCATGGCGTGTGCGTTCCCCTTGCTCGTTCCCGGTGCGCCAGGCTAGTACGGGCCACGCCCGTGTGGGAGGGGAACCGTGATATCACTCTGCGGGGCGCCACCCTCGGGTCCGAACGCGCTCCCCCGCTCCACACCCCGGAGCCCCATGTGACGTTCGTCCCACGATGAGCGCCTTCAGTACCTGTCTGGTGGTTCGCGGACGTCATACGAGGCCTTGTGTGAACAATTCACTACTTCATGGCAGACTGCCTGCACCACCCGGATAATCCGCCGTTTCTCGGGCGAGATACGATCCCCAACGCCGAAAACCCCCGCATGTGGTTACTCTCCGGCGAGCCCACCCCCTGGAGGGACGAGCGCGGACCACACGACGGGAGGTCCGCGCGCGCCGGCCCGCAGGACGCGGCCAGGCGACCGCCCGGCGCCGACAGTGCCTGAGAAGACTTTGACGCGGATCGACAGGAGAACCGTGCAGGCAGTACCGAAGAAACGTGGGCGGACCATCGCCGCCCGTATTCGCGCCATGGTCATGATCCCCACCACCGCGCTGTTCGCACTGTGGTTGATCCTCACCATCGTCCTCGGCGGCGACGCTGTCTACCAGCTGATCCGCTCCAAGGCCACCGACGACCTCGTCACCCCCGCGGCCGTCGGCCTCGTCTCCGCGATGTCCGAGCGCTCGGCCACGATCGCCTACATCGAGGACCCCGACGACGCCGAGCTGGCACAGCGGCTGGAGCAGAGCCGCCAGGCCACCGACGATTCCCTGGGCGCCGTGCTGGACGACCTCATGGGCTTCGCCGACCTCGCTCCCGGCGAGGGCGGCATGCACATCGAGATGCTGTACGACATGTACCAGGAGATCGGCGACGTCCGCACGACCGTCGACGACGGTGACGCCTCCCGCGCCGACGTCCTGGACTACTACAACGAACTCGTCCTGCACGGCGCCGACAGCTTCGACAGCCAGGGCCGTGAGGGCAACGAGGGGGACGCGGTCAGCCCCGGCTTCACCGCGATCTACCTCTTCCGCACCGTGGACGTGGCCGCGCAGGCCGACGCCCAGATCGCCCGCGCCTTCGCCACCGGCGACCTCACCGTCGAGGACCAGCGAGAGTTCACCAGGATGATGGGCGCCTTCGAGGCCCTCCTGGACGCCAACGCCCCCTACCTCGAGGGCGAAGGCCTGCTGGAGCGGTACGAGGCCGTCCGGGAGAGCCCCGAGTACGCCACCCTCAACCGGCTCTCGGAGCGGATCACCGACCGCCAGGTCGAGTCCACCACGGTCACCGACCCCGTCACCCTGCTCCCGGAGACGGTCGACGACCTCTCCATGCCGGTCTCCGAGTCCGAGTGGGACGCCGCGTACGTCCACGTGATCACCGAGCTCACGGAGCTGGGCGCGGAGGAGTCGCAGTACGCGGCCGAGCTGACCCGCGACGACGCCAACAGCGCGGTGATCCTCGCGGTCGGCGGCAGCCTCGGCGTCGCCGCCGTCATCCTGGTCGCGTTCACCCTGGCCCGACGCTCCTCCCGCAACCTCACCTCGCGGCTGCTCACCCTGCGCGAGGAGTCACAGGACCTGGCCGAGAACAAGCTGCCCGAGATCATGGGCCGCCTGCACCGGGGTGAGCGCGTGGACATCGCCTCCTCCCTTCCCGAGCTGCGCACGGAGGACGACGAGATCGGCGACGTCGCCAAGTCGTTCAACACCGCCCAGCGGGCCGCCGTCGAGGAGGCCGTCCAGCAGACCGAGCTGCGCCACGGCGTCAACCGCGTCTTCCTCAACATCGCCCACCGCAGCCAGACGCTGGTGCACCGACAGCTCCGGCTGCTGGACAAGATGGAGCGCGAGCAGGAGGACCCGGACCAGCTCGCCCAGCTGTTCAAGCTGGACCACCTGGCCACCCGCTCCCGCCGCAACGCCGAGAACCTGCTGATCCTCGGCGGCGAGGCCCCGGGCCGTACCTGGCACCGCCCGATGCCGCTGATCGACGTCCTGCGCGGCGCGATCTCGGAGTCCGGCGACTACACGCGGGTCAAGCGTGAGCGCATCGCCCGGGTGAACCTCAACGGCCCCGCCGTCGCGGACGTCATCCACCTGGTCGCGGAGCTGGTGGACAACGCGGCCATGTTCTCGCCTCCGCACACCCAGGTACGCCTGAGCAGCGACGACGTGCCCAACGGCGTGACGATCGAGATCGAGGACCGCGGTCTGGGCATGACGGAGGCCGAGTTCACCTCGACCAACGCCCTGCTGGCGGACCCGCCCGAGTTCGACGTGATGCGTCTCAACGAGAAGATGCGCCTCGGCCTGTTCGTGGTCTCGCACCTGGCGCACCGCCACGGGATCAGGGTGCACCTGCGCCCGTCGCCGTACGGCGGTGTCCAGGCGATCGTGCTGCTTCCGCAGGAACTCATCTCGGGCGACCGCTCGCCGCTGCCCTCCTCGGAGGAGCCCGGCGACATCTGGGAGGTGCGCGAGATCGTCGACCGCACCCCCGAGGTCGCGCTGGAGGCGGGCCGGTCCACCCGGCCCGGCAAGCCCGTGCTGACCTCGGTCTCCACCTCCCCGAGCGTAGAGGAGCCGGAGACCTCGTCCGGCTCCACCAACGCGGAGGCGACGGAGAGCGACCTGCTCAGTGCCCCCGTCAGGCAGGACGAGTCCCGCCCCGTCCTGCCCACCCGCAACCCCCGCATCAGCGCGGTGCCGGACTCCGCCAAGGAGGCACCGGCCAGGGGGCCCGCCCTGTCCGAAGCGAGGGCGCCCTCCGAGACGACCGCGCAGCCCGAGGCCCCCGAGAAGTTGGAGGAGCCCGAGCAGCCGGAGGAGCCCGAGACCGTCGAGGCCGGCGGCGGCCGCCCCTCGCTCCCCAAGCGGCGTCCGCAGGAGAACCTGGCACCGCAGCTGGCGACCGATCCCGCCGAGCCGGGGACCTTCGGGCCCGCCGCCGGTGGCGCCTCCGCCGAGTCCAACCTGGAGGGCACCGAGCGCCTGGCGCGCCTGCGCCGGAACATGTCCGCGTTCCAGCAGGGAACAGACCGTGGACGGCGCGAGAGCAAGCAGAACACCAACGACACCGACAAGGACGCGTAACCGTGACGAGTACCGAAAGCGCTGAGCGCGGTAGCGGAAGCTCCGCGGGCAAGAAGGACATCGACTGGCTCCTGGACGAGTTGCTCGACCGCGCCGTGGGTTCGCGCCACGCGATCGTCCTGTCCGCTGACGGCCTGCTGATCGGCCGCTCGAAGGAACTGGTCAAGGAGGACGCTGAGCACCTGTCCGCGGTCGCCTCCGCGTTCCAGAGCCTGGCCCGGGGCACCGGCCGCCACTTCGGCGGCGGCGAGGTCCTCCAGACCGTCGTCGAGATGGAGAGCGCCTACCTCTTCGTCACGGGCGCCGGTCGCGGCGCCTGCCTTGCCGTCCTGGCCGAGGAGAGCGCCGACGTCGGTCTCATCGCCTACGAGATGAACGTCCTGGTCGACCAGGTGGGCCGTTACCTCGAGACCGCTCCCCGCCACGGGGACGCCGGCGAGGCGTCCGGGGAAGCCACGCGATAGGGGTCCGTATGCATGCGCACGACGAGTTCGATCCTGGTGACACCCAGAACGGTCTGCCGCACCGCGACGCAGGCGGGGGCTTCGGCGAGGAAGCGGCGCCCGACGGCGAGGAGGCGGGGCCGCTGGTCCGGCCCTACGTGATCGCGCAGGGCCGTGACCACGCCGACGCCGTCCAGCTGGACATGATCAGCGTGGTGATCGCGGCCAAGAGGGCCGAGGTCGACGAGATGGCGCTCGAACCGGAGCAGCTCCGCATCCTGGAGCTGTGCCGTCGTCCCCTGTCGGTGGCCGAGGTGTCCGCCCACCTGGACATCCCGGTGGCCGTCGTCAAGGTCCTGCTCAGCGACCTGCTCAACCGCGGGCTGGCTCTGGCCCGCGCCCCCTACACAGCTAAGAGCCCGGTGAGCCGGGACGTACTCCAGGCGGTTCTCGATGGCATCCAGAGACTCTGACCCGGGCCCCGAGGCCCCCGTCCCCTCCGCACTCAAGATCCTGGTCGCCGGGGGTTTCGGCGCCGGGAAGACCACCCTGGTCGGCGCGGTCAGCGAGATCGCCCCGCTCAGCACCGAGGAGATGATGACCGAGGCCAGTTACGGCATCGACGACCTCTCCGGTGTGGAGTCCAAGACCACCACCACGGTGGCGCTGGACTTCGGCCGCATCACCATCAGCCCGGCCCTGGTGCTGTACCTGTTCGGCACACCGGGCCAGGAGCGCTTCTGGTTCATGTGGGAGGAGCTGTCCGAGGGCGCGCTGGGCGCCGTCGTCATCGCCGACACCCGCCGTCTGGAGACCTGTTTCGCGGCGGTCGACTTCTTCGAGCGGCGCGGGGTGCCGTTCGTGGTCGCGGTGAACTGTTTCGACGGGGCCCACCAGTACGAGCCGGAGGAGGTCCGTGAGGCGCTGAGCCTGAACCCGGACATTCCGGTGACGTTGTGCGACGCCCGTGTGCGCGAGTCCGCCAAGCAGGTGCTGCTGGCCCTGATGAACCGGGTGTCGGAGCAGGTCGCGGCGTGACCGTGGCCGGTCGCGGGGTCGCGACCGGCCGCCGAGGGGCGGGTGGAGCGGGGTTCGGGGGACCACGCTCCACCCGCCCCTCCTCCTGTGTGCGGGCGCGTCGCACGGGGTGTCGGAGGTGGAAGACGCGCCCCTTCCCTTGTACACGTGTAGGTTCCAGGTAAAGTGCGGGGCGCGTGCCACGCCCCATCGCGGCGCGCGTGCGGAGGAAACCGGGGCACACGCCCCGGGCGGTCCAGGACGAAGGTGGAGTTCCATGCAGCGTTTCCATTGGCGCGACGAGATCCGCGGCCTGGACGCGGAGGCCGACTGTGAGCGGATCGTGCGGATCCTGGGCACGCTGGAGTTCCCCTGGGACCTGGAGCAGGCCCTGGGCCTGGCCCTGTACCGCACCTACGCGGTCCCGTCCATCGGCCAGCTGCTCGGGGACACCCACGAGTTCACCGAGCGCACCCAGCACCGCTACGACGACACCGCGCTCATCCTGAACGACATCATGGAGCACGGGTTCGGCCCGGGCCGGGGCCGTGACGCCCTGCGCCGGATGAACCAGATGCACCGGTCGTACGACATCAGCAACGACGACTACCGGTACGTGCTGAGCACCTTCGTCGTCATGCCGGTGCGCTGGCTGAACGACTACGGCTACGGATGGCGCCGCCTGAGCGACCACGAGATCGCGGCCAGCACGAACTACTACCGCAAGCTCGGTCGGCACATGGGGATCAAGGACATCCCCGAGACCTACTCCGAGTTCCGCGAGCTGATGGACTCCTACGAGGCGGAGCACTTCGCCTTCACCAAGGGCGGGCGCGCGGTCTCGGACGCCACTCTCGACCTGATGGTCGACTTCTACCCGGCCTGGCAGCGCCCCCTGGTGCGCCCCTTCACCAAGGGCCTGCTGGACCCGCCGCTGATCAAGGCCTTCGACTACCCGGAGCCCTCGGCGTTCTGGCGCAGGGGCGGGGACCTCGCCCTGCGGCTGCGGGCGAGGGTCGTGCGGCGGATGCGGCCCCGCAAGGAGCAGCGCTGGGCTCGGATGAGCCCCAACATCCGCAGCTACCCCGAAGGCTACGAGCCGGACCGCATCGGCACGTTCCCCAAGGGCTGCCCGGTCCCGCACGACATGCTGACGCGTGACGTGGGGGCGACCGGCGCGAAGGTCCCCGCGCCCGGGCAGGCGGTGGCCCCTGCGCCCCGCACCCCCGAGACCGCGAACGCCGCATCCGAGGCCACGAACACCGCCCCCGAGCCGACCGAGCGCTGACCGCCGCCGCCGAGCCGGTGGGGGCGGTCCGCGCCCTCCACCCCTACCGGCCCGGGGCCGGGCCGTGGATGCGCAGGAAGGCGTCCACTCCGGAGCGGACCATCGCGATCCGCTCCTCCTCCGGCAGCGGGAGCGCGCCGAAGAACGACCTGCTGTTGGCGGGGCCGCGCACCAGGGCCAGGTAGTGCCCGGCCGCGGCCTCCTCCCCGTTCGGGGGGATCTCCAGCAGCTCGCGGTCGGCCAGGGCGCGCAGGTGCGCGGCCAGGGCCCGCACCACCAGTTCCGAGCCGCTGTCGGACCAGGCGCGCGCCGCCTCGGGGAAGTGCGTGGCCTCACCGATCAGCAGCCGGACCAGTGCCGTGTGGTCGGCCCGGCGTCCCAGCGGGGACAGCCACTCGTCCTCGAACCCGACGAGCGCGCTCCTGGCGTCAGCGGCCCGCCCCAGGTGGCGGGCGGTGGCCTCGGCGTGGTCGGCCGCCAGGACGGCGCTGCTCTGGGTGACGATGGTCAGGAACAGCCGTTGCTTGTCCTCGAAGTGGTTGTAGATGGTGCGCTTGGAGACCCCGGCGTCCGCGGCGATGGCGTCGACGCTGGCCCGCGCGTAGCCCTCCCTGAGGAAGACGCGCAGCGCGGCCTCCGTGATGGCCTCGCGTTTGACCGCCGACCGGCGATCCCGCCCGTCCCCGCACGTGTCGGTCATCCCTCGTCCTTCGTGCTCGTGCATCCGTCCGTCCGGGAGGCACCTCGTCACCAGCGAAACTGCACCGTGTAGTTTACCTGGTATGGCGAAGCACGACCCCCACTCCTCAGCTGTGTCCGCCGACCCCCCGAAGCCGCCCGGCCCGGGCCCCACCGCGCCCCACCGGCTCGATCGCCCTCTCATCAAGCTGGCCGCCGTCCTGCTGGTCGGCTCGATGGCCGCCCTTCTCGACACCACGATCGTCAACGTCGCCGTGGACCACCTCTCCCGCGAGCTCGACGCCCCCGTGTCCACGGCGCAGTGGGTGGCCAGCGCCTACCTGTTCTCCACCGCCGCCGTGATCCCGGTGACCGGCTGGGCGATCGACCGCTACGGCCAGCGGGCCACGTGGATCACCGCCCTCGTGCTCTTCGGGGTGGGGTCGCTGCTGTGCTCCGCCGCGTGGTCCATCGAGAGCCTGATCGTCTTCCGTGTGTTCACCGGGCTGGGCAGCGGCATGGTCCTGCCTCTCGTCATGACGATCCTCGTGCAGGCGGCCGGTCCGCAGCGGCTCGGCCGGGCCATCGGCCTGATCAGCGTGCCCATCCAGCTGGCGCCCGCGCTCGGCCCGGTGCTGGGCGGGATCGTCCTGGACACGCTGGGATGGCGGTGGATCTTCGTGATCTCCGTGCCGTTCATCCTGCTCGCGATCGCCCTGGCGGTGCGCGGGGTGCCCAGGGGCACCCCCCGCGCCACCGAACGGCTCGACGTGGTCGGCCTGCTCCTGCTCTCCCCCGGCATCGCGACCCTGCTCTACGGACTGTCAGTGCTGGGAAGCTCCCGTCCGGCACCGCTGTTCGCCGGTGTCGGTCTGCTGCTGATCGTCGGATTCGTCGTGCACGCCCTGCGCGAGCGGCCGGGCGGGCCCCCTCCCGTGATCGACCTCCGCCTGTTCCGGAACCTGCTGTTCCGGTTGGGCGCGCTGCTCATGTTCGTGTTCGGGATCTGCGTGTGGGCGGGCATGTTCCTCCTCCCGCTCTTCTTCCAACAGGTCCAGGGCACCTCCGCGATGACCGCAGGGCTGCTCATGGCGCCGATGGCCGCCGGGGTGGCCCTGGTGAACCTGTTCATGGGATCGGTGACGGACAACGTGGGTCCGCGCTACCTGGTGGTGGGCGGCCTCTTCGTGGGCGCGGCCGCCACAGCCCCCTTCGTCCTCGCGGGGCCGGACACCTCCCCGGCCCTGCTGGCCGCCGCGATGTTCGTGCGGGGTCTGGGGCTGGGAGCGGCGATGGTGCCGATGCTGGCCACCGCCTACCGGGGCCTGCCCTCGGACCGGGTGCCCAGGGCCAGCAGCGCCCTGAACGTCACCCAGCGGTTGGGCGCGGCCATCGGCACCGCCGTGCTGGCCCTGCTGCTGGCGTCCCTGCTCGCCGACACCGCGCGGCCCGAGACCGCCTTCCAGGCCACCTTCGCGTGGATGACCGGCCTGACCGCCGCCGCGATGGTGCCCGCGATGTTCCTGCCCAGCACCCGGCCCGACCTCACACCGGGGCGGACCGGCCCGGACGGTCGGACGCCTCCGAGCTCCGCCCCCTGACTGGCCTTCGACTCGGCCCCCGGCTCCGGGCCGTAGGTCACCCCCCGCACCAGGGTCTCGGAGGGGCCCGTCGCCCTGCCCGGCGCATCGAGTCGGCCAGGACGACGGTGGCCAGCCACACCCCGGTGGCCGGCAGGGCGGTCGACGTCACGCTGAGGGTGCCGGACAGGTCGAGGAGGAACGGCGTGAACACCACCGCCCACACCCGCGACTGCGCGAGGTGGCCGGTCATGGAGCGCTGCCCGGCCTAGGCCGGGGCGGTCACCACCGGACCGGGGGCCGGGCTGGGGCGATCGTGGCCAGGGACGAGGGCACCCGGGGCCACCTTCGCCGAACCCGTCACGACGGGACGGGTCTCCGGGTCTTCGAGGCGGCCGTGGACCCCCACCGCGCGGCGAAATGGATCGTGGCACTCACCGACGCCGGTTGTCTGATCAGCGACGACGAGGGGTTCGACCGGCCGGGGCGGCGCGGAACCGCGCCGGATCGTCGCGGCCTACCTGGGTCGCCGCACCGCGGCCGCCTGACCGCCCCGCCTCTCCCTTCGCCCATTCCTAGCGCCCGAGGCGGCGCCACAGGGGGCGCGGCATCAGCCGCATGCCGGTGAACAGCGGCCGGAGCACACGCGGAGCCCACACCGTGGTGGCGTTACCGCGCAGCCCCCGGGACACCGCCTCGGCCACCTGAGCCGGGGTCGCGGGGAACGGCGCCGGGTCCACGTGGCGCGACATCCGGGTGGCCACGTACCCCGGTCGCACCACCAGGACCCGGGCGCCCGAACCGTGCAGGGAGTCGGCCAGCCCCTGGGCGAACCCGTCGAGCCCGGCCTTGGCGGACCCGTACACGAAGTTGGCCCGGCGGACCCGCACCCCGGCCACGGACGAGAGCACCACGAGGGCTCCGTGGCCCTGTTCGCGCAGGCGGGCGGCGACGGACAGGCCCACGGACACGTGGCCGGTGTAGTTCACGGCGGCCGCGCGGGCGGCGGAGAGCGGGTCGGCCTCGTACGCGGACTGGTCGCCCAGCACGCCGAAGGCGTCCACCACCACGTCCAGATCGCCCACCAGCTCCACGGCGGCCGCCACCGTGGCGGCGTGGGTGTCGGCGGTCTCGGCGTCGAACTCCAGGGAGTGCGTGGCGGCGCCCAGGGCCCCGAACACACCCGGCGGTTCGACGACCCCGCCCCGGGCGGCGAGCACCACCTCGCGGGCGCCCTCGCGGACCAGCCGTTCGACGACGGCCAGGCCGATCTCGCTGCGTCCGCCGAGCAACAGGACGGTACGCACGCTTCCCAGCGAGTCACGCATGGTCGGGTCCTTCCGGAACGGGTCGGGATTCGGGTGAAGTGTGGTTCAGACGAGGCGCAGGCGACGGGCGAGGTCCGAGACGAGTACGCCGCCCGGGTCCACGCGGGCGCGCGTGGCCCGCCACTCGAGGATCGCCGGGTACATGGCGTGCACGGCCTCCGGTCGGGCCCTGCTGTCCTTGGCCAGGTACACGCGCCCGCCCGCCGCCAGGAGGCGCTGGTCGAACCCGTCCAGCAGACGCGCCAGCCCGGGGAGTCCGGCTGGCAGGTCCACGGCCAGGGACCAGCCGGGGCGCGGGAAGGACAGCGGCCCGGGGGTGGGTGCGCCCATCCTCTTGAGGACGGCCAGGAACGACGGCGCGCCCGCCCGGGACAACCCTTCGGCCACGGCGCGCAGGGTGTCCTCCCCTCCGAAGGGGACGACGAACTGGTACTGGACGAGCCCGCGCGGACCGTACATCCGGTTCCAGCCCGCCACGGCGTCCAGGGGGTGGAAGAACCCGGAGAGCGGCTGGACCCGGCCCCGCTCCCGCAGGGGCGCGGCGCGGTGGTGGGCGCTGTTGAAGGCACCCACCGTCCACCGGTTGAGCAGCCCGGGCGGGGCCCAGGGCGGCGCGGCCAGCGTGGGCCCGGTCCGGTGCCGCAGAGGGTCGCGGCGTTGGGGCGCGGGCAGGTCCGTGCGGAGGGCGTGATCGGCGCGGGTCAGTACGCCGCGTCCGAGGGAGGCGCCCCGGGCCAGGAGGTCGACCCAGCACACCGAGTACCGGTGGGCGTGGTCCGTGCGGGACATGAGCTCCAGGGTCGAGTCGAGGTCCGGGGTGCGGTCGGTGTCCACACGGGCGTAGGCGGTCTCCACCGGGAGGACTCCGAGGGTGGCCTCGGTGATCACCCCGGTCAGGCCCATCCCGCCCACGGTGGCCCAGAACAGGTCGGGGTCCGGCCCTTCGGGGCCGAGCCGGAGCACCCCGCCCGTGGGCGTGAGCAGGGTCAGGGAGCGCAGGTGCGCGCCCAGCGACGAGTCCACGTGGTGGTTCTTGCCGTGCACGTCGGCGGCGATCGCCCCGCCGAGCGTGACGTGCCTGGTCCCGGGGGTGACGGGCAGGAAGTACCCGTGGCGCAGCAGGTGCTCGACGATCCGCCCCAGGCTGGTCCCGGCGGGCGCGGTGAGCTCCTCTTCCACGATGTCCAGGCGGGGCGGCCCGGTGAGTTCGGTGCAGTCCAGGACGGTCCCGCCCGCGACCTGGGCGGCGTCCCCGTAGGAGCGGCCCAGCCCCCGGGCCAGGGCGCCGCGCGGACCCGCCTCGGCGAGCATCCGGGCGGCCTGTTCGGCGGTACGCGGGCGCACCACGTGGGCGGCGGTGGGGGCGGTGCGGCCCCAGCCGGTGAGGAGCGTCGGGCGGCTCACAGGTGGATCCCCAGTCCGACCAGGAGGGCGAGCGAGGCGAGGACGAGCTGGAGCGGGCGGTCCCGCAATGCGATCTCCTCGGGTTCCTCGCCCGCTCCCCGGTCCACGAGAAGGTTGTAGCGGAGCACGAACATGATGAACGGAACGATACTGACCGCGTGGAACGCGGACTGCGGTCCGCCGCCCTGCTCCAGGGCCCAGAGGCAGTAGGTGACGATCATGGCGCCGGAGGCCATGATGCGCATCTGGGACAGGTAGCCGGGGGTGTAGCCCAGCAGCGCCGTGCGGGTGGGGTGCGCCGTGGTCTCCTCCCCCGCTTGGGCGTCGGTGCTCCCAGTCAGGTGGACCGGCGCGGTGACGCGCAGTTCCGCCTCGCGTTTGCCGACCACCACGAGCAGCGCGGCAAGCGCGACCACGATGACGAACCACGAGGTCAGCGGCACCCCGACTACGAAGCCGCCCGCAATGGCGCGCAGCATGTGGCAGGAGGCGACCGCCACGAGGTCGCAGACGACGACCTCCTTGAGCCTGAGCGTGTAGGCCAGGGTGAGCAGCACGTATCCGACCAGCACGAGGGTGAACCGCGTGTTGCCCAGGGCCAGGGAGGCCAGCGGGGCGGCGATCACGAGCACCACTCCGACGGACAGGGCGAGGGGGACGGGGAGGTCGCCCGAGGCGACCGGTCGGCTCCGTTTGCGCGGGTGCTCGCGGTCGCGATCCGCGTCGCGGACGTCGTTGAGCAGGTAGGTGCCGCTGGCCGCCAGGCAGAAGAGTCCGAAGGCGGCCGCGCACAGCAGCAGGGTGCGGGGGTCGCCGAGCGTTCCGGCGGTGGCCGGTGCGGCGAACACCAACAGGTTCTTCACCCACTGGCGCGGGCGGCACGCCCGGACGAGGGCGCCGGTGCGGTGCATGCGCGCCCCCTCCTGGTGATCGCGAAGTGAGCAGCCGGACCGCCCGCGAGGGGGGTGGACGGTCCGGCCGTTGGTGCCAGCGGGGCGGCCGTGGAGGCGGCCGTCACGGTGCGGGGCCGTGGGCGCCGGGATCGGCGACGTGGGGGCGGCCCCTGAGTGGGGGGTGACGTTCTCGGGTGGGCGGGGGTCTCAGCCGTGGTTCTCGGTGCGTCGGCCGGTGACCAGCAGGACGACCGCGATGCCGACGAACCCGGCGCCGAGCACCAGCGCGCCGATGGGCAGCGTGGTGTGCAGCAGCGGCAGGACGGTACGGGCCTGCGCGGTGTTGTCGATCGCGGCGGCGCGGGTGGCGTCGTCGAACCGGAGTTCGCCGCTGAGCAGGGTGAGGACCTCCTCGCCGTCGACGACGACGACGCGGTGGTGCTCCTCGCTCATGTCGATGGGGGAACCGCTGACCGGCTCGATCCAGTAGGTGCGGACGATGGAGAAGGTCTCGTCGCCGACCACGTCGCCGTCGCCCTCGAGCCCGGCGACCGAGCGCGGGATCTCGCGTTCGTCGATGACGGTGGGCTCGACGGTCTGGACGAACTTGTAGGCCTCGACGCCGTCGACCTCCTCGACGCCCTCGAACTCCATGGGGACGACCTCTTCGACGGTGGTCTCGAAGAAGTCGTGGTCACGCTGCTCGGTGAGGAAGGGGAACTTCCATCCCTGCCCGGTCTGCTTGACGGAGGAGTCGTTGATCATGGCGTCGCAGCAGTCGACGAGTTCACCGGTGACGCGGTCGTGCCCGGCGCGGCGGTTCGTGGAGCTGATACCGAAGTCGGTGTCGGCGTCCTTGATCCACGTGAACTGGTCCCACACCACCACGTCGTCACTGCTGGAGGCCACGTCGGCCCGGATGGTCGAGTGCGCCTCCACGTCGGCGTCCTCGACGAGCTCGACGTCCTCGATGTTGAAGTAGGTGACCTCTCCGACGTTGACGGTGGGGTTGTAGTAGTCCAGCGGAGTCTTCATCAGGGAGCTGGACATCCACGTGCGCATCATGGGTGCCAGGGCGAGACAGAAGACCCCCAGCGCGATGAGAACAACCGCAACGGTACGGCGCATGTGCCCTCCTGGGCGGATGAGAGTCCAGATCTGGAACTAGGTTCAGTTCCGGGTAGAGTACTGCCCAGTAGTGAACGACGTCACCTGGGCGTGTCTGAATTTTTATAACACGTTCTAGTAGAACGCGTTTCGGCTCCCTCCCGTTCTGGAAGGCCCCATGGCGCCCACTTCCTCCGCGCCCGAGGACCCCACCTCCGGCAACGCCCGAACCACCACTGCGGACCCCGCGCTCCTGCTGCCGCAGGTGAGTGGTCGGCACCACGCGCTCGACGGGGTTCGCGGGCTGGCCTGCCTCATGGTCCTGGTGGTCCACGTGTCCACGGAGACCGGGGACGCCCTGGCCCCCGGGCCGGTGGGGGCGCTCCTCAGCGCCTCGGCCCTGGCGGTGCCGCTGTTCTTCGCCCTGTCCGGGGTGCTCCTCTACCGCCCCTGGGCCCGGGCCGCGCTGGACGGCACGCGGGGGCCGAACACCCGCGCCTACCTGTGGCGACGCGTCATGCGCGTCTTCCCCGCCTACTGGGTGGTGGCGGCGGTGGCCCTCGCCCTGTACGCGGGAGAGCACCTGGGCTCGGTACGGCACTGGGTCGAGGTGCTCACGCTGACCTTCCCCTTCAACACCAGCCCCCACTGGGCCGGGCCGGGGCCCGAGGGGCTCGGCCAGATGTGGAGCCTGTCGGTCGAGGTGGCCTTCTACCTCACGCTCCCGCTCTTCGCGGTCTTCCTCGGCCTGTGGGCCAGGGGCGGCACGACCGTGGACGCGCGCGGCCGCAGGCTCATCGGCGGTCTGGTCGTCATCACGGTGCTGTCGTACCTGGCCCTGGTCCCGCAGTACTTCCCGGAGCCGCGCGAGCTGATGCACTCCTGGCTGCCGCGCTGCATGGGGATGTTCGCGGTCGGGATGGCGCTGGCCACCCTCTCGGAGTGGGCCTGGCGGGAGAGCGGCCCCGACGGCCCGGTGCGCCGGTTCTGCCGGACCGTCGGCATGTCGCCGGGACTGTGCTGGGCGGTCGCCGCCGCGTTCTACGTGCTGGAGTCCACGCCCGCAGCCGGGGGGCGGTTCTTCGAACCCGGCAACCTGTGGGTGTCAGTGATCGAGTCGACCACCAGCATCGGCTTCGCCTTCTTCGTCGTCGCCCCGGTCGCCCTGGCCCCGCCCGCCCCCGAGGGGCCGCGTCGGCGTCTGCGCTCGCTCTCCACCTGGACCGGGGGTGCCTGGCTCGACGGCCTGATGCGCCACCCCGTCATGGTGTTCTTCGCGCCGATCAGCTACGGGGTGTTCCTGTGGCAGTTCGTCGTGCTGTACCTGTGGCGCGACTTCACGGGGCAGGAGATCTTCACCGGGTCGTTCTGGCTGGACATCATCCCGGTGCTGATCGGCAGCGTGCTGATGGGCAAGCTCACCTACCACCTGGTCGAGGAACCCAGCCGACGCTGGTCACGACTGTTCTTCACCGGGAGGAACTGAGGCTCAGCCCCGGTCGTCCTCGGTCTCGACCGCCTCGGCTCCCTCCTCGGCCTCCGCGTCCTCCTCCGCCACCTGGCTGGCCGGGAACAGCTGGCCGAGTGAGGCCCAGGTGACGCACGTCCGCCCGGCGTCGGTGAACAGCGTGAACGTGGTGTCCCGCTCGCTCACCGGCACGTACCAGAACCCGCCGTCGGGGGCGGCGGGCAGCTCGGTCTCCACCTCCTCCTCACCCACGACCACCACCAGGTCGGCGTCCTCCTCCGACGTGTAGCCGATGGTGGCCACCTGCTCGATGCCGCCGACCTCCCACACGCTCCAGGACATCAGGCCGTCCCAGCTCGCCATGCACTCCTCGTCCTCCGAGGGGCGGAACGCGTTGGCGCGCGCGGTCGGCGCGGCCTCCACCAGGTGCCCCTCTTCGTCGAAGACGCGGGCGCTGTCGGACTCCTCCGGCGCGTACATCCGCCCGGCCACCTCGCGGTCCGCCAGCGGGGACAGCACGTAGGAGCTGAGCCTGCGCGGTCCGTTCCACTCCAGGACGATGTCGTCGGGGACGGCCCGGCTGTACAGGCCCGCTCCCCTGGGCACGTCCTCCAGGGAGGCCCGCACGTTGGCCAGGTACTCGCGCTGGCGGTCCCCGCTCAGCGTCCCGGCGTAGGTGTACGTGGAGTACGAGGCCGAACCCGCGTAGACGAGCGTGACCGCGACGGCCGCCACCCACACGCTCCGTGAGGGCCGCAGCAGCTGGATCGGGCGGCGCCGCCCGGGTTCCACCCACTCACGGGCGCGCTCCTCCTTGGTGGCGAGGAAGGCCAGGGCCAGCACCAGGGCGAACACCAGTGCCGCGTCCGCGACGTAGCGGGGATCGGAACCCACCTCGCCGTAGACGCCGCCGCGTGCGACGGCCGTGGGCACGGCGTCCACGAACACCAGGTACCCCACCAGGATCGCCCAGGCCCGCCAGGAGGTGCGCCGCACCCACAGGCTCACGAGCACGATCACCGCGAGGACGGCCCACGCGCCGACCAGCACCGGGCCGAGCGGGTCCACCAGCCCGCCCGCCGGGGTGACCGGACCCCACTCGAAGGGGCCGCCCAGGGCGCCGGTCGGGAACACCTCCCCCAGCATCCGCCGCACCAGCTGCGCCACCACCTCGGACTCGGGCACCGAGGCGCCCTCACCACTGGTGGAGGCCCGCTGCCGGGCCAGGTACAGGACGAGGTAGCCGACGCTGATCCCCGCCATCGCCAGCCAGTGCCCGCGGTGGCGCCGGAAGGCCTGGCGCACCGCCTCCACCAGGTGGCCCGGGTACAGGAAGGCCACCGCCACCACGAACACCAGCGAGGGCAGGAAGAGCGCCTTGACCGAGAACAGCATCCCGAACGCCACCGCGCCCACGGCCCACCAGGAGAACAGGATGTTGCCGGTGCGCAGGTAGCGGACCGTCCACAGCAGGGCCAGCACGATCGCCAGCTGGAAGGGCACCGCGTTGAGCGCCGCCGACCACCAGCCCAGCACCGGGACCGTCAGCGGCGCCAGCGCGTACACCGTCAGCGGGACGAGCAGCGCCCACCTGCGGCCGAAGAGCTCCCACAGCAGGCGGAGGAAGGCCAGGACCGCCACCGCCTGCACGACCAGCATGGTGCCCGCCGCCGACGCCCAGTGAAACGGCCCGAAGGCCGTCTGCACGTACACCAGGAACAGGGCCCCCGGCATGAAGTGGCCCTTGTGCAGCTCCAGCAGGTACTCGGGCGACAGGTCCTGGGCGTGCGCGGCGGCGAAGAACAGGAAGTCGTCCTCCACGAAGTACGACTCGCTGAGGACGTACACCTTCAGGACCAGCGCCGCCAGCACGATCAGCGACCCGACCTGGAGGATCCGGTCACGCGGGAGGCCCCGCAACCCCGCCAGGCTCTCGCCCAGCACGTCGCCGTAGGTGGGGTCCTCCTCCGGCTGCTCCGCCTCCCTGCGTACGCTGGGGGCCGCCCCGCCGCGCTCCGTGGGGGAATCAGGCGCCATGGGTACTCTCCCCGCCGTAGGTTGGCCAACCCGGAAAATGGGTGCCAGAATACAACACGTTCCACTTTCTTCCCTGACCGTTGTCGCAGGTCCCGATGGGCCGCGAACCCAGAACAGGAACAAGCTCCAGTTCCTGGGTGGTCACCAGTGCCGTGGAGGTGATGCCGGTGGGGCTCGAACAGGTCCGCCGAGACTGGACCCGGCTGGGTTCCACCGAGCCGCTGTGGGCGGTCTGCGTCGATCCCGACAAGCGCGGCGGCGGGTGGGACGACGACGAGTTCCTCGCCTCCGGCCGCGCCGAGATCGACCCGGCGGTCAGCCGCCTCGACGAACTGGGGCTGGCGCCCGAACGCGGTCGCGTCCTCGACTTCGGCTGCGGTGCCGGTCGGCTCTCCAACGCCCTGGCGGCGCACTTCCGACGAGTCGTCGGCGTGGACATCTCCGCGCCCATGCTCGACGAGGCACGCCGCCTGGACCGCTCCGGGGGACGGATCGAGTTCGTGCTGAACGAGCGGCCCGACCTCTCCCGGTTCGAGGACGACTCCTTCGACCTCGTCTACACCGACCTCGTCCTCCAGCACCTGCCCACAGACCTGGCCGAGGGCTACCTCCGGGAGTTCGCCCGCGTGGTCCGGCCCGGCGGGGCCCTGGTCGTCGGCGTGCCCGAATCCGAGCGGCGCACCTTCAAGGGCCTGGTGTTCCGGTACGTGCCCTGGCCACTCGTGGCCCTGGCCCAACGGGTGGTGCTGCGCTACCCGGCGCCCATGAGGATGCACACCCTGAGCACCGAGCGGATCCGCGAACTCCTGCCCCATCGGATCGCCGCATCCGACGAGTACTGGGGCGGGGACCACTGGCGCCACCTGCGCCACTACATCGAGGTCGGGGCATGACCTCCACCCCGTTCCGCGCCACCCTGGCCCGCTCCGTCCGCCTGTTCTCCGCCTTCCGCAAGGAGCAGAGCGACCCGGCGTTCTTCTACGGGATGCTGGCCCGGGACACCGTCGACCAGCTCCGCTCCTACACGCCCCTGGACGACAGGCTGGTCGTCGACGTGGGCGGCGGTCCGGGCTACTTCGCCGACGCGCTGCGCGCCGAGGGCGCCCGCTGCCTCTGCGTGGACTCGGACGCGCACGAGATGACCCTGCACGGACGCGACGCCGACGCCAACGCCGTGCAGGGCAGCGCGCTCGACCTGCCGCTGCGCACGGGCACCGTGGACGTGTGCTTCTCCTCCAACGTCCTGGAGCACGTGCCGGACCGGACCCGGATGGCCGACGAGATGGTGCGGGTGACCCGGCCCGGCGGGCTGGTGTACCTGTCGTACACACTCTGGCTGTCGCCCTGGGGCGGGCACGAGACCTCGCCCTGGCACTACCTGGGCGGTTCGTACGCGGCCGAGCGGTTCACGCGCCGGAACGGACGACGCCCCAAGAACGACTTCGGGCGCACCATGTACGCGGCCCACGCCAAGGAGATGATCCGTTGGGTGCGGGGCCGCCCCGACGTGGACGTCGTGGACCTGCGGCCGCGCTACCTGCCCACGTGGATCAAACCGATCGTCCACGTGCCGCTGCTGCGGGAGGTCGTCACCTGGAACCTCCTGATCGTCCTGCGCAAACGCTGAGGCCCGGTCTTCCCAACGCGCCGAGCAGGGCGGCCCACTCCGCGTGGGGGAAGGCCAGGATCCCGAGGCCCGGGTTCCGCGTGTCACGGACAACAGCACGGGCACGCAGGTCGGCGACCTCGACGCACTCCTTCGCGGTGGTGCTGTAGGAGGACTTGCGGAAGGTGGACTCGTCGACAGCAAGGCGCATGTCAGGGCCTTTCGGGGGGGCGGGCAGGACTTACGCGCACTCCTGCCCATGATCACGCTCCGGAATCAGAGGCGAACGTCCTGAATGCCTGACCAGCTCGACGCATCTCGCCACAGAAGCCATATCGCAGTTCAGACCCTATAAAGCCGCCAGAAACCCGCCCTCAACATCCTTTACCGAGAGTGACGACCCCACGGCCGCAGGCACCCGGATGGGGCCCGTCTATCCCCGGCTCTGGCCGGTTCGGGGGCTGGGCACCGCGCGCCCCTCGTCCCGGTCCAGCTGCGCGAGCGCCCGGCGCGGCGACCTCGCGTGCCTGCGCATGCCGGAGAACGGGCACTCCTCGCGTTCCATGCCGATCGTGAAGTCCCTCGACGTGCTGAGCTGGTCCAGCTCCTCCCAGGTCACCGGGGTGGCCACCGGAGCTCCCGGGCGGGGGCGGACCGAGTAGGGCACCACCGCGAGCTGCCCGGTCCCGTTGCGCAGGTAGTCCACGAACATCCGACCGTGCCGGGCGGCCTTGCGCACCCGGGTGGTCCACTCGTCGGGCGCCCGCGCCGCCACCCTGTCGGCGACCGCCTTGGCGAGTCTGCGCACCTCCATGTCCTCCACCTCGGGCCGCAGCGGCGAGTGGACGTGCAGACCCCGGGAACCGGTGGTCATCACGTAGGAGGCCAGGCCGAGTTCGGACAGCACCTCGCGCACGTTCCACGCGGCGTCACGGCAGGAGTCGAAGGCCTCCTCCCCGTCCTCCACGGGGTCGAGGTCGATCACCATCCGGTCGGGCACCCCCAGCCGGGGCGTGCGTGAGGACCACGAGTGGAGGGTGATGGCGTCCTGGTCCGCGCACCAGACGAGGGTGGCCGCCTCGTGGCACTCCATCATCCGCCCGGTGGCGGTCCAGAGCGTGCGGACCCACTGGGGGTGGGCCGGGTGCTGCACGAGGAATCCCGGCGACTCGATCCCGTCGACGTACCGCTCCAGCGCCACGGGGCGCCCCTTGATGAGCGGCAGCATCAGCGGCGCGATCCGCGCGTAGTAGTCGGCCAGGTCCGCCTTGGTCGCCCCGTCGGGCCCGAAGAGCGACTTGTCGGAGTGGCGGACCTCCACCTTGCGCCGTCCCGCCCGCACCGTCGTCCGCATGAGCGAGCCTCCTCAGGTCGTCGTGCGCGGGACCTACCCGGACACTTCCTCCGAAAACCACACCAAACCTTTCATATACCGCAAACCACCTGGGATTTCGCACCGCCACGGCAGGGGGTATGACGACCCAGCGAACGCTTTGCGCCCACCGCGCGTCACATCAGACGTCCAGCCGCACTCAGCGCACCGCTCCCCCGAGGTGATCCCCCATTCCTCCCGAGACACCGAGTCCCCACGGGTCCCCTCCACCCCGTCCCTCCGCGGGGAACGGTGGCGGCAGAACCCAGACTCCACCACCACGCTGGCCCGTCCTTGTGTGGTGGGCCGTTCGGACGTCCATCCTGGTGGCCGTCCCATGGACGCTGTGGCCCCTCGTGCCACCTCTGATCACGGTGGTCGTCAGCGTTGCGCTGTGCTGGCTGGCCCTCGCACTCCTCGGCCCCTTCGAACGGCCACGTGGACGGCACCGGGTACCAGTACCGGCGATCCTGGCCTGGGACCTGGGCATGCTCGTCCTCGGTGCCCTCTGCGCAATGGCGCTCCTCCCCACCGTGCCCCACATAGTGGTGCTGTTCGCCTTCCTGATCGCCGTGCTGCTGCGCACCCACCTCTGGGAGCAGTGGATCAGACACAGGGACTCGAACCGGTCCGTGGTCGCCGGGTTCGTGGCTGCCACCTTCGCCCTGACCCTGCTCGTCCCCGCACTCGCGTACCTCCTTCCGGACGACCGCGTCCCCGACCTGCTCGCCTGCGCACAACTGCGTGCCACCAGCGGCGAGTCCGATCGTTGGACCGACGCCGATTCCGACCGCGCTGACCTGCCCGTCAGCGACCTGGCCAGCACGGCGAACTGGAGCACCGACGACCCTGGGCGAGTGATCGGGGGCCACGACCACACGGTGACCCTCATCGACCAGGAGGGGGTCGTGGTGCGCTCGGCCGATCAGGGGCTGGTTCTGTGGCACATCGACGCCAGACTCCCGAACTACTCGGAGACGATGGGCATCGCCAACCACGTGCACCAGGTGGGCGACACCGTCATGATCGAGTACTTCCGGGGCGGCAGGACAAACGCGCCCTCACAACTGATCGCCTACACGTCAGACACCGGCCGACTCGCCTGGTGCCGACAGGGGCCGCGGCAGGTCCTCACCGACCCCGTGCGGAGCGACCGGTTCGTGGCCCGGGTGGGCCTGCCCGAATCCGACTGGGGCCTGTTCGACGCCGGGGACGGTTCCCTCATCGCAGCGCTCACACTGGATGGCGCCCGCTGGGACTCAGCCGCCGACCAGCACACCGAGAACGACGCCTTCGGCGACGCTGAGATCCGAGCGCACCTCAGCGAGGATCGGGTGACCGTCTGGTCCCCCACGGACCTGGCTTCCTACGATGCCGTCAGCGGTGAACTCCTCACCGAGATCTCCGGGCTGGGCTCCCGCCCTGGGGAGGTCGTCCATGCGGGCGAGATCACCGTGGTCTCCTCCAGCCCGGACAGGGAGGACGCCCACACGATCGCCTACGACGCCGATGGCACCGAACTCTGGTCCTCCGATCCGCCCGAGGGACACGATCCGCGCGTGGAGTCCGGCTTCCGTCCGGAGCGGGCGTTGGTCGGGGGTTTCCTCGCACCGTGCCCGTCACACCTGTCGCACAGGGCGCTCGACGAACAGGTCCTGGTCGTCGAAAAGCAGGGTGACACCACCATGACGGCGGGAGTGCGCGCCCGAGACGGCGTGGTGACATGGGAGCGCAAGTTGGATGCCACGTTCGGCTGCACGAGGGGCCTGTCGTTGGCGGAGGGCGGTCTTGTGAGCGGCAACGGGCTTGTCGTGGGTCCGGACAGTACACAGAGCTGGTTCTATCCCGACGCCCACCACAGCGAGGTGGTCGTCACGGCCAACGGCATCGGCGTCTCCCAGGGCGACGGGCGTACCGTCTTCCACCCCCTCACCTGAGCGACCCCACGAAAAGAGCCGACGCCACCCATGCCGAACACTGGCAGGACAACGGCTACGAGATCACCGCCGACGAACGCCCCAACGATCTCATCGTCGTCGTCAGCGACACCGAAGACGACTTCGGACTCCACGTCCAGGTCAGCGTCCAGGGAGACCTGTCAATAACCGTCTCCTCGCCATGTTTCTGGCCCGAGGGCAGCCGCTGGACATGGGGCGACTGACCCGAAGCGCCCTCACACAACGAAAGCCGACGCCCGGCCGGAGTCTCCTCCGGCCGGGCGTCGGCTCGAATCAGCGAAGCGCTCGTAACTACTTGCGCTTGTTGATCTCCTCGGTCAGCTGCGGGGCGACCTTGTGCAGGTCACCCACGACACCGAAGTCGGCGAGCTCGAAGATCGGCGCCTCGGGGTCCTTGTTGACCGCGACGATGTTCTTCGAGGTCTGCATACCCGCCCGGTGCTGGATCGCGCCGGAGATGCCCAGGGCGACGTACAGATTCGGGCTGACCGTCTTACCGGTCTGGCCGACCTGGAACTGGTTCGGGTACCAGCCGGAGTCGACGACGGCGCGCGAGGCACCGACGGCGGCACCGAGGGAGTCGGCCAGGCTCTCGACGACGCTGAAGTCGTCCGAACCCACACCGCGACCACCGGAGACCACGATGGCGGCCTCGGCGAGCTCGGGGCGCGCACCCTTCTCCTGGACGACGCGCTCGACGACCTTGGCGGTCTTCGCGGCGTCGGAGATCTCGACCGTCACGGCCTCCTCGGCGGCGGCGCCGGCGGCGGCCTCCGGCACGACGGAGTTCGGGCGGACCGCGACGACCGGGACACCCGTGGTGACACGGGCGTGGGTGACGGTGGCGCCACCGAAGACGCTGTGCTCGGTGACGACCTCGGCGGTGACGTCGACGACGTCGGTGAGCACACCGGAGCCCAGCTTCACGGCGGTACGACCGGCGATCTCCTTGTTCTCGGCGGTGGCCGAGACGAGGATGGCGGCGGCGCCCTTCTCCTGCGCGAGCTTGGCGAGCAGCTCGGCCTTGGGCGCGACGACGTAGTCGTTCACCTCGGCCGGAGCCACGTAGACCTTCTCGGCGCCGAACTCGGCCAGCGCGGCCCGACCCGACTCCGCACCTTCGCCGACCCACACCGCGGCGGGCTCGCCGATGCGGCGCGCAGCGGTCAGCAGCTCGGTGGTGACCTTCTTGACCTGTCCGTCGACGTGGTCGACGAGGACGAGGACCTCAGCCATAATCCTTGAACCTTCCTGAGTCTCTCGCCTGACCTACACGAACTTCTTCTCGGCGAGGAAGTCGGCGGCCTTGGTGCCGCCGTCGCCCTCGTCCTTGACGATCGTGCCCGCGGCGCGCGGCGGCGCGGCGGCGAAGTCGACGGTCTCGGTGGTGGCGTTGGCCAGACCGACCCTGCCGGTGTCGATGCCCGCGTCGGCCGCGGACTTCTTGTCGACCGGCTTCTTCTTCGCCTGCATGATCAGCTTGAAGGACGGGTAGCGCGGCTCGTTGATCTTCTCCACGACGGAGACGACCGCCGGAAGCTGAGCCTCGACGACGTCGTAGCCGTAGTCGGTCTGACGCTGGATCCTGATGGCGCCGCCGTCGATGTCGACCTTGCCGGCCAGCGTGAGCTGGGGCAGGCCGAGGTACTCGGCGAGCGCGGCACCGACGACGCCGGTTCGGGCGTCGGTGGACTCCGAGCCGAGCACGACGAGGTCGAACTCAAGGGTGCCCAGGGCCTGCGCGAGCGCGTAGGCGGTCTGGATCGAGTCGGAGCCGTGCAGCGCGTCGTCGTTGACGAAGACGGCCTTGTCGGCACCCATGGACAGGGCCTTGCGGATCGAGTCCGTGGCCTGGTCCGGGCCCATCGTCAGGATGGTGACCTCGCCACCGTGCTTCTCCTTGAGGAGGAGCGCCTCTTCGATGGCGTACTCGCAGAGCTCGTTGATGACGCCGTCGGACGCTGCGCGGTCCAGCGTCTTGTCATCGGCGTTGAGCTTCCGTTCGGTCGCCGTGTCCGGGACCTGCTTGACCAAAACGACAATATTCATGGCCGGTGGCCGACCTCCCTGCACTCCCATATCCGCCGTCAGGCGGGTGGGCGCTGGCGCGCCCCGTTACTGCCAACAATGCCGAATGCCGTTCGGTCATCCGACGGCGGGTCCGGTGTACACGTCTACATCCGACCCGCCCGTGTGCTCATACCAGTGATGTTACTCGCTAGTAGCTTGAAGGCCAACCCGCGCCCCCACGTTCAACTTAGGAAACCCTAACCAGAACCCGTCCGGCAACCGTCGCCGGGCCCGCCGGACGGCGTTCACCAGTGCCGACCGGGCGGGACGCGGAGTCCCCACACCCACCTTAGTGACCGGTTCCACGCCGTTGGCGGGCACACCGCCGCCGAACGACGGACGCTCCCCCTCCCAGCGGGAGAAGGAGCGTCCTCAGTGGCTCTTCGTCTAGCCGAACCAGTCGGAGGGGCCGCTGAGCGGGCCCGTGGTCCAGATCGGCGCCGAGGTCAGCCCGATGGACAGGATCAGCATGGTGAGCAGCAGGATGGCCACCACCACTCCCACGTACACGTAGAGGTTGCTGAACCTCGCCCGCTCCACCAGCCAGACCGCCTGG
The DNA here is from genome assembly GCF_018070675.1 of Nocardiopsis sp. B62. Classification (NCBI taxonomy): domain Bacteria; kingdom Bacillati; phylum Actinomycetota; class Actinomycetes; order Streptosporangiales; family Nocardiopsidaceae; genus Nocardiopsis; species Nocardiopsis sp. B62. The sequence goes on along the minus strand of NZ_JAGPXK010000007.1, from coordinate 115,497 downwards.
TGACGAGCCTCACGCCCGCTGGGCATCAGGTAGCTCAGCAGGATCATCACGAACACCGCGAAGGCACCGGTGTAGTTGGCGCCCTCCCCCGGTGCGTCCATGATCCTCGCGTAGACCATCCCGACGAGGATGCCGCCCAGCAGGTAGATCAGGCCGAACCCGACCGTGCGCAACGCCATGCGGCCGAACGCCCACGGGAAGCTGAGCGCCACCACCATGCTGTCGGAGTTGCGCGGCCCGCGCGTCTGGAGTCGCCGCGCGTGCTCGGACTTGACCACGTCCAACGCGCCCAGACCGGCGATCACCACGATGCCCAGGATGATGCCGACCCACGGGAACCACAGGGCCACACCTGCCAGCGAGACCATGATCGGGACGAGCACCAGCGGGTGCATCCGCCAGTACTCGTCGTAGTACTCGTCGTCCTCGTGCTCGTCGTACTCGTCCCCGTGGCCGTCGCCCCGGAAGTAGTCGCCGAACTTGTCACCGCGACCGCGCCGGAACCGTCCGAGCAGGCCACCGCGCTCCTCGAACTCCTCCTCGTCGAACTCCTGGGTGCTGTTGGCCCGGCCCTGCTGGCCGACCGGCGTCAGGATGTCCTGGAAGGCGTTGGGGTCCAGCGGGGAGTTGAAGAACTGGGTCTGGGGAGCCGCGTCCGGCTGGGCCTGCTGACGGGCGATCTCCGCCTGGCCCATCATCATGGTCCCGGCGGGGTCGTCCCTGCGCGCCAGTTCTCCGGGCTCGAAGCGCTGGGTGCCGTGCGCGTCGTCCCTGCGTGCCAGCTCGCCCGGCTCGAAGCGCTGGGTGCCGTGCGCGTCGTCCCTGCGTGCCAGCTCGCCCGGCTCGAAGCGCTGGGTGCCGTGCATGTCGCCCTGACCGGGCTGCATGCGCTCCGTGCCCTGCGGGTCGTCGAGGTCGTGCGAGGACCCCGGGGTGATCCGATCGGTGCCGGGCAGGTTGGACAGGTCGTCGGTGGCCTCGTCCGGCTGGCCCCAGCCCGTGGCGGCCGCACGCCGGCCGCCGAGGTCGTCCGTGGCCTCCGCGTCCGAGCCCCAGCCCGTGGAGCGCGCGGCGTTGAGGTCGTTGGTGGCCTCGTCGTCGGTGTTCCAGCCCGAACCCGTGTTCGCGGGCCGACCGCCGCTGAGGTCGTCCGTGGCGTCGTCGTTCCACCCGCCGGACCGTGCGTGGCTGGTCTGCGGCGCGGAGGGGTTGGCCCACGCGCCGGCGGTGTTGGCGGGGTTCGCGCCCCGGGTGTGCGCGGGGCCCCAGCCGTCGGTGGCCCGGCCCGCGAGGTATCCGGCGGCGCCGCCGAGCGCCGCTCCCGCGGCACCGGCCGCGGCCGCACCTCCAAAGCCCGAACCGCCTCCGTGGCCGCCCGAGGCGGCCGGGTTCTGCGTCGGGGTGGGGGCGTGCATGGTGTGGCTGCCGGTCTGCCCGGTGGGCGGCATGCCTCCGCCCGGCTCGGTCCAGGGCAGGTCGAGGTTGAGGCGACCCGTCTCGACCATCAGCTCGGCGGCGGTGGGGCGGGCCGACATGTCGCGCGAGACCGCGCGGTTGACGAGCGGGCGCAGCGCCTCGTGCATCCCGTCCATGTCGATCTCGCCGTTGAGGATGCGGAAGAAGATGACCTCGAACGAACCGGCACCGTAGGGCGGGCGGCCGGTCGAGGCGAAGGCGACGGTGCCGCCCCAGGCGTGCACGTCGGTGGCGGGCCCCAGGTCCGTACCCTCGATGACCTCGGGTGACAGGTAGCTGGGCGTACCGACGAACGTGCCGGTCTGGGTCAGCTTGGCGCCGTCCACGGCGTGCGCGATGCCGAAGTCGATGACGATCGGCTCGCCGTTGGAGATGATCACGTTGCCGGGCTTGAGGTCACGGTGGATCACGTCCACCGCGTGGATGTCCTTGATCGCCCGGGCCATGCCGGTGATGAAACGGGTCAGAGCGCGGCCGCGCAGGGGGCCGTGGTCGGTGACGGTGGCGTCCAGGGTGGGCCCGGGGATGTACTCGGTGACCACCCAGGGCAGCTCGGCCTGCGTGTCCGCGTCGATGACCTCGGCCACGTTGGGGCTCTGCACGCGGCGCATCGTCTCGACCTCGCGGGCGAGCCGGGCGCGTGCGATGTGGTCACCGGCGACCTCGGGCTTGAGGACCTTCACCGCGACGAACTGGTCGGTCCGGGGATCCTCGGCCTGGTACACCACACCCATTCCGCCAGCGCCGATGCGGCGGCGGATGACGTAGTGGCCGATGCGCTCCGGCAGCTCTTCACCCGTGGGGAAACCTGCCGACATTGCCATCGAGAACTCATCCCCTCAAAAGACCACATACCACCACGTCCAGCTTATCGGCCGGGGGGATGGGTCAACATTGGCTTGTGTGGCCCCTCCGAGGGGCCTGCGGTCTCATCGGTCCCGCCGGAGGGTGTGGGCGCCACACGCGCCACCGGGGACTCCGAGCGAACCGTCCGTCCTCGGACGACCATTGACGAGTATGACGGAAAAACCACGCGAGCGGTTCCCCGTCCCCCGTCCCGGCTGGCCGGTTCCGGACGTCTTCCCTGGGTCCCGTGTCGCCACTCGACGCGAACAAGGAGTCGGAGCGGCGGCGGAGTCCTACAGAACCTCGCACAGGTCCGAGGCGGGACACCGAGGTGGACGTCCCGACACTACCCGCCTCGGACCACGCGAACGCCCCAGCGACCGCCACGGCGGCCGGGGCCCGGTCACGACCGGGGGTTCAGCGGCCGACGAAGGTGGCCTTGCCCGGCCCCTGCTCGACGAAGCTCTTCATCCCGGCCTTCTGGTCCTCGGTGGAGAACAGGCCGGAGAAGTGCAGGCGCTCGATCTCCAGGCCGGTGTCCAGGTCGGTCTCCAGTCCCCGGTCGATCGACTCCTTGGCGGCGGCCAGGGCCACGGCGGGCCCGTCCACGTACTTGGCGACCAGGGCCACGGCGGCCGAGTAGACCTCCTCGTCGGGAACGACCTCGTCCACGAGACCGATCTCCCTGGCCTCGTCGGCTCGCACGTGGCGGCCGCTGAACACCAGGTCCTTCGCCCGGGACGGGCCGATCAGGCGCGGCAGGCGCTGGGTGCCGCCCGCGCCCGGGATGACGCCCAGCTGGATCTCGGGCTGGCCGAGCCTGGCCTTGGTGCCCGCAACCCGGAAGTCGGCGCACAGCGCCAGCTCACAGCCGCCGCCCAGCGCGTAGCCGCTGATCGCCGCGACCACGGGCTTGGGGATGCGGGCCACCGCCGTCAGGGCGTTCTGGAGGGCCCGCGAGTACTCCAGCATGCGGGCGTGGGTGAGGTCGGCCATCTCCTTGATGTCGGCCCCGGCCACGAACGCCCGCTCACCGCCGTAGAGCACCACCGCGCGCACGGAGGGGTCGGCGGACACGGCGGCGGCCGCCTCCGCGATCTCCCGGGTGACCGTGCCGTTCAGCGCGTTCAGCGCCTTGGGACGGTCGATCCGGATGACGGCCACTCCGGGGTTCTCCGGGTCGGCCTCGACGCGCACGAACTCGCTCACGTTCTCCACCTGCTTCGCTTCGACGTCAGTGTCCGCTGCTTACCTAACCACCCGGGTCAGCGGAAGAGCAGCACCAGGGTCCCCAGGCGGGCCGACAGGATGTAGGCGGCGACCAGCAGCAGGGCGGTGCCCACCAGGAGGAGGGTGTCGGCCGCCCGCCAGTGGCTGTACCGCGCGTGCGTGCGGGATCCCGTGCCGAAGGCGCGCGCGTCCATCGCGGTGGCCAGCAGCATCCCGGTCCGGATGGATCGCACCAGTAGCGCGAAGAGCCGCCCGAAGAACAACGAGACGACCCGCAGCGGGTTGCGCCCGGCTTCCAGGCCCCGTGCCCGGCGGGCCAGTGTGATGGTCCGCCACTGGTCGGCGAGCAGCGGGATGAGCCGCAGCGCCGCGAGCACGCCCATGGCGGGGCGTTCCGGCACCCGGAGGCGCTGCACGAGGCCGTCGGACATCTCCGTGGGGTCGCTGCTGATCGCGGCGAGCAGGCCAGGCAGGGCGATGGCCAGCAGGCGCACCGCCGCGCCCACGGCTCCCTCCAGGCCGTGCTCGCCGTACAGGTAGTTGACCGCGCCGCTGCTGAGCCCCATGAGCAGGAACGGTCCGCCCAGGATCAGCAGTGTGCGCCGGTCCACTCCGCTGAACGGCACCGTGAGCAGCACCGCGAGCAGCACGACTCCGCCGGTGACGGCGTCCACCGCCGGGATCAGTCCGATCCCGATCGCCAGTGCGGCCAGGAGCTTGGCGGCCGGGTTCAGGCTGGTGAGCCAGTAGCGGGCGCCGCCGCCCTCGGGCACGTCCAGGGTGAGGGTGTCCCCTCCCATGGAGCGATGCGAGACCTGGGAACTCACACGTCCCCCTCTCGTGCCGTGGCAGCCGTCTCGACGGGCGCCGCGCGCCCGTCGGCCACCCGCACCTCCACGTCCGTCAGACGGCGCAGGAGGAGCTCGTCGTGGGTGGCCATGACCACGGCCCGCCCCTCGGCGCGCAGGACGCCGAGCAGCTCCACCAGCTCCGTCCAGGTCCGGGTGTCCTGGCCGAAGGTGGGTTCGTCCAGCACCAGCAGGTCCGGGGCGTGTGAGGGACCGGAGCTGAGCGCGGTCGCCACCGAGAGGCGCCGCTTCTCGCCGCCGGAGAGCGTGTAGGGGTGCACCTCGGCCAACCTGGTGAGCCGCAGCCGCTCCATCAGTTCGCCCACCCAGGCGTCGGTCTCGGCCTCTCCCATCCCGGCCCGCAGCGGCGCGAAGCGGAGTTCGTCGCGGACCGTGGCGGTGACGAACTGGTCCTCGGCGTGCTGGAAGACCGTGCCCACGTGGCGGGCCAGACGGCGTGCAGGCCAGCGAACCAGCGGACGCCGGTCCGACTCGGCCAGCGGACCGCGCGGCAGCACCTGTCCCCGGTGTGGGCGGGACAGCCCGGCCAGCATGGTCAGGAGCGTGGACTTGCCAGCCCCGTTGGGCCCGGTCAGCGCGGTCGCGGTCCCCGCGCGCACGGTGACGTTCACGTCGTCGAGCACCGTGCGCCGGGGCGCGGCGCGCACGCCCACCTGGAAGGGGGTGCGGGCGGTGACGTCCACGGTCTCCACCAGCAGTCCGCCGCCAGGTCCGGGCGTGAGTTCGGGGGCGGGCTCGTTGCCGGGGATCCACACGCCCTGTTCGGCCAGGGAACGACCGTGTTCGGCGAACACCCGTGCCGGGGTGCCGTCCGCGATCACTCCCCCGCCGGGTGCGACCACCACCACCCGGTCCACCAGGTCCACGACGTCGGCCACCCGGTGTTCGACCAGCACGAGGGTGGCCCGGGTCTCGCCGAGCAGGCGGGAGAGCAGGTCGCGGACCAGCGAGGCACCGGCCGGGTCGAGGTTGGCGGTGGGTTCGTCCAGGAGCAGCAGGCGCGGCCGCATGGCCAGCGCTCCGGCGATCACCAGACGCTGCTTCTCGCCGCCGGAGAGCGCGCCCGTGGAGTGCCGGAGGCCGTAGGGGAAGCCGACCTCCGCCAGGGAGCGCTCGACCCTCGGCCAGATGAGCCCGGGGTCCACCCCCAGGTTCTCCAGCCCGAAGGCGACGTCGTCCCCGGCGCGGGCCATCACGAGCTGGGTCTCGGGGTCCTGGCTCACCAGCCCAACGCCGCCCCGGCCACGGTCGGCGGGGACACCGTCCACCAGCAACGACCCCTCCTGCTCGCCGCTGATGGCGCCGTCCTCACCGGTGAGCCCGGCCAGGGAGTGCAGCAGGGTGGACTTGCCCGCGCCCGAGGCGCCGAGCAGCAGGACCCGCTCCCCCGGTTCGACGGTCAGGTCCACCCCGCGCAGGGCGTGGTCGTCGCGGCCCGCGTGCTTCCATCCCCAGCCGGAGAGTTCGACGCGCGCACCGCCTGTGTCGGGTCGGGTCACGGGTCAGCCCCTGGCCGAGGGGAAGGGGGCCAGCGCACCGGCCCGGGCCAGCGCCGTGGTGAGCAGTCGGGCGCCCACACCCGCGATGACCGCCGCACTGAGGACCACGATCACCCCGTAGGTGAGCTGGTACTCGATCGGCCAGGTGACGTTGTAGGCGATGTTGTCCCGGATGGCCGGGGAGAGCCCGGCGACGGCGGCTGCGAGCACGGCCACGCCCATGTTCCAGCGCCGGTAGGCGAAGGCGAGGAAGACCAGCTCGGGCAGCAGCCCCTGGAGGGCGCCGTCGAGGACGACCATGATCCCCCACTGGGTGCCCAGCACGGCCGAGACGGAGGCGGCCGCGATCGAGGTCAGCAGGGCCGCTCCGGGCTTGCGGATGATGAGGCCGCCGAGCACACCGGAGATCAGCCACATGCCGTAGACGACGGCCTGCCCGGGCGGGAAGGCGACGAACAGCGGTGTGGTGACCGACCAGACGATGTTCCACAGCCAGAAGACGACGCCGACCGCGACGCCGATCACGGCGGCCACGACGATGTCGACGGTGCGCCAGCTCCGGAACTTCGCCAGGACCTCCTGGACGGTGCCCGTGGGCCGGGCGGCGGTTCCGGGACCGGTCTCACGGTCGCTTTCGGTACTCATGGTGGTTGATGTCCCTTCGTCGGGGTGACGAGGGCCCATGTGGCCAAGAGCGCCAGCCGGGCGCGCGCACGCGCACGCCGCGATGGCGGTTTCCTATGACTTCCTTCGCTGGCATGACCCAGATCAGGTGTGTAAGGGTCTGCGGCCGGGTGCCGCACTCTCAGCGCTCACGCGCTCCCCTGTCGGATTGCCTCCATTATGGTGCAAACGTGACGATTGGTGAAGACCTTCCCACCTGTGGGACGCGAACGCACCGGCCCCGGAGGGGTCTCGGAGGGGCTCGGACCGGCTTCGGGAACGCCGGAGCGGGGGCGCGCCCGACGGTGGTCGCCGGTCGCACCCCCGCTCGGAGTGCCGTCACGGGTGCCTGACGCACCCGGGGGTCAGCAGCTCAGGTTCGACCCCGTCGTGGTGCCGAGGATCTGGGTGAAGTGCGTGAACGTGTTGATGCGGCTCTGCACCTGTCCCGGGTTGCCGCCGTTGCACTCGATCGAGCCGTTGATGGAGCGGATCGACTCGCCGAAGCCGTGACCGCCGACGATGGCGGTGTGCCCCGACATCGTTCCGGCGCCGGGCTGGGTGTTCCAGAACCAGAGTCCGGTCCGCCAGGCGATCGCGGCGTCCTGCTCGACCAGGTAGGGGTTGTTCAGAAGGTCGATGCCGAGGGCGTCACCAGCGGCCTTGTAGTTGTAGTTCCAGCTCAGCTGGATCGGGCCCTTGCCGTAGTAGGCGGACTGTCCGGCCGGGCAGCCGAAGGGCTGGCCCCAGTCGCAGTAGTGCGGGTAGTTCGCCTCGTTGGTCTCCTTGATGTGCACCAGTCCACCGGTCTCGTGGCTGACGTTGGCGAGGAACGCGGCCGCCTCCCGTCGCTGCACCTCGACACTGCCCGTGTTGGTGAAGCCCGGGTACGAGCTCAGGGCGGCGGTGAGGCCGGCGTAGGTGTAGAAGGAGTTCCGGTTCGGGAACATCTGGTTGAACTGGGCCTCGCTGACCACGAAGTCACTGGGGCCCGGCTGCTCCCCGCCTCCGTCGGTGCCGCACGCGCCCTGGTCGGACCAGACGTCCGAGGTGCCGGGACGTTCGTTCTGCGTCCACCACTTGGCGGTGTAGTTGCGGCCTTCGAAGGAGACCTGGCCGCCGCCGGTGTAGACGGCGGAGGAGCTCCAGGCGGTCGCGCAGGTGGCGGCCTGCGCGACCGTGGCGGGGAGGGTAACGAGCACAGCCGCGATCGCGCCCAGCGCGGCGAGCTGACTCAGGAGACGTCGGATCACGTGATCACACTCCTAGGGTGCGGCGCTGCGTCCGACCGCGCGCCGCAGGGGGTGACGTCACCTAAGCAAGGCTGGTCTAGACCTGTCAAGATCCCCAACCACGGATTGTGAGAACACGATGACGGCGAGGCCCGCCACACGGGTCCGCGCCCCGGTCGCGTGATCGCCGTTCCCGCACGACCACCGGACCGGGGCGCGGACCCCCGGACGCCCTAGGCCTCCTCGTCGCCGTCGTCGCCGCCCCCGTCGTCGTCGCCGTCGTCGCCCCTCTGCTCCGCCGGTTCGGTCTTCGGGTCGCCGAAGCTTCCGGGCGACCCCGCGAAACTGTCCGAGGGCAGGTGATCGGTGGCGCCGCGCATGCTCTCCTGCCAGATCGGACCGGGCAGGGTGCCGCCGTAGACGATCCCGTAGTAGCGGCCGCCGATCGTCACGCTCTGGAGCGGGTTCTGCTCGCCGCCGCGCACGTCGCCCACGACCACGGCGGAGGCGAGGTTCGGGGTGTACCCGGCGAACCAGGCGTAGGCGGCCCCGTCCGTGGTGCCGGTCTTGCCCGCGGCCGGCCGACCGATGTCCAGTCCCTTGGCGGTGCCCCCGTCGAAGGTCTGCTGGAGCAGGTGGTTCACCCCGTCGGCGGCGTCCTGCTTGACCGTCCGCTCGCACTCGGAGGTGGTCTTGAGCTGCTCGCCGGTGCCCTCCTCGGTCACCGAGCGCACCGGGCGGGGCTCGCAGTACTCACCGCGTGCGGCGAAGGTCGCGTAGGAGGCGGCCACGTTCAGCGGGGACACCTCCTGGTCGCCCAGGGTGAAGGAGCTCCACACCCCGAGGTCTGCGCCGTCCGCGCGGTGCACTCCGGCCTTCTCCGCCATCTCCGAGGTCTCGCACAGGCCCACGCGCTTCTGGAGCTGGGCGAAGTAGGTGTTCACCGACCCCTTGGTCGCGCTGATCATGTTGTGGCTGCCGTCGTCGCTCTCACCGGCGTTGCGCACGTTCCACGCGGACATCCTGGTGCCGTCGCAGCCGGACATCCCGCTGACGGACATGCTCTTGGGTGAGGAGAAGCTGGTCCCGTAGCCCAGGCCCTTCTCCAGCGCCGCGGCCAGCGTGTACGTCTTGAAGGTGGACCCGGCCTGGTAACCGGAGGAGCCGCCGTCGGCCTGGTCCACGGCGAGGTTGAGGGAGGTCGTGCCCACCGCCTCGTCGTCGAACCCGTACTTCAGGTTCTGGGCCAGGGCGCGCACCCGGCCGGAGCCGGGTTCGATCATCGCCTGGGCCGCGAACTTCGTGGAGTCCTCGTGCGGGACGCGCTTTTCGATGGCCTTCTCCGCGGCGTCCTGCGCGGCCGCGTCGAGTGTCGTCCGCACGGTCAGCCCGCCCTGGACGATGCGCTGTTCGCGCTCCTCGGCGGTGCCGCCGATCAGGTCCGAGTTCCGCAGCCAGCGCATGGTGTAGTCGCAGAAGAACGGGTAGTCGCTCTCCGCGCAACTGCCTCCGCGCGGCGTGGAGTCGATGCCCAGCCCCCGCTCCTTGTGGGCCTCGGCCTCCTTGGCGTCGAGCACGTCGGTGGCCACCATGCGGTCCAGTACGACGTTGCGGCGTTCGAGCGCGCCCTCGGGGTTGTTCAGCGGGTCGTAGAACGAGGGGGCGCGCACCAGACCGGCCAGCATGGCCGCCTGGCCGGCGTCGAGGTCGGCGGCGGGGATGGAGAAGTACCGCTGCGCGGCGATCTCGACACCATGCGCGCCTCCGCCGAAGTAGGACAGGTTCAGGTACCCCTCCAGGATCTCGTCCTTGGTGAGGCGGTCCTCGACGTCGATCGCGTAGCGCAGTTCGGTGAGCTTGCGGCCCAGGTTCTGCGCGCTGGCGCCCTCGACGTCCTCCTCCGTGTCCGCGGTCTCGATGAGGAGGTTCTTCACGTACTGCTGAGTGATGGTCGAACCGCCCTGCGTGTCGCCCTGGGCGGTGCGCGCGGCGGCACGGATCACGCCGCGCAGGTCCAGGCCCTTGTGTTCGTAGAAACGGTCGTCCTCGATGGCCATGAGGGCCGTGCCCACCCACGGGCTGATGTCGTCGAGGCCCACCACGCGGCGTTCGCGTTCGGAGACCTCGGCGAAGGGCGTCCCGTCGTCGGCGGTGAGCAGGACACGGGAGGACAGGCTGGGTACGTCCAGGTCACCGGGCAGGGACATGAACCCGGCCGCCGCGTCACGGGCGACCAGTCCGGCACCTCCCACCCAGGGCATGACCAGGGCCGCCGACAACAGCCCGGCGACGACCCCGAGCCCGGACAGCCTGAGCAGCGCCTCACGCCGGTCCTGCGGCTGGTCGTGCTTCAGGAACCCCCGGAACGCCTCCAGGAACGGATCCAGGAACGGACCACCCCGGTTCGACTCCGTCACGTCGCCCCCCTACGGCCGTGTGCTGTCCGCGCGCCACGCGACACGAACACTGCGACGCCCACACTCGCAGCCGGTACGCAAAGGGAAGTCCGTCAAATCAGGCGTGTTAGCGAAAACCTTCCTCAATCCACGGCAAAGCCGTGCAGATCGTGCACGCTTCGCGAGTCAGGATGGATCGCCTGTAAACCCCCGGACCTTTCCTTGACCTGAGGGCGGTTCGGCGGCGGGTACCCGATCCGCGAGTGACAGGACACCCGAATATGGGGCGAACGTTTCCCAGGGGACTGATCGGACTCGCGAAGATGCCCGGAATCCAGCCCTCCCGCTCGTTGGCGCATTTGACAGCCCTACCCATCCCAGCCTCCTCACCAACATGCGACCTGATTTTTCCGAATTTTCATGAAGCGGAATACGAAAACAACCACAGAGGCGCCTGAATCGCTTGGTGACCTATGCCCGCATTGCGAGGTTCGCCAAGGTGAAACGCGGCAAATACCAGGTCTTGGCGCCTCCGCCTAGTGTGGCGAGGATCACATTAATACTGCGGCCTCGCCACTCTGCCAAACCCCACTAGAGGGCCGACGATAGACAGCGGAGGGCACCGAAGCCGCAATCCGGACAGGTTCCCGATCCGAGCTTTCGTTAACTCCGTATTTCCATGGATGAACTCCCGGTTATTCACGCACGAACCCTTGCCCGTGCCATCCCATAACGCCCGAACCACGACAATTACGGTGTAGCCAGTGATCGGACGACTGCCCATCCTCGACATCTCTCCACACAACGGACTCGGCCCCGTGAAAGCCGTTCCCGGTGAACGTTTCACCGTGTCCGCCACCGTCATCCGTGAGGGCCACGACTCCCTCGCCGCGGGCGTGGTCCTCCACTCCCCCAAGGGCCGCCGGGAGGCGCTGGTCCCCATGCGGGAACGGGACCGCGGGACCGACCGGTACGAGGCCGAGATCAGCCTTCCCAGCGAGGGGAACTGGTCGTTCTCGGTCGAGTCGTGGACCGACCCGTTCACCACCTGGCTGCACGTGGCCCGCGTGAAGCTCCCCCTGGACACCGACACCGAACTGGTTCTGGAAGAGGGCGCGCGCCTCCTGGCACGGGCCGCTCGGCGCACCCCTCGAACTCCCGCCCTGACCGCCGCCGCCAAGGTGCTGCGCGACACCTCCCGTTCCCCGCTGGAGCGCTTCGGGGCCGCTGTCACCGGCGAGGTCCTCGCGAAGATGGAGCGCGACCCCCTGCGCGAACTCGTCACCCGTTCCAGGCGCACCAAGGTGGCCGTCCACCGCGAACGCGCCCTCTTCGGCTCCTGGTACGAGTTCTTCCCCCGTTCGGAGGGGGCACAGGTCGACGCCGCGCCCGGCAGGGAGGTCTCCGGCACCTTCGCGACCGCCGCCAAGCGCCTGCCCGCCATCGCCGGCATGGGGTTCGACGTCGTCTACCTGCCGCCGATCCACCCCGTCGGCGAGGCCCACCGCAAGGGCCGCAACAACACCCTCCGGCCCGGACCGGGCGACCCCGGCTCGGTGTGGGCGATCGGCTCCGCTGACGGCGGCCACGACGCCGTCCACCCCGACCTCGGCACCCTCGCCGACTTCGACGCCTTCGTGGCCGAGGCCCGCGAGCACGACCTGGAGATCGCCCTTGACCTGGCCCTGCAGTGCTCGCCCGACCACCCCTGGGTGAGCGAGCACCCCGAGTGGTTCAGCAAACGCGCGGACGGGTCCATCGCCTACGCCGAGAACCCGCCGAAGAAGTACCAGGACATCTACCCGCTCTGCTTCGATCACGACTTCGAGGGCCTCTACAAGGAGTGCCTGCGTGTGGTCCGGCACTGGATCGATCACGGCGTTCGGATCTTCCGCGTCGACAACCCCCACACCAAGCCCGTCGCCTTCTGGGAGCGGCTGCTCGCCGACGTCGCCAGGCGCGACCCGGACGTGCTCTTCCTCGCCGAGGCCTTCACCCGCCCCGCCATGATGCGCACCCTGGCCAAGGTGGGCTTCCACCAGTCCTACACCTACTTCACGTGGCGCAACGGCAAGGACGAGCTCACCGACTACCTCACCGAGCTCAGCGGGGAGACCGCGCACTACCTGCGCCCGAACCTGTTCACCAACACCCCGGACATCCTCAACGCCTACCTCCAGGAGGGCGGGCGCCCCGCCTTCGAGGTCCGCGCGGTGCTCGCCGCGCTGCTCTCCCCCACCTGGGGCGTCTACTCGGGCTTCGAGCTGTGCGAGAACACCCCCGCGGCCCCGGGCAGCGAGGAGTACCTGGACTCGGAGAAGTTCCAGTACAGGCCCCGGGACTGGGCCGCCGCCGATGCCTCCGGGGACACCATCGCCCCGCTGATCACCCGGCTGAACGCGCTGCGCCGGACCCACCCCGCCCTGCGCGAGCTGCGCAACCTGCGCTTCCACCATGTGGACCGGCCCGAACTGGTGTGTTTCTCCAAGCACCGGCCCGGCGCCCCCGGTGAGCCCGACGACGTCGTGATCGCCGTCGTCAACCTCGACCCGCACCACGCCCGCGAGGCCACGGTGCACCTGGACCTGCCGTCGATCGGCCGCACGTGGGAGGAGGACCTCAGGGTGACCGACGAGCTGACCGGACGCGCGTACACCTGGCGGGCGGACAACTACGTCCGCCTCGACCCCGCGACCGGACCCGCGCACGTGCTCACCGTCCACGGCAGATGACGGGCCCTGACGAGGCGGGCGGCCACCCCGACCGGGTGCCGCCCCCTCCATCGTGCGAAAAGCCTGTTGATCAGACGTCGAACATTCTTGGTGGGGAGCAGTAGATGAGCAACGACGAGCCCGGACCCGTCGCCCACGAGCACGCCGAACACGGTCCGCTCGCCCCGGCCACCGGGGCCGCCACCGGCCCGCTCATGTCCACCGGCGGCACCAGTGATCCCCACTGGTTCAAGCACGCCGTCTTCTACGAGGTACTCGCTCGCGGGTTCTTCGACTCCAACGGCGACGGCACCGGTGACCTCACCGGGCTCGTGCGGAAGCTGGACTACCTCCAGTGGCTGGGCATCGACTGCGTCTGGCTGCTGCCGATGTACGAGTCGCCGCTGCGCGACGGCGGGTACGACATCTCGGACTACTTCAAGATCCTCCCCGAGTTCGGCAACACCGCCGACTTCGTGGAGCTCCTGGACGAGGCGCACCGCCGTGGCATCAGGGTCATCACCGACCTGGTCATGAACCACACCAGCGACCAGCACCCGTGGTTCAGGGCCTCCCGGGAGGACCCGGACGGCCCCTACGGCGACTTCTACGTGTGGTCGGACACCGACGACCTCTACGACGAGGCGCGGATCATCTTCGTCGACACCGAGACCTCCAATTGGACCTACGACGAGGTGCGCGGCCAGTACTACTGGCACCGCTTCTTCTCCCACCAGCCGGACCTCAACTTCGAGAACCCGGCGGTGCAGGAGGCGATCCTGGAGGTCCTGCGCTACTGGCTCGACCTGGGCATCGACGGGTTCCGCCTGGACGCCGTGCCGTACCTGTACGAGCGCGAGGGCACCAACTGCGAGAACCTCAAGGAGACCCACGAGTTCCTCAAGCGGGTGCGCGCCGAGGTGGACCGCCTGTACCCGGACCGGGTGCTGCTGAGCGAGGCCAACCAGTGGCCGTCGGAGGTTGTCGACTACTTCGGCGACTTCGAGTCCGGCGGCGACGAGTGCCACATGAACTTCCACTTCCCGCTGATGCCGCGCATGTTCATGGCGGTGCGGCAGGAGCAGCGGTTCCCGATCTCGGAGATCCTCGCCCAGACCCCGGAGATCCCCCGCAACTGCCAGTGGGCGATCTTCCTGCGCAACCACGACGAGCTGACCCTGGAGATGGTCACCGACGAGGAGCGCGACTACATGTACTCCGAGTACGCCAAGGAACCCCGCATGCGCGCGAACGTGGGGATCCGTCGGCGGCTCGCGCCCCTGTTGGACAACGACCGCAACCAGATCGAGCTGTTCACGGCGCTGCTGCTGTCCCTGCCCGGCTCGCCGGTCCTGTACTACGGCGACGAGATCGGGATGGGCGACAACATCTGGTTGGGCGACCGCGACGCCGTCCGCACGCCCATGCAGTGGAACTCCGACCGCAACGCCGGTTTCTCCCGGGGCGACCCCGCCCGCCTGTACCTCCCGCTGATCATGGACCCGGTCTACGGCTACCAGGCGATCAACGTGGAGTCCCAGCGCGAGAACCCGGGATCGCTGCTGAACTGGACGCGGCGGATGATCCAGATCCGCAAGCGCCACCCCGTGTTCGGTACCGGGGAGTTCACCGAGCTCAACGCCACCAACCCCAGCGTGCTGGCGTTCATCAGGGAGCACGGCGACGACCGCATGCTGTGCGTGAACAACCTGTCCCGGCACCCGCAGCCCGTGGAGCTGGACCTGTCCCGCTACGCGGGGGTCAGGCCAGTGGAGTGCGTGGGCGGGGTGAGCTTCCCGGAAATCGGTGAGCTGCCGTACCTGCTCACGCTCCCCGGCCACGGCTTCTACTGGTTCCAGCTCCCGGCCGAGCGGACCACCGAGCCGGGCTCCCAGACCCGCGAGGGCGCCCCCACCTACGGCCTGCCCTCAGCCGGGGTCAGCGCCCGGGACGCCCTCGACACCGGCCACCGCACGTCCACCACAGTGTCCGGCTCCCGGCCCGGGGACGGTGGCGGGAAGGGACACGGTCCTTACTGAGATGTCGCAGCTAGAAGAACTCCTGGCGGTCTGGCTTCCCCGGCAACGATGGTTCTCCGGCAAGGGGATACCGATCCAGCGGGTCCGGATCGAGAGCAGGTACACCCTGGTCTCGGCCGGTCCCGGCGGACCTGATCTGAACGTCCTCGTTGTGCAGGCGGGGCAGCGCGGCCTCAGCTCCCGCTACCAGGTGCTGCTCGGCTCCCGCCCGCCCCGGTCGCTGCCGCCCGACCTGGCCCGCGCCGCCATCGGCGTGTGCCAGGTCTCCGGCAGCCGTCCCCGCGTGGTGTACGACGCCGCGCACGACCCGCAGCTCACGGCTCTGCTGCTGGAACGGTTCACCGGTGGCGGGGACGGGGACCGACGCGGCCGGGTGCGCTTCCGTACCCTGCCCGGCACGACCGTGGAGGCCCTTGGTCCGGGGCGTCTGCTCACCGGTGAGCAGTCCAACACCTCCCTGGTGTACGGGCGGGACTACGTCCTCAAGACCTTCCGCAGACTCTGGCCGGGACGCAACCCGGACCTGGAGCTGAACGTGGCGCTGTCGGGCTCGCCGTACGTGGCGCGCCCGTGCGGGTGGATCGAGGCGGACCTGTCCGGTCACTCGTCACCGACCACGCTCGCCCTGCTCCAGACCTTCGTCCCGGACGCCCAGGATGGATGGGTGATGGCCACGGCCAACGTCCGCACACTGCTCGACGGTGCGGACGCCGACTTCAGCGAGGAGTCCGCACGACTGGGGCGCACCACCGCCGTGGTGCACAGTTCCCTCGCCACGGCGCTGCCCACCGACGTGCTGTCGCCCAGCGCGGCGAGCGAACTGGCAGACGCCATGGTGGAACGCCTGGCCATGGCCAGCGCGGAGGTCCCCGAGCTGGCCGAGCACGCTCCCCGGGTGATGGAGGCCTACGCCGACCTCGCCCGGTTGGACCAGCCGCTGCCGATCCAGCGCGTCCACGGCGACTACCACCTGGGGCAGGTCATCCGGCCCGAGTCCGGGTGGGTGCTGCTGGACTTCGAGGGCGAGCCGACCGTGCCGGTGCGCGAACGCCAACGGTTGTCCAGTCCGCTGCGCGACGTGGCCGGGATGCTGCGCTCCTTCGACTACGCCGCCGGGTACCTGCTGGTCGAACAGGACGACGACCCCGACCTCGCGTGGGCCGCGCGGGACTGGGCGCGGCGCAACCGGGAGGCGTTCTGCCGGGGCTACGCCGAGGGGGGCGGCGCCGATCCGGACAAGCACCTCACCGTGCTGCGGGCCTTCGAGTTCGACAAGGCGGTCTACGAGGTGTTGTACGAGGCCCGCAACCGGCCCAACTGGCTCCGGGTCCCACTGGAGTCCATCGCCACCGCCGCCGGAGCGCCACGCGTGCCCGGCTGATCCCCAGGGGCGGCCGCCGTCGAGCACCGCGGCCGCCCCCACTGTCGTCCCTCGTCCGAGCCATCGCTTCACCGCCTCCCGCCATCCGACCATTACAAGTCACCACGGAGTCGAATTGTCACCGCGCACGACCAGGAAGTCCGCGACAGCCGACGAGAAGCCAAAGGAGGCGCCGAAGATGGCCGCCGCCGGGAGCACGGCGGCGAAGGGTACGGGGTCCAAGGGCACGAAGGCGAAGGCGCCGGCCGCGAAGAAGGAGTCCGCCCCCAGCGGGGCCGTGGCCGGGAAGACCGCCGCGAAGACCGCCGCGAAGAAGCCCGCAGCCAGGAAGACCACCGCGAAGGGCACCGCGGGGAAGCCCGCCACCGGGACCACCGCGAAGCCCGCGGCAGCTACCACCTCGAAGAAGCCCGCGGCCAAGCGGCCCCGGACACCCGCCGGGATCTCCGCCGAGCTGGTCACCGAGCTGGACCGGGTCGTCGACGGCTGGCACCACGACCCGCACTCGGTTCTCGGCCTGCACGGCCGCGACCTGCGCGTCCTGCGCCCCGGAGCGGTCGAGGTGGACGCCGTCCTGCCGGACGGCTCCCGGGTCGGGCTCACCCACCGCCACCGGGGTGTCTTCTCCGCCCGGCTCCCCGCCCGCACCGCCGACTACCGCGTCGCCGTGCGCTACGAGGAGGGCGGGCCCGAGCTCGTGGAGGCCGACGCCCACCGGGTGGGACCCACCCTGGGCGAGCTGGACCTGCACCTGATCGGTGAGGGTCGGCACGAGGAGCTGTGGCGGGCGCTCGGAGCGCACACGACCACCGTCGAGAGCCCCATGGGGGAGATCCGCGGCACGCGCTTCGCCGTCTGGGCGCCCGACGCGCGCGGGGTGCGGGTGATCGGCGACTTCAACTACTGGAGCGGGATCGCGCACCCCATGCGCAGCCTGGGCGCCAACGGAGTGTGGGAGCTGTTCGTGCCCGGCATGGGCGACGGTGACCTGTACAAGTTCCAGGTCCTGGGGGCCGACGGGCACTGGCGGGACAAGGCCGACCCCATGGCGCGGCGCACCCAGATGCCCCCGGCCACGGCATCGGTGGTCACCACCTCCGAACACGTGTGGACCGACGAGCAGTGGATGGCCGAGCGCAAGGGCGCGGAGCCGCACCGCTCGCCGATGAGCGTCTACGAGGTGCATCTCGGTTCCTGGCGGCCCGGCTTGAGCTACCGGGAGCTGGCGGAGCAGCTGGTGGAGTACGTCGTCGACCTCGGCTTCACCCACGTGGAGTTCCTGCCGGTGGCGGGGCACCCCTTCGACGGTTCATGGGGCTACCAGGTCACGTCGTACTACGCGCCGACGCCGCGATTCGGCAGCCCGGACGAGTTCCGGCACCTGGTGGACTCCCTGCACCGGGCCGGGGTCGGGGTGTTCCTGGACTGGGTGCCCGCGCACTTCCCCAAGGACGAGTGGGCGCTGGCCCGGTTCGACGGGACGGCGCTGTACGAGCACCCGGACCCCCGGCGCGGTGAGCACCCCGACTGGGGAACGCTCATCTTCAACTACGGACGCACCGAGGTGCGCAACTTCCTCGTCGCCAACGCCCTGTACTGGCTGGAGGAGTTCCACGTCGACGGCCTCAGGGTGGACGCCGTGGCCTCGATGATCTACCTCGACTACTCGCGGGACTCCGGACAGTGGGAGCCCAACACCTTCGGCGGCCGGGAGAACCTGGAGGCGATCGACTTCCTCAAGGAGCTCAACACCACGGTCTACCGGCGCAACCCGAACGTGGCGATGATCGCGGAGGAGTCCACCGCGTACACGGGGGTGACCCAGCCGGTGGACATGGGCGGTCTCGGGTTCGGGCTGAAGTGGAACATGGGCTGGATGCACGACTCCCTGGAGTACGTGAAGAAGGAGCCGATCCACCGCGAGTACCACCACAACGACATCACGTTCTCGATGGTCTACGCGTACAGCGAGAACTACGTGCTGCCGTTGTCCCACGACGAGGTCGTGCACGGCAAGCAGGCGCTGTTCAACAAGCCGCCCGGTGACGAGTGGCAGCGCGCCGCGACGCTGCGGGCACTGCTGTCGTTCATGTGGTCCCACCCCGGCAAGCAGCTGCTGTTCATGGGCGGCGAGATCGCCCAGGGGCACGAGTGGTCGCACGAGGAGGGCGTGCCGTGGTGGCTGCTCCAGTTCGAGCACCACGCGGGGGCCCAGAGGCTGGTCAGGGCGCTCAACAACGCCTACCGGCCGCGTCCGGCGCTGTGGTCGCTGGACACCGACCCGGCCGGGTTCCGCTGGCTCGACGGTGGTGACCACCAGGGCAACACGCTCAGCTACCTGCGCCACGGGGAGGACGGCTCGGTGCTCGCGTGCGCGGTGAACTTCTCGCCGGTGCCCCGTCCGAACTGGCGGGTGGGCCTGCCCTCCGAGGGCCGCTGGACGTCGGTGCTCAACTCCGACGACCCGCGCTTCGGGGGTTCCGGCCACGAGGCGCCGGCGTCCGTCGACGCGCAGGCACAGGAGTGGCACGGTCAGCCGTTCTCCGCCGAGATCACCCTGCCGCCGCTGGCCGCCGTCTGGTTCGAACCCGAGCGCTGATCCGACCACGGCCCCGGGGAGTTGTCCACAGGCGACGCCCCGGGGCTTTCGCGCGCCCCGGATTCCGGTTCTACTGGGAACCCGCCCCCTCCCCCACACCCACGGGCACCAAAGATCCCGTCAACCCATCACCAACCACTCTGTACAACCCCGGCAGCGCACCTGGCCAGCACGGCACTTCTCCTCAGGACTCACACGTGTTCTCTTGTCCCCCACACGTGTGTCCCCCGACACAGGCACGACCCGTTGGGAGCCCCCTCCATGTCCAACACAAGTCCGGGTTTCGTCAAGGTCCTGGGTAGGACGGACGTCCTGGCCCTGGCCTTCGGAGCGATGATCGGCTTCGGCTGGATCGTCCTCACCGGCGACTTCGTCGACGCGGCTGGCAGCGGTGGCGCCGCCCTGGCCTTCGTCATCGGCGGCGTCGTGATGGCCTTCGTCGGCCTCACCTACGCCGAGCTGGTCTCCGCCATGCCGCACGCGGGCGGAGAACACCACTACGCCATGCGCGCCATCGGCCCCAAGGGCGCCTTCGTCGCCTCCTGGGCCATGGTGCTGGGCTACGTCTCGGTGGTCGCCTTCGAGGCGGTCGCCGTCCCGCAGACCCTCGTCTACCTGTTCCCGAACATCGAGGTCGGCCACCTGTGGACGGTCGCCGGGTACGACGTCCACGCCAGTCTGGTGGCCATCGGCGTCCTGAGCGCCGTGGCCATGACGGCGCTCAACTACGTCGGGATCCGCCCCGCCAGCGTGTTCCAGGGCGTCACCGTCCTCTTCCTGCTGGCGGCGGGCGCGGCCATGCTCACCGGCGCCTTCGTGGGCGGGTCCACCGCGAACATGGAACCCCTCTTCACCGGCGGGGCGTCCGGGATGTTCGTGGTGCTGGTCGCGGTCCCGTTCCTGTTCGTGGGCTTCGACGTCATCCCGCAGTCGGCCTCGGAGATCAGGCTGCCCTACCGACTGGTCGGGTCACTCCTGGTGGTCTCGGTCTTCTGCGCCACCGCCTGGTACGTGATGGTGATGCTGACCGCCGGCGCCGGGTTGCCCTCCTCGGACCTCCTGGGCTCCGAGCTCGCCTCGGCCGACTCCATGGCCGCCATGTGGGACAGCGCCGCCATGGGCAACCTCCTGGTCCTGGGCGGAGTGGCCGGTCTGCTCACCAGCTGGAACGCCTTCCTCATCGGTGGCAGCCGCCTCATCTACGCGATGGCGCGTTCGAGGATGCTCCCCTCCTGGTTCGGTGAGCTCCACCCGCGTTTCCGCACCCCCGCCAACGCGGTGCTGTTCATCGGCGCGCTCTCGGTCCTGGCCCCGCTCTTCGGCCGCCCGATGCTGGTGTGGCTGGTCAACGCGGGCGGCCTCAACATCGTGATCGCCTACCTGATGGTGATCGTGTGCTTCCTGGTGCTGCGTCGCCGTGAACCGGAGATGGAGCGGCCGTTCAGGGTCCGCGCGGGCACCCCGGTGGGCGTCACCGCCTTCGTCCTGGCGTTCGGCCTGTTCCTGCTCTACCTGCCCGGCATGCCCGCGGCGCTGAGCTGGCCCAACGAGTGGGGCATGGTCCTGGCCTGGTGGCTCGGCGGAGCCGCGCTCATGTGGCGCCTGCCCCGGGTCAGCCCGGGCCCCGACGCCGAGGAACGCCTCATCGACCTCATGGACTCCCGGGACGCGAGACGGAGAACCCCCACACCCTGAGCCGACCGGGCGGGCCACGGTTCCTGGGGCCGCCACCCGTCCTTGCGGCCGGTGCGCCCACGACCCGCAGGCGGCCACGGGCGCCGTCGTTGCGCTGGCGGACGCGGGCAACCGGCACGCGGGCCGACCACGAGCCCTGGGCCCTCGACCGCGCCGAGCGGTCCGGGGCCGTCCCCACCTGGGCGAACTCGTGGAGACCTGCCGGGAACTCGCCCGGGTGCTGGGCCCCTGGCCTGTCCGACGCCGACGAACGCCTCAGCGCGCGGCTGGCCGGGGGCCGCGACCGCCTGCCCCCGGCCAGCCCGGTCTCACGCGGGCCCGACCGACCGGACTCAGTTCACCCACCCGTGCCAGGAGGCCAGGCGGCGGACCGCCTCGTCCAGCACCTCGTCCTTCTTGCAGAAGGCGAAACGCAGCAGGTGCCGCCCCTCGTCCTCGCGGTCGTAGAACACCTTGGCGGGGACCGCCGCCACCCCCGCCTGACGGGGTAGGGCCCGGGCGACGTCCACGCCGTCCAGGAACCCGAGCGGACGGATGTCCGTCATCAGGAAGTAGGTGCCCTCGCAGACGTTCACGTCGAACCCGGCCCGGGTCAGACCCTCCGCGAGTCGGTCCCGCTTGCCTTGGAGCGCGATCCGCTGCCGCTCGATCCACTCCCCCTCGTTGTCCAGGGCGTCGGCGATGGCCAGCTGGAGCGCGCCGTTGGCGGAGAAGGTGAGGAACTGGTTGACCGTGCGCACCGCGCGCACCAGGGGTTCCGGGCCCGTGACCCAGCCGGTCTTCCACGCGGTGACGGCGAACGTCTTGCCCACCGAGGAGATCGACAGGGTCCGCTCGCGCATGCCCGGAAGCGTGGCCAGCGGCACGTGCTCGCGGTCGTCGAAGGTGAGGAACTCGTACACCTCGTCGGTGACCGCGATCAGGTCGTGCTCACGGCACACCCCGGCGATCACCTCCAGTTCGGCGGGCGTGAAGACCGTCCCGGTGGGGTTGTGCGGGGAGTTGACCATGATCAGCCGGGTCCGCGGGGTCACCGCCGCTCGGAGCTCGGCCGGGTCGAACGTGAAGCGTCCGCTCTCCGGGTCGCAGCGCAGCGTCACCGGTCGGCGCACCCCCGCGGCGAGTGAGATCGTCGCCGCGTAGGAGTCGTACATCGGCTCGAAGACGATCACCTCGTCCCCGGGCTCCACCAGCGCCAGCATGGACGCGGCGATCCCCGCGGTCGCACCGACGGTCACGTACACCTCGGTGTCCGGGTCGAACTCCAGGCCGTAGTGGCGGGAGCGGTAGCGGCTCACCGCCTGGCGCAGCTCCGGACGGCCCGGCCCCGGCGGGTACTGGTTCACCCCCGCCATGATGTTGCGGGAGGCCCCCTCCAGGAGGGAGCGTGGCCCGTCGGTGTCGGGGAAACCCTGCCCGAGGTTCACGGACTCGGTCTCCACGGCCAGGCGCGTCATCTCGGCGAAGATCGTCTCACCGTACTGGCGCATGCGTTCGATCAGAGGTTCATCCACCCTTCGAGCGTATCCACCCCGACCCGCTCCGGCGTCCCCGGGCACGACGAAGGCCCCCGGTCTCGTCGCGCCCAGTCATCACCGGGTGCCACGAGGCCGGGGGCCCGGCCCGTCGTCTACGGCAGGAGCAGGCTCAGCACGATCCAGACCACGGGACCCGCGATGAGCAGCGAGTCGATGCGGTCCATCAGGCCGCCGTGGCCCGGCATGAACCGGCCCATGTCCTTGACACCGAGGTCGCGCTTGAAGAGCGACTCGATGAGGTCGCCGACCGTGGCTGCCGCCACCACGGCCAGGCCGAGGACCACGCCGACCCACCAGGGGCCGCCCAGCAGCAGGGTCACGCACAGCGCGCCCGCCACCGCACAGCCCACCACGGAGCCGCCGAACCCCTCCCAGGTCTTGTTCGGGCTGATCACCGGGGCCATCTTGTGCCGACCGAGCAGGATCCCGGCGAAGTACCCGCCGATGTCACTGGAGATCGTCACCAGGATGAACACCACGAGCCGGTACTGCCCGTCCTCGGGATGCGCGATGAGCAGCATCCACGTGGCCAGCAGGAACGGCAGGTACACCAGAACGAACAGGTTCGCCGACGCGTCGGCGACGAACCCCTCCGCTCCTCCTCTCAGCCGCCAGGCCAGGCAGGAGATCGCCGTGAGGGCGGCGATACCCACCAACCAGTCCGCGCCGCCGAAGTAGGCCCCGGCCTGCATGGCCACGCCGCCCACGGCCAACGGGACCACGGCCAGGGTCATGCCCTTGCCACCGAAGGCCCGGTTGAGCTCGCGTAGGCCGATCAGCACCCCGAGCGAGGTGATGATCGTGAACAGCTGCGGCCAGGGGAAGACCGAGAAGAAGACGAGCGCGCCCAGGGCGCACCCGCTGGCGATGGCCACCGGGAGGTTGCGACCGGTCCTGACCGGTCCGCCCCCCGGTTTGTGCAGCACGAAGCGCTGCCCGGCGGCCGTGTCCGAGGCGGGGTCGCCCGCCCCGGACGGGGGAATGTCGTCGGGTCTGTGCTCCGGTGAGTGGTCATCGCCGCCGGAACCCTTGGAAGGTGTGCTCACCGGCTAAACCTCGAGAAGATCAGTTTCCTTGTGCTTCAACAGCTCGTCGATGGCGGCGACGTACTTCTGGGAAAGCTCGTCCAGCTCCGCCTGGGCGCGGTGCGCCTCGTCCTCACCGAGGTCACCGGCCTTGACGGCCTTCTCGAAGCTGTCCTTGGCGCGACGGCGCACGTTGCGGATCGAGATCTTGCTGTCCTCGGCCTTGGTGCGCGCGACCTTCACGTACTCCTTGCGGCGCTCCTCGGACAGGTCCGGGAACACCACGCGGATGACCTGGCCGTCGTCGGAGGGGTTGACGCCGAGGTCGCTGTTGCGGATCGCGTTGATGATGTCGGTGCGCGAGTTCACGTCGAACGGGGAGATGACGACCATCCGCGGCTCGGGAACCGAGAAGGACGCCAGCTGGTTGATCGGCGTGCGGGCACCGTAGTAGTCGACGGTGATCTTGTTGAAGGTGGCCGGGGTGGGGCGGCCGGTCCGGATCGTGGCGAAGTCCTCCTTCGCGACGACCACGGCCTTCTCCATCTTCTCCTCGGCCTCAAGGAGGGTTTCTTCGGTCATTGTGGCGCTCCCGGGTTCTCGGCTGGGTGTTCGTGGCTTGGGGTCGCGGCCGGACCGTCCGCTCTCTAGGCGGAGACGGGGCCGACGATGGTGCCGATCTTCTCACCGCGGACGGCGCGCAGGATGTTGCCCTGGCTCATGAGGTCGAACACGACGATGGGCAGCCCGTTGTCCATGCAGAGGCTGACGGCCGTGGCGTCCATGACCTTGAGGCCGCGGGTGAGGACCTCGTTGTAGTTGAGCTTGTCGAACTTGACCGCGTCCGGGTTGCGCTGCGGGTCGGAGTCGTAGACCCCGTCGACCTGGGTGCCCTTGAGGACCGCCTGGGCACCGATCTCCAGCGCGCGCTGAGCGGCGGTGGTGTCGGTGGAGAAGAACGGCGCTCCAAGACCGGCACCGAAGATGACCACGCGGCCCTTCTCCAGGTGGCGGATGGCGCGACGCGGAATGTAGGCCTCCGCGACCTGGCTCATGTGGATCGCGGTCTGTACGCGGGTGTCCACGCCCAGGCGCTCCAGGAAGTCCTGGAGGGCGAGGCAGTTGATGACGGTGCCGAGCATCCCCATGTAGTCGGCACGGCCGCGCTCGATCCCGCCCTCGGTGAGCTGCGCGCCGCGGAACATGTTGCCGCCACCGACGACGACGGCGACCTGGATGCCCTCGGAGACGGCTTCGGCGATGGACTCCGCCACGTACTGGACGACCTCGGGCTCGATGCCGAGACCGCCACCGCCAGCGAAAGCCTCCCCCGACAGCTTGAGCATCACACGTTTCCAACCGGAATCGTGCATGGCGGGTTCGGTGGTCATCGCTTCGTTCTCCGACACGGCCTGCGGCCTCCCTTGTTCTCCCCGAGTGGCACAGGGTCCCCCGAGTGCTCCTGCTGCGGGCGGTGGGTGCGCATGACGCCCCAAATCCGCCCATATCCACCAAAAGGTGCCGGGGAGAGAAGTCTCCCCGGCACCTCCATCATGTCAAAACCCCAGGGTGTGTGCGGTGGACGCCTTCTCGGAACGATCCACCGAACAACTCCCTAGGCCTGGCCGACCTTGAAGCGCACGAAACGCTTGACGGTGACACCGGCCTCGTCGACGACCTTCTGGACCGTCTTCTTGTTCTCCTTGACGAACGGCTGGCCGAGCAGCGTCACGTCCTTGAAGTAACCGTTGAGGCGGCCCTCCACGATCTTCGGGATCGCCTGCTCGGGCTTGCCCTCCTCGCGGGTGGTCTCCTCGGCGATGCGGCGCTCGTTGGCGACGACATCGGCGGGGACCTCGTCCTTGCTGACGTACTGCGGCGCCAGCGCGGCGATCTGCTGGGCGAGGTCCTTGCCGACCTCTTCGTCCTGCTTGTCCAGCTCGACCAGGACGCCCATGCTCGGGGGCAGGTCCGGGTCGGACTTGTGCAGGTAGCTCGCGACGTAGGCGCCGTCGAACTTGGCGATGCGGCGGAACTCGAGCTTCTCGCCGATGATCGCGCTCTTGCCCTCGATGTAGGCCTGGAGGCTCTTGCCCGGCTCGATCTCGGCGGCGGCGATGGCGGCGATGTCGTCGCCGTCCTGGGCGGCGACGAAGTCGGCGACCTCGTTGGCGAGCTCGATGAAGCCGGCGTTCTTGGCGACGAAGTCGGTCTCGCAGTTGAGCTCGATGAGGGTGGCCTTACCCTCGCTCTCCTGCTTGAGGACGACCATGCCCTGGGCGGCGGTGCGGTCCGCGCGCTTGTCGACGGACTTGGCACCCTTGATGCGCAGGGCCTCGACGGCCTTGTCGTAGTCGCCGTCGGCCTCGGTCAGGGCCTTCTTGCAGTCCATCATGCCGGCGCCGGTCGCGTCGCGCAGCTTCTTGACGTCCGCGGCGGTGAAGTTCGCCATGACTGTTCTCGGATTCCCTTGAGTGAAGTCTGATCTGGAAGTGGAGCGACCCGGGTGAGCACCGCGCGGGCCGCCCCGCCCGAAAAGGGCGAGGCGGCGCGCGGGAAACGGTGTCCCCGGAAGGGGCCGCTGACTACTCGGCGGTCTTGTCCTCGGCGGGGGTCTCGACCGGAGCCTCGGCGGGGGCCTGCTCGGGGGCGTCCACCGGGGAGTCCTCGGAGGTGACCTCGGCCGGAGCCTCGGCGGCGACCTCGTCGGCCGGAGCGACGGTCGGGGTCTCGTCGGGGGCCTGCTCGGCGGCGGCCTCGGCGGCAGCCGTCTCGCTCTTGCCCTCGAGGAGCTCGCGCTCCCACTCGGCCAGGGGCTCCTCGGCGGCCTTCTCCTCGGTCGCGCCGGAGGCACCGGAGCGGACCAGGAGACCGTCGGCGACGGCGTCGGCGACGACGCGGGTGAGGAGGCTGACGCTGCGGATGGCGTCGTCGTTACCCGGGATCGGGTAGTCGACCTCGTCCGGGTCGCAGTTGGTGTCGAGGATGGCGACGACCGGGATGTTCAGCTTGCGAGCCTCGCTGATCGCGATGTGCTCCTTCTTGGTGTCCACGATCCACACGGCGCTGGGCACGCGGGACATGTCGCGGATACCACCGAGGGTGCGCTCCAGCTTGTCCTTCTCACGGCGAAGGTTGAGCAGCTCCTTCTTGGTGAGGGCGGAGCCGGCGACGTCGTCGAAGTCGATCTCCTCCAGCTCCTTGAGGCGCTGGAGCCGCTTGTGCACGGTGGAGAAGTTGGTGAGCATGCCGCCCAGCCAGCGCTGGTTGACGAACGGCATGCCGACGCGGCGAGCCTGCTCGTCGATGGCCTCCTGCGCCTGCTTCTTCGTGCCGACGAACAGGATGGTGCCACCGTGGGCGACCGTCTGCTTGACGAACTCGTAGGCGCGGTCGATGTACGCCAGCGACTTCTGGAGGTCGATGATGTAGATGCCGTTGCGCTCAGTGAAGATGAAGCGCTTCATCTTGGGGTTCCAGCGACGGGTCTGGTGCCCGAAGTGGACGCCGCTCTCCAGGAGCTGGCGAATCGTCACGACTGTGGCCATGACCTGGTCCTCCTTGCGGTGGCGGAGGAGTGCTCCGCCGTCGGTTGATCCTGACGCCCCGGCCGTACCGCCACCCCGCCGAAGCGGTGTGGACCGTGGGTGCGGCCCCTCCCTGAGGAGGCGTGTGGGCGTGCGTATTGTTGGTTGGTCCAGCGGACCACGGATGATTCTATCCTCCGCGGGACACACCCCGGAACAGCTCCGTGCCCAGGCAGATCACTGGGTGAGCGCAGCTCCGCCACGGGCGGTTCCGGGGAGGCCGGTGGGGAGTGCCGACGGGTCGCGGAACGGGTTGTCCACAGATGCGGATCGGCGGTGGCGAAGTCCGGCCCCGGGGCGCACGCTGGAGGCATGAGCCCTCGCCGTGTCTGGCACCTGCTGTTGTCGCTCTCTCTCCTGCTCCTGCCGGTCCTGCCCCACCGCACCACGTCTCCAGCCGCCTTCGCCGTGTCCTCGTGGCGTTGGCCGGTGGAGCCCCCGGCCGAGGTCCTGCGTGGGTTCGACCCACCCGAACAACCCTGGTTGCCCGGCCACCGGGGTGTGGACCTGGCCGCCGAACCGGGGCAGTCGATCCACCCCGCGGGCCCGGGTCGCGTCCACTTCGCCGGTCGGGTCGCGGGCGTGGGAGTGGTGAGCGTCTCCCATGGGGACCTGCGCACCACCTACCAGCCCGTGGAC
This sequence comes from Nocardiopsis sp. B62, assembly GCF_018070675.1. Taxonomy (NCBI): domain Bacteria; kingdom Bacillati; phylum Actinomycetota; class Actinomycetes; order Streptosporangiales; family Nocardiopsidaceae; genus Nocardiopsis; species Nocardiopsis sp. B62. The sequence continues at coordinate 88,072 of NZ_JAGPXK010000007.1, read as the reverse complement.
GCCTCCGTCTCCCGGGGCGACCCGGTGGGCGACCAGCCCCTGGGCACCCTGTCCGCCGAGCCCCGGCACTGCCAGGACCGCCACTGCCTCCACTGGGGCCTGCTCCGCGGGTCCGCCTACCTGGACCCGCTGAGTCTCCTGGGCCGCGGGAAGGTGCGTCTCCTGCCCCTGCACCACACGGCACCGGCCGGGTGGTGCACGACGAGCGTCCGGGCCGCCGCCCCGGTCAGGCGGGCGAGGGACCGCCGGTCCCCGTCGTCACGGACCGGCCACCGGCGCCGCGTGCCCGGAGACCGTCACGAGGCTCGGGCCCGGACCCCGTCCGGGCCTCAGCGGGCAGGGGCTGCGGCAGGCAGAGGTGGGTCCCCGTCCGCTCGGCCGCTGGGGGTGGCTGCTGTGGGAGGGGTCCGTGGGCCTGTGCCCGGATCGGTGCCGGACGGGCTCGGGGATGGGCCTGCTGGTAGGCGAAGCGCAGGCTCCACGGAGACAGGCCCGTGCGCCTGTGCCCGGATCGGTGCCCGACGGCATCAGGCCCGTGCCCCTGCGCCGGATCGGTGCCGGACGGCATCAGGCGCGGGGATGGGCCTGCTGGTAGGCGGAGCGCAGGCGCTCCACGGAGACGTGGGTGTAGATCTGCGTGCTGCGCGGGCTGGAGTGGCCGAGGAACTCCTGGACACTGCGCAGGTCGGCCCCGCCGTTGAGGAGGTGGGTCGCGGCGCTGTGCCGCAGTCCGTGCGGGCCGGAGTCCACTCCGGCGGCGCGCAGGTGAGCGTGGACGTCCTCGCGTGCTTGGCGGACGCCCAGGCGCCCGCCCCTGGCACCGAGGAAGAGGGCCCCGACGGGCGTCGCGGAGACGAACTCCGGTCGGCCCCGAGCGGTCCAAGCGTCCAAGGCGTCCAGGGCCGGGGCACCCACCGGTACCGTGCGCTCCTTGTCGCCCTTGCCCAGGACCCGGACGGTGTCGCGGGAGCGGTCGATGTCGGCGGTGTCCAGGGCGCAGAGTTCGGCGACCCGGATGCCCGTGGCGTACAGCAGTTCCACCACCGCGTGGCGGCGCAGTTCCACCGGGGTCGTCGGGGTGGGGCCCTCCAACGCGGTCGCGGCCTGCTCCTCGTCCAGCACCGAGGGTAGGCCGCGCTGTTGGCGGGGGGTGGACAGGCGCGGGCCCGGGTCGGTGGCCAGGACCCCCTCGCGGTGCAGGTAGCGGGTCAGGGCGCGGACCGCCGCCACCCGTCTGGCGATCGTGGACCGGCTGGCCCCGGCCGCGCGGGCGCTGGAGAGCCAGGCGCGGACCAGGGGGACGTCGAGGTCTGCCGGTGTGCGGCCGCGCGCGTCGAGGGCCTCGACGAGGGAGGTGAGGTCGGCGAGGTAGCCGCGCACGGTGTGCGGGGAGCGACCCAGTTCGCCGGACAGGTGCGCCGAGAAGCGCTCCAGGAGCACGGCGGCGGGCTCGGGGGCGCTCAAGCGCGCTCCCGAGGCAGGCAGGCGACGGCGTCGATCTCCACGTGGAAGCGCGGGTCCACCAGTCCGCTCACCTCGACCAGCGTGGCCGCGGGCCGGTGGTCTCCGGGCAGGGAGTCCAGGAGGGCGGAGCGGAACTCGTCGAGGTCGGTGATGTGGCGGAGGTAGTAGGTCAGCTTCACCACGTGCGTCAGGTCGGCTCCGTGCCGGGCCAGGACGGCCTCCATGTTGCGGAAGATCTGCCGGGTCTGCCCGCCCGCGTCTCCCGCGACGTCGCCGTCGGGAGCAACCGGGGTCTGTCCGGAGACGAAGAGGAGCGGGCCGTCGGCCACCAGGGCGTCACTGTACGTTCTGGCCATGGTCGAACCGTACCCAGGCCCGGACGGCGGTACCCCTCGGGGCCTCGGACCCCGGGGGTGCGCGTTCCCGGGCCGGACCGCGTCCGCGACCGGGACACGGGGTCCTTCGCGGAGTCGGACCCGTGCCCCGTCGCGTCGTCGTGTGTGTGGCCGTTCAGGTGCGTAATCGGAGGTGATCCGGGACGCCCCTCCGACGGGACCCGCCTACGCGGCGCTCGGTTCCCACTGCGTGTCCAGCTCGTCGGCGGTGATGTGCAGGAGCTGGCCGTCGGCCCGCAGGATCGCCTCGTGGAGTCGCCGCAGGGGCATGGTGGGCTCCACACCGAGCTCCTGGGCGAGCCGGAGGCGGGTTCCCCGATAGATCCCCAGCGCCTCGGCCTGTCGGCCCGATCTGTACAGCGCGAGCATCAACAGGGCGAGCAGCCTCTCCCGGTACGGGTGGGAGGTGGTCAGCTCCGTCAGCTCGGGGACCAGACGGGCGTGGTGTCCTCGGTCCAGATCGATCTCGATCCGTTCCTGGTTCGTCAGCAGCCTGAGTTCCTCCAGCCGCCGAATCTCGTTCGCCACCACACCGCCGTTGGGAATATCCGAATAGGGTCTTCCCCTCCACAGCGCCATCGCGTGGCAGTACATTTCGGAGGCCTGCTGGAGATCACTCCGACCGCGCGCCCTACGGGCGAGGGCGACGGTCGTCTCGAACCTCTTCGCATCGACCTCCGCGCTACACAACTCCATGCGATAACCCGGGCCGTCCCGAACCAGACGGCCACTGTCGTCCAGTACCTTCCGCAGTCGGTGAACGTACACCTGCAGGGTGCTGCGGGCTCCGTCCGGTGGCGTCCCTTCCCAGAGGGCTTCCGCCAGCTCGTCCAGCGAGAGCCGGTGCCCTCCCTGACTCAGCAGTACGGCCAACAGACGGCGCAACATGGGGGCCCTGAGCACAATCGGAACGCCGTCCCGATAAATGACCAGTGGACCCAGAATCCCGAACTCAATCACGTCGCCTCCTGTTCGGGAAGTGCTCTACCCATCTCCGCGCATCCGGAACGGGCCAGCTTTATCACTACTTTACGTGGCAGATCATTGCCGGCGGTTACCTTCAGCACGTCATGAAAGTAGGTCGAAAGACCTGTTCGGCGCAACCGGACAGTAATCGAGCTGTAAGCGACTTACCGCATGCTGGGTGCAGCGTCGACTGAAGCCTGCCAAGAAAGAGCGAGATGAACTCTGACGGGCGACCCCCCGCTCCACCGGGATCTTCGGGAGCCTCGCCCCTGTGGCTGCCGATGACTTCGATGTCCATGTTCGAGCGAGGCGGGACCACCCTCGTGGAGGGTGAGGGCGTCCGGGTCCGGGACGAGGCCGGGAACAGCTACCTGTCCGCCACGTCCGGCCTGTGGAACGTGACCTGCGGTTGGAACCACCCCAGGATCGTCGACGCCGTCACCGAGCAGCTGCGCCGGTTCTCCTACGGGACGCTGTTCCGCTACGGCCACGACACGGCCCGGGACCTCGCCGCCCGGCTGCTGGAGATCGCGCCGGGCGACTTCGAGCGCGTCTACTTCTCCTCCTCGGGTTCCTCCGCGAACGAGACGGCCGTCAAGGTGCTGCGCCGCTACCGGAGCCTCGTGGGACAGCCAGAGCGCCGCCTGGTGGTCTCCTTCGACGCCCACTCCTGGCACGGCACCGGAATCGGCGCCATGGCCCTGACCGGCGAGGACCTGGACCAGGAGGAGTACGGGGTGGACCGCCGGTGGAACCGGCTGCTCCCCTACCCCGACCCCTTCGCCGCCGAACGCGGGCTGGGCCCCGACGAGCGGACCTGCCGTGAGGCCCTGGCCGAACTGGAGCGCACCGAGGGCGACCAGGTGGCGGCCGTCATCGTCGAGCCCATCCTGTGCTCGGGCGGTGTGCTCATGCCGCCGGACGGCTTCCTTGAGGAGGTCGCCGCCGCCACCAGGCGCATGGGTGCCCACCTGATCGTCGACGAGGTGGCCACGGGGTTCGGACGCACCGGGAGGATGTTCGCGAGCGAGCACACCGGCGTCCGCCCCGACGTGGTCACCCTGTCCAAGGGCATCAACAGCGGCTACCTCCCGCTGGCCGCCACGCTCTTCCCCGCCGAGGTGTACGAGGCCTACGAGGCCTCGGGGACCTACCTCACCCATGGGGAGACCCAGTCCGGCAACCCCGCCGCCTGTGCCGCCGCCCTCGCCACTCTCGACGTCATGGAGGACGAGAACCTGGTGGAGCGCTCCGCGAAGGCCGGAGCCCGGTTGCGACAGCACCTGGACACGCTCCTCGAACTGGACATCGTCGGTGAGGTGCGCGGCGAGGGCCTGGCCCTGGCCGTCGAACTGGTCCGGGACCCGGTGAGCCGTGAGCCCCTGTCCCCCATGGACATGGCGATGATCAGTCACCTGTGCCAGCGCAACGGGCTCCTGGTCCACCTGAGCCGCCGTTGCCTGCTCCTGTTCCCCCCGCTCGTCGTCACCGACGCCGAAGTGGACGAGATCGCGGCCCGGCTGACCGGCGCGTTGAAGGCGGTGAGGTCACGATGACCGAAGCGGGTTCCACCATCAACCCCCACTGGTGGGTGCCCACCAGGGTCGACTTCGGCGCCGGCCGTCTGGGTGACGTACCGCTGGAGATCGAACGGACCGGCCGACCGGTCGCGGTCGTGGTCGACGAACACGCGGCGACGGCCGTCCCCGGCGTCGCCCAGCTGCTGGAACGGCTCGCCCCCGAGGTGGTCGTTCGCCGCGCCGCCTCCACGCCCACCCGGCAGGAGGCCGAGGACCTGGCCAACCGCCTGCGCGCTGAGGGTGTGCGATCCGTCTGCGCGATCGGCGGCGGAACGGTGATGGACCTGGCCAAGGCGGCCGCCGCGGCGGTGGCGCTGCCCGGTCTGCTCACCGGTTGGAAGCCCGGCGGCGGGTTCGTCATGCCGGAGCCCGTCACGCGGGGCGGCCTGCCCGTGGTGGCGGTGCCGACCACGGCGGCGACCGGCAGCGAGGTGAACGCCAAGGCGAGCCTGGCCGACGGCACGGACCGCCGCTTCCTGGTCCACTGGTCCCTGTTCCCCAGGGTCGCGGTGATCGACCCGATGCTGCACACGTCCCTGCCGCCCGCACTGACCGCCGAGGGCGCGCTCGAAACGGTCGCCCGCCTCCTGGTCCCCATGGTGTCGGACCCGCCGACCACGGCCCTGCCCGACGAGGTCGCGATCGGTCAGATCAGGGCGGTCATCCCGGCCGCTGAACGGGCTCTGGCCGACGGCGACGACCTGGAGGCGCGCGGCACCATCGCGCTGGCCGCCAGCGTCAGCACGTTCACGCTGCACCAGATCGGCCGCCACCTGCACTCGTTCTGGATCTGGTACCCGACCAACACGCTCACCGCGCAGGGACTGCGCAAGGGCCCGGCCCTGGGGGTCCTGCTGACCCGGTGGGCGCGCATGGTGGTCGACGGCGACAAGCTGGCCGGGCACGCGGACCGGCTCGCCGATCTCGGTGGCCGCGCGCTGGGCCTCACGGGGACGTCCGTGACCCCGGTCGAGGTCGCGGACGCGCTGGCCGACCTCCTGCGCCGTTGGGGTTTCCCCACGGAGTTCGAGGAGCTGGGCCTGGACACCACCGCCGAGGAGCTGACCGAGCAGACGTGGCGGGCCTGGTCCGAGCCGCTGCGGCCGAGGACCCGGGAGCAGGTGCGTTCCCTCTTCGAGGGCGCCCAGGGCGGGGCGGCCCCGCGTCAGTGACGGCCGCGGCCGGTGGGCGTCCACGAGGACGACCCCCGGCGGTGGGCCGACGATCAAGGGGCCGGGCCGTTCGGGGAGTTCCCGACCGGCCCGGCCCCACGTACGCCCGGTCCCGTCGGCATCCCCCACCACCGGGACCGGGCCGTTCGCGGCACCGCCTACAGCGGCACCTCCAGCGAGGCACCGACGTGGGCGGCCACACCGATCGGCGCCACGCACATCGTGGAGGCCTCGGGCAGTTCGAGGTTGGCCTCGATGCCCGGGCCGTCGTAGGCGCACAGCGGGAAGGTCCCGAAGCCGCGGTCGGCCGCGACCAGGGCCGCCGCCTGGAGTGAGACGCCGATCGCCACCGCCCCCACCCGGAGGGCACCGGCGCCGTGTTCGCGCACCAGTTCGGGCAGTTGCAGGACCGGGACGACCACGCCCGCCAGTGACAGGTTGAGCCGGTGTCCCGGCGCCCCGATCCGGGTGGCCACTCTCGGGTCCTTGGGCGGGACCAGCCTGCCGTGCCCGCCCAGCGGGCCCAGCACGGAGTCGACCGCTTCAGCCACGGGCGCCAGGTCCTCGGCGGAGGGCGGGGGCGCCACGAACCCGCCGACGGGGCTGCGACGGCGCTGCATGGCCCGGTCCGGGTCGCGGGGCATGGTGATCTCGCCGAACTCCAGCTCCGGCCCGGGCTCGGAGCGGCGGGCCGCCCGCAGGACGTCCTGCGGGTAGCGGTCCGGGACCGGCGGGATCCGGACGGGCGCCGGGTCGCTGGCGGGCGTCACCGTGCTGGTCGGGCCGACCGTGACCACCGCGAAGGCGATCTCGGTCTCGTCGCCCAGGTCCAGGATGTGCTCGATCTCGTCGTCGACGAACGCCAGCCGGGGCGTGCACTCCCAGTCCAGGCTGCGCCCCGCGATCAGCAGCTGCGCCAGCGTGTGGCCGGTGTCCAGCAGGTGCAGCCGGTGCGCGAACTTGCCGTACCGGCCCGTGGTGCGCTCCAGCCGGGTCGTCAGCACGATGGTGAGGTCGGAGACCGCGCCGCCCAGGGCCCGCGCCAGGCGCGGCCGGGGGTCCTCGGTGGTGACCTGGGTCAGCCCGTGGTGGACCGGGTTGTAGCGGTGCGCGCCGACCGGCAGTCCGGACTCCCCGCCAGAGAGCAGCCACAGGTCCACCGGGTAGGCCGCGCCGCCGCTGGCGACCAGGCGCAGCAGGGTGGTCATCACGTGCTGCTCGTCGAACCCCCATCCGGGGGCGCCGGTGGGCAGGAACGCCCGCGCTCCCGAGACGGTCAGGAACCGGTGCCGGGCGAGTCCGTTGCCGGTGGCCAGCATGCGTGAGATGCGGTCGACGGGCCCGTCGGGGCCGTGACCGGGGCGGGGCAGGGCGTGCTCGGCCACACCGGGCCGCCCGGCCCTCGTCGGGTACAGCTGGTACGCCCCCGACACCTGGGGCAGTTCGCGGTCGGCCAGGTACGCCAGGACGGTGTCCCGGTCGGCGTCGGTCGCGGTCGTGCGCTCGGCCGTGCTCATGAGTGCCCTTCTACGAGTTCGGTCGCGCCCGAGGCCACCATCGCCACGGCGTCGACCCCACAGGCCTGCTCCACCGCGTCGGCGACGACGTGGCAGTACAGGAAACGGTCCACCGGGCGGACGCCGATGCGCGCCAGGTGCAGGTACAGGAGATTGAGCGCCACCCGGTAGCGCAGGAACCAGGGTGCCTCGCGCAGGGTCCGCTCGAAGTCGCCGGAGCCGCGCAGGGTCCGGTGGAAGTCGCTGTGGCGGGTCTGTTCCTCCGTGGCGTCGCCCCCCTCGGCTCCCCCGCCGTTCGCGATCGGCCCGTCGAGGTCGAGTCGGCCGTCGGCGAGCAGGGGGCGGGCGTCGTCGGCGGCCCGCACGAGTTCGCGGCCCACGGTGACGGTGAGTTCGTCCAGGTGGGCGGTGGCCCCTTCGGCGTGCGCCCGCACCCTCTGGACGAGGGGCTCGCGCAGCCTGGCGGAACGTTCGTCGAACAGCGCGCGGACGGCTCGGGGGTCGGGGCTGCCCATGATGTGCGCCTCGGCGTGGGAGCGGTAGGAGACGAATCCGCGTTCGAGGTAGCCGCCCACCTCCTGGGCCATGATCAGCATGAGGTCGACGACGTGGGTGCTGAGCGAGGGGCCCTCGCCCACGGCCATGGTGAGCGCCGCGTCACTGGTGCGCTGGTGGAACCCCTCGAACAGCGCGACGGCGTCGTGGGTGCCGAGCACGTGCAGCCGGGGGTCGTGCGGCTCCTCCTCGACCGTGTTGTCGGGCTGCTGCGGCTCCAGCGGCCCGTACTCCCGTTCGCGTTCGGCGAGCAGCCGGTAGGTCTCACGCAGGGTTGCCGGGTCGATCACCGTGGTGGAGGGGTGGGCGGCCAGGGCCGCCTCCAGATGGCGTCGTGCCGCGGGGCGTACGATCCCCTCCCATGCGGCCTCGTCGGCGTCCACGACGATCCGCAGGTGCGGGCCTCGGCGCCAGTGCCGCGCCCAGTACGCGGGCAGGCCCTCGGCCGTCAGTTCAGCGAGCAGGGGGCGTACCCCGGCCCTCAGCAGGGGCGCGGGGTCGGCGTCGTGGTAGGCGACCCGGAGTCGCCGGGCGGCGGTCACGACCGCACCGTCACGGTGTCGGCCAGGGCCAGCCTGAGCAGTTCCATCACCAGTGCTTCCCGTTCCATGTGAACCCCGAGGCGGTTGTTGTGCATGTGCAGCGCGGACAGGGTCGCCATCCCCCGGTCCAGGTGGGCGAGTCCGTCGGGCGCGGCCCCCTCGGCCGGTTCCAGCAGGCCCCGCGCCTCCACGTCGGCCAACCCCTCCTGGAGCCGCTGGCAGGCCCCGAGCCACTCCCCCTCGCCGCCACTGGGCGAGGCGGTCAGGGCGTGCCGGACGAGATGGCGGACGCGGTCCCCGGACCGCTGCCAGGACTGGTCGACGACCCGCTGCCACTGGGCGCCGATCTGCTCACCGATCCAGCGGCCAACCATGTGGTCCACGAACCGGTTGACCCAGTCCGCGTCGCCGACCGTCGCCAGCCCGCTTGCCATGCACCACACTGCGCGGGCCACCGGGTCGGTGGGGGTGCCGACGTAGGCCAGGGCGTCGCGGCTGGACGCGGTGAAGAACTCCTCAACGTGTTCCATGGCCGCGGGGCCGCCGTACAGCTCCGTCTCGGGCCGGTACGACTCCCAGGTGAGGGTGTTGTCCGGGAGGATGTCGGCCCCGGCCTCGTCGCCGGGGTTGCCGATCAGGTCGGCGAGCCGCTGGAAGTCGGCCGGGTCCGCCTCGACGCGTGAGGGCCGCTGTGCGACCAGGTCCCCGAACCGGCTCCGGACCTCCTCGCGCGCGGTCTCGCGGTCGTCGGGGTCGGGCACCCACAGGCGGAACCTGACGTGCGGTCCACCGGTCCAGTAGCGGACGTAGAACCAGTGCGGCGCCCTGTCCCCCAGCGACCGCACGGTCGGCGCCACGACGGAGGTGATCACCACCGCCGGGTCCTGGTGGTAGTAGCAGTGGGCCGTGATCCAGCTCATCGGCGCTCCCCCGGTAGTTCGACGGCGTACTCCACGACCCGGCCTGAGCCGAACACGTCCGGCGCGGCCTCCTGGAACAGCAGCAGGTCCCGTCCCTTGGACAGCCGGGCCAGCTCCTCGACCCCCCACCAGGAGCACAGGTCCAGCGGGCGCGGCTTGCGGTCCTTGGCCTTCTCCATGACCCGCTCGGTGGTGTCGACGACATCGGCGGCCCGCGCGAAGACGACGTCGGGCAGCCCCAGGTCCCGGACCCGGCGGCGCACGCGGGTGAAGCGGTCGAAGTCGTCCCCCTCGCCCAGGTCCAGCTCCGCTCGGGGCACGATCCAGCTCCGGCGTTCCATGAGGACCCCGCCGACCCGCAGGCGCGGCAGGACCGACACCTCGGACGGTTTCGGGTTGACGTACAGCGCGCGGGCCCGCCCCACCAGCGCCCACGCCTCGGACATGGGGGTGGTCAGGTCGAGGAGGAAGCGCAACACGGGTGGGAACCAGAACCGGCCCATGGTCCCCCGGTGGACGAGCTCCACCGGGCGGTCGCCCGGTCGCCACCACAGCGTCGGGACACCGGCCGGGTCCAGCCGGATCTCCAGGTCCGCCGGGCGGACCCGCCGCTCCGGAGGCCGGGAGGGGACGCACCCGGGCCAGACCAGTTCGTGGGAGGCGTGAGGCGCCACCCGATTGAGGGAGCTGCGGAACAGGCCCGCCACCTCGACCAGGAGTGGCCCGTCACCGCCCCGGTCCTCGTACGGGCCGGGCGGCTCCGACCAGCGGCGCACCCGGGAGCCCGCGGTCTCGTGCCCCGGAGCGGACGCGTTGAACGCGAGGGACCCGTCAGCCAGGGGCTGGAGGAACAGGGTGGTGGGGTGGTCCTGGGGCAGCCAGTCGGGACCGGCGTCCAACAGCTGGTCCAGGGCTCCGGTGTCCGCGTCGAAGGCGGGATCGCCGCCGTCCGGCGGGGAGAGGAGCCCGAGCAGTCCGGTCTGGAACCGGCGCAGCTCCTCGACACGGGGCACCCCGGTGTCGGCCAGGTGGAAGGGGTTGTCACGCAGCGCGTGGAGGACCGTGTCGGGGGCACCCTCCGAGGCGTTCGCCGGAGCGGCCTCGTTCCAGGCCAGCCAGGCCTCCATCAGGCCCACACGGGCGGTGGTCCCGAAGCGGCGTCCGAGCAGCTCCGCGATGGCCAGTCGGCCGGGCAGGGCCCCGTCGAACACCGACACCAGGCGCCGGACCCGGTGCAGGTCGCGGTCGAACGCCGACCAGTCCGGGGTTCGGGGCGCGGTGGTCCAGCCGGGCAGCACGTCCTCGTAACAGAGGTACTTGCCCGGGATCAGGGAGGGGTCGCCCCCGGCCTCGGTCAGCGCCTCGCCGACCGTCGAGCGCAGACGTCCCAGGGAGAGCCACCGGTCAGCGGGTGTATCGGCGGACTCGACCTCGCCCGCGGCCCCGCCGACCCGTCTCACCGGGGAGGCCTCCGGCAGACCGAGGCGGTCGGCCACGTCGGTCAGACGGTCCCGGGTCTGGTCGGGCACGCCGAGGTCGCTCTGGAGGAGACCGGCTCTGACCAGTTGGCCGAGCATCGACTCGGCCTCGGCTGCGGCCGCGCCGAACTCGGAGGTGAGGAACCCGGCGAGGTCGGCCGGGGAGGCGCCGTCCTCGGCCCGCCGGGCGAGCGCGAGCAACCACGGGCGGGCGGGCACGCCCACGCAGCGCCCGTCAGCGTGCACGACCATGGCGCGCTCGCCCATGACGGTCAGGGTCGGGTTGGTCCGCAGGAACAGCGGCCCGCGCCCGGTGACCAGCAGGCGCTCCAGCTGGAACTCGACCTCGGCGTTGAGTTCCAGGTGCCGGGAGAGCCGGTCCGGCGCCGGGACCTGGACGGCCTCCGTGGCCCCGCCCTCCAGCCCGGCACCGTCGCCGTCGGGCAGCGGTCCGGCGGTGGTCAGGGTGGAGAAGGGGCTGGTCTTCAGCGCGGTCCGCAGGACGTAGTTGACCACCCGTCGGCGGGTGTTGAGGTGTTCGGAGGCACTCGCAGGGCCGGAGAGCCAGGCCTCGACGTCGGGGTACAGGGCGTCGCTGGCCATCGCCAGGGCGCGGCGGAAGTCCTCGTCCCGGACGAGGTCGGCCAGCCGTTGTTCGGCCGCCGACGTCTCGGTGCGGTAGGCCTCGCGGGCCTCCTCCCAGCCCCGGTCCAGCGCCTCGTGGTCGGAGACCAACCGCGCGTGGAGTCCGCGCGCCGGTCCGGACAACCGGGCCATCGCCGCCTCCGACAACGCCTTGGGTGCCCGACCGTTGTGGACGGCCCGGCGGCAGGCCAGCAGCGCGCGGCGGACGGCGCGGTCCTCACAGCCGCCCACCGCCGCGTGGATCAGGTCCGCCAGTTCCTCGCCCCTGCGGGTCAGGTCGCCCCGGAGGGCGTCGAGTTCGCCGAGGCGGCGGGCGGTGTCGGGCAGTTCGCCGACCCGCGCGCTGCCACTGGGCAGCCCCGCTACGCGTGCAACGATCAAGGCCGCACCCTCGTCCCCAGGTGCCAGGGCGCGTTGGGCTCGCCCAGTACCAGAAGAAACACCGGAATCTCCCGTTCGCCGTCGAGCCCCAGCAGGCGGGCGCACTCGTCGGCGTCGTAGCTGTTGGTCACCCGGGCGGACAGACCGTGCGCGGCCGCGGCCAGGGAGACCCGCTGCGCCACCACTCCGGTGAGCAGCTGGGTCGCGCGGAAGGCACGCCTCGGGTGGTGTTCGAGCAGGCGCTCGGTGTCGGCGGTGACGGCCACCATCAGCGGCGCGGTCCGCGCGTTGATCTCCGTCCGCCACACGTCCATGGCCTGGAAGGGGGGACGCAGGTCGCCGTGGCTCACGGTGCGCAGGGCGCCGTCCACGAGCCGGTAGTGGCCCTGCGGCAGGTCGGTGACCGCACCGGCGATCACGTGCACCCCCACCTCGGGCGGGGCCGTCTCGTGCCAGAGGTCGTCGGCGGTCGGTCGGACCGCGTCGAGGAGGAGGTCGGCCACGACCCCCAACGGCACCGGCTTCGCGGCGGGCAGGAACACGTCGGGCCCGGAGTCGCGGCGGACCACCGCCGCCCCGGTGTCCGTGCCGCTCTCCCGCCGCAGCGGTGCCAGCGGCAGGTCGGGGTCCGAACCCGGCGCCGCGGCTTCGGCTCCGACCAGCGGGGTGCTGACGGGCGCCTTCACCGGCTCCAGTTCCGCCGGGTCGTTCAGTCGCGAGGCCCGTTCCGCGGCGAGGGTCCGGTAGCTGAGCGCCGGTTCGATTCCGTTGCCGCCCGCGACCGGGACCACGGTCCGTCTCGGCGGCACCGGAGCGGCCGTGCGGTGACCGGGTTCGGTCGGAGCCTGCGCGCCGTCCCACAGGGGCAGGACCGCCAGGACCGACTCGGAGTCGTCGTCCGGCAGCGCGAGCAGCCGGGCGACGGCCTCGTCGAGGAACCGGAGCCGTGCGTGACCGCCCAGGCCGAGAGCCGAGGCCACCACCTGGAGGTTGCCGAGGACGAGCCCCGCCTCTTGGGTGACCAGCCGGTAGGCGTAGTTCCGGTACCGGAAGGCGGTCTTGCCCAGCCTGGCCGTGACGATCAGCACGGTCCGGGCGCCGTCGAGCTCCGCCGCTGCGGCTGCGGCCAGGTCGGACAGTCCGACGTCGTCGCGCAGCTCGGAGAGTTCGTGGTGGGCCGGGTCGTAGCGGTGGACGCCGCCCGGCGCGGCGTCCGACCACACCGACAGCTCGACCGGGTAGAAGCAGCGCGCCGAGGCCACCGTACGGTGCCACGGCCACTCCACCTGCGGGCCGATGTCCATGCGGGAGAAGCCGTAGCCGTAGAACAGCAGCTCGCCCAGTCGTTCCAGGTCCGAACCGTGGTCGGGGCCGGACCCGCCGGGGCCGGCTCCGGGACGCGTGTGCTCGTCCCGGAGCGCGGCCCCGAGCGGACCGATCCGGTGCCGCGGCCCGGTGGGAAGCGGGAACCTGCGCCGTGGCTCGGCGGGGAGGGTGAACAGCGGGGGGCGGGCGGGGTCGTCGAGCCCGCCCTGCCCCTCCGCGTGGATCGCCTGCCACCGGTAGTGCACGTCGTACAGGTACTCCCGCACCAGGGTCGCGTCATCGTCGTCGGTCACGGGTACCGCCGTCGGGTTCGGGTGCGTGTCCGTCATGGGAACGGGTGCGGGTCGGGGTTCACGTCGTCGAAGCCCTCCTTCGCCGCCGCCGCGAACACCCGGTCGAGTCCGCGCACACGGCGGAACCTGTTGCCGAAGGTCATCGGCAGCATCCCCGGAACGATCACCTTCACGCAGAACAGACCGCCCGCCCGGTGCTCGGGAGTGGTCTGGTCCACCACCAGCACCTCCAGGCCGTGCTGCCGCAGACGCTCGACGGTGTCGTTGAGCAGCGCCTCCAGGTCGGTGGGCCCGTCGGTGTGCAGCCTCGGGTCGGGCTCGGCCATCTCCCGCTTGGGCCCGTCGAACAGGAACGCCAACCGGTCCTGCGCCTCCGGCCTGCCGTTGAGCTGGCTGTGGTGCAGCATCGAGGTGCACAGGTCGGGGTCGTCGACCATGCGCCGGGCGAGGTCCTGCACGTCGTCGGGCTCGTCCTGGTGCTGGGCGATGATCGGGGCCAGCTCCAGGAGCCCGGCCGCCACCGCGTCCTCCATGTCGAAGTGCGAGGCCGCCGCGCACAGGAAGCGGGCGTGACCGTCGCGCTCCTGCTCGTCGACGACGCCCACCCACACGCTGGGGATGCCGTGCTCGGTGGTGGTGTCCCAGGCGTGCGCCGTGTACCCGGTCAGCCGCTCGATGCGCTCAAGCAGGAGCGGGACGGTGGTCCCCTTGGCCGTGCTGAGGTCGATCTCGGCCGGGGTGCGGCGCGAGTACCAGGTCATCAGGAACGCGTCGCGCTCGATGACCTCCATCAGCCCGTGCAGGATCGTCTCCGGCATGGAACCGCCGACGGCGCAGCCGTTGGACACCTCGTACAGGAACCGGGGACGGTCCGGGCGCACCAGCCGGGTGCGGTAGTAGGCGTAGGTCTCGGGCACGAGGACGGGCCTGTCATGGGTGAGGGACCTGCCCCAGACCCAGTCCAGCTCAGACTCCTCGGTCCACCGTTGGCACGGGAAGCCCTCCTCGTCGTAGCGGTGCTCGTCGTGCAGGCCGAGCCGTCGCAGGTCGAGGGCCTCAGGGAGGTCCTTGTAGGCACCCGTGACCACACTGCGGTGACCCGACGGGCTCATCCCGCCCCAGCGCTCGACCGCCTCGGCCACGGCGGCGGTGCCCGACTCCCGGTAGGAGGGGGTACGGCCGATGCCCTGCTCGATGTCGGTCGAGTTCCGCAGGCCCAGCGGCGCGGTCATGTTCGGGAACACGCCGCCGCCGTACTTGAAGAGGGTGCGTACGAGGCCGACGTCCCGGTCCACGTAGGTGGGGAGGAAGGACGCGTCGTCCACGAGGGACTTGGTCCGCATGGAACCCGGTTTGTGGGACAGCGAGGGGCTCGGAACGAGTGTCCCGGTGTCCTCGGGGCTGTCCTCGGGCAGCGCACCGCACACGGCGCACAGCGGGTCCGGCAGGAGCACCGCACGACGCACGCCGAGGCCGATCAGCCGGACCACCATGACCGACCGCCGCTCGGAGGTGTCCTGGTCCCGGTCCAGCTCGACCAGCCTGCCAGCGACCTCGGCAGCGAACTCCGCGTGCAGGTGGGTCAGCGCGGGCGGCGCCCACCTTCGGAGCCGCTCCGGGTCCCGGCGGTCGATCTCGGCCATCGGCTCCGGGAACTCCCGGGCCAACAGCAGACGCGACTCCAGGCACTCGGGGCACCCGGGGCGGTCCTCACGCACCACCGGCCCGACGTAGAGCCGGTCCCGACGCGCGAGCACCGGCAGCACCGGCCCGCTCCCGGCGGGGATCTCCGGCAGGACACCGTCCTCACCGACCACCACCGTGTACTCCGGCGGGACCACGGCCCTGAGCGCCTCGGCCAGGACACCGGTTCCCACCACGGTGGGGGCGGCCGTCAACGACTCGGTCACAGCTCCACCACCCTCACCAGGTGCGGCGTCGCCGTCCGCAGAGCGGGCTCGCCGTCCAGTTCCACGACCCCGAGCCGGTGCCCGCGCGCGGCCAACAGCTTGACCGCGCCCTCGGACGTCAGCAGGTGGCCGGTCAGCGGGGCAGCCGAACCCTCGGGTTCGGGCACGCGTTCCGGTCGTGGAGGCGTCGTGACGGGGTTCTCACCGCACTGCACGGAGGTCGTGGCGCGGATGACGGCCAGCGAGGCGGCGGACGCCAGGTCCGGGCCTGAGGCGCGCGTCAGCGGCCCGGCGTCGGAGGCGGCGAGGACCGTCGGCAGCTCGGCGTCCAGCTGGAAGAGGCGGACGCTCGACTGCGCGAGCAGTTCCAGTCGGCGCAGCTGTTCACCGACGAGTTCGGGGAGGTCGTCCCGGCCGATCAGCGGAGCCCGCTCGGGGACGGGCACGACCCGCTCCGCCGCGTAGTCGAGCACCGCCTGGGAGAGCGCGGACTCACGGTCGAGCGCCGCTCCGATACCGGGGACGTGGGAGTCGGTGATTTCCACCGGCTTGACCACGGGGCCGGTCTCACCGCTGACGAGGTCCCGGGCCGGTCCGCTCGCCGGATGGGCGGCGGCCAGGCGGCCGAGGGCGGCCAGGGTGGCACCGTGCCGGGCCTCCACGAAGGCGTCGGCCACGCCGAGGACGTCGGTGGTCTGACCGCCCTTCACCAGGCGGGCCACGGCGACGCGCAGCGGCAGCTGCTCCGGGTGCTCCTCGATCTCCAGGAGCGGTCCGGTGAGCGGGTCGAACAGTTCGGCGGCGGCGTGGGAGAACGCCTCGCTGTCGATCGTCACCCGCGGGTCCTCGCTGACGGGGGCCGTCGCCGCGCCCACCGGCAGCACGCGCCCGGTCTGGGACTCCAGGGTCTCCAGGTCGATGCGCTCCACCTCCCCGGAGACCGGCGCGGGGTAGGCGCCCGTCACGGCGCGGAAGGCCGCGAACAGCGCGGTGTTGGCGGGCACGCCCACGGCGGGTCCGCGCAACCAGGTCGAGGGTCCGGCGGGAAGGGTGCCGGTGTCGGTCAGGCGCGCCTTGGCGTCGGCCCAACCGGCCGCACCGCCCGGGATCGGGCCCACCCACGCCGAGTCGCGGGTCACAAGGACCGGCAGGAGCGGAGCCGTACAGGCCTCCGCCACGGTGTCGATGAGCGCCGGGTCCTCGGTCAGCACGACCACGAAGTCCGCGGCGGACACGCTCGCGGCGAGGTCGGACGCCGGGGTC
This sequence comes from Nocardiopsis sp. B62, assembly GCF_018070675.1. NCBI lineage: Bacteria > Bacillati > Actinomycetota > Actinomycetes > Streptosporangiales > Nocardiopsidaceae > Nocardiopsis > Nocardiopsis sp. B62. Next base: position 71,665 of record NZ_JAGPXK010000007.1, on the reverse strand, counting down.
TCGACGAGTTCGAGGGTGGGGTCCTCCTCCCGCAGCGCGGCGAGGTCTGCGGCGCGCGCGGCCCGGGCGTCGGCGTCGTCGCTGGGGTCGACGACCTCAACACGGCTACAGCCCAGGTGCCAGGCGGCGCGGGCGGCGGAGTCGGCGAGCGGGGCGTTGCCCACGACGACCATGCGGGTGCCACGCCAGGTCTGGAACCGCGCCGGGCCGGAGTCGCACCGGAAGTCGACGTAGGCGATCTCCGCCTGGTAGCGCTTGAGCTCCGTCTCGGTCAGCGTGTGCGGCAGGTCATCGCTGACGTCGCGGACGAATCCGTTGCGTTCGAGCAGCCCCACCAGGTCGAGGGCCATCTTCTGGTGGGCGGGCGACAACCCAGAGGTCAGGTCCTCGAGCGGAACGGAACCGTCCAGGCTCGGCGCGAGCAGTTCCACCCACTGATAGATCGCCCCACCACGCAGTGTCACTGACCGTGCGCTGTCGATGATGAAGGCCCCGTCCGCGGTCGGGACGTAGTAGACATCTGGCCGGAGTTTCGGTCGCATCCGCGCCCTTCTCTTCTCTCTCACTGTTGCGAGGGGACGACCCCGGCACGGAAAAGCCCGCACCGGGACCGCCCCGCCGGATCAGCTGCAGCAGCAGCAGGGGCAGCAGCTACAGCAGCTGCAGCAGCCGCCGCCACTGCCAGACGCGCCGATCTCCATCATGGCCAGCGTGGAACCGAGCGACTCGATACCACCGGGCTGGTCCGAACCGAAGCCGAGAACACCCTCACTGCTGGTGCTGAATTCCTCGACCGGAAGGTCTCCGAGACCAGCGGAGATCTGGTCAGCCTTCATCGACATGGAACCTCCTCCCTTTCTACGTAGGAACACCGAGGCCCTTCTGCCCCGGTGATGCACCATCATCCCCGCCGCTGCTTACAGCGCACCTACAGCGGGTTTGCACCTGAATGCATTCATGACCAAGGTCCCCGACGACCCGGCCGACCGCCAGCCGCAGCACGGGGCGGCCGACCAGGTCACTGGGTCAGCTGCAGCAGCAGCAGGGGCAGCAGCTACAGCAGCTGCAGCACTCGCCGCCGCCGGAGGCGCCGATCTCCATCATGGCCAGCGTGGAACCGAGCGACTCGATACCACCGGGCTGGTTGGAGCCGAAGCCGACGACACCCTCGCCACTCGAACTGAATTCCTCGACCGGAAGGTCTCCGAGGCTTGCCGAGAGGTGACCGGACTCGATAGACATACGATCTCACTCCTTTCTTCGTCCAAGGTTTGACAACGCGTCGAGTAATCGACGCCTACCACTCTGACCAATCGCAGTTACAGACTGACTACTGCGGGCTTTACTCGAATGGGTATACCGAACGCCGCCGGGCTCCGGACCGCCGTGTCCGCGCGCCTCGCCTCGGACCGACGGGTCCCGGCCGCACCCGAGACCTCCGACCGGCCCTCTTCGGTCCTGTCACCGAGGCCGGGAGCGACGGCGCTCCGGGAGACGCCAGCCCGCCTCGCAGCGTTCCACCAGGCCCGCCGCCGCCAGCATGCCCAGTGCCCGGATCGTCTGCTCCAGGTTCCCGGTGCTGTTCGAGGCGACCACGGCGGTGCCCACGCCACGACGGGTCACGGCCGAGAGCACCCGTGCGGTCTCCCGGTCCAGTTCTGCGGCGGGCACCAGGGGACCCGCTCCCTCGGGGACGGCCTCGCCCAGGGGAACGACCAGCTCCAGCACGTCGTCCGCGCGGGTCACGCAGCTGGCCCGGCCCTCGCGGAGCAAACGGTGACAGCCCACCGACATCGGCGAGGTCACCGGCCCCGGCGAGCCTGTTTCCTGGGGTGCCGTTTCGGGTCCGGCTCCAGCGTCGGCGACCAGGCGGGGGTCTACACGCCCTTCGATTCGGGCTGGGGGCAGTCCGACCATGCCCAGGTGGGGCGTGCCCACGTTCGGCAGCGCCTCCATGATCCGCGCCCACACCCCGTCCGCCTGCCACCTCTTCCAGCGGGTGTGGATGCTGTTGCCGTTGCCGTACCGCTCGGGGATCTCGCGCCACGTGCACCGGGTCCTGGCCTTGTGGAACACCGCGTTCAGCACCGCCCGCCCGTCCAGCATCGTGCCCGAGTGCGTGCGGCGCCCGTCCTCCCACTCGTCCACGATCGGCGCCACCAGCGCCCACGCCTCTTCGTCCAGCTCGGGCGGCACCATCCGGTCGTTGTCGATGAACCACTGCGACAGCGAACACGGCTTGCCGATCTGCGGCATCGGCACCGGCCCCGTGACCGTCACTCGCACGTCCAGCAGCTCCAGCACCTCGGCGCGCTCGTCCGGCCCCAGGTCGGCCAGCCGCTCGCGCGCCATGTCGGCCAGGTCTGCAAGATCGTCGGCACGGCTGCGCGCGGCCTCGGTCTCGGCCTGCCACGCGATGGCCTCGGCGCGCATCGCCTCCAGCTGCTCCAGCTCGCTGGTCAGCGTGCGCGTCGCGGCCTCCACAGCCACAGCAGGCAGCCCCGCCTTGGCGTAGTCGGTGACGGTCTGGGTGATGGCCCGGGAGCGCTCGGCGATCTGACGGTCAAGGTCGGCGATGCGCTCGGCGTGGTCGTCGGCCGACCCAGAGGCGACCGACTTCACCCACTCGGCAGCCATGGCGCGCAACCGGTCGGCGTCGCCCAGCAGCGCCACCACCTCGTCCCATACGCGCTGTTCCATCTCGGGGGCGGGAATGGCCGAGTCGTCGCACACCTGCGCGCCCCGGTGGTGGGCCACCCGCCCCTTGCACCGGTAGGTCGGGCCGACCCCCGCGCCGTTCGGCCGGTCCTTCCGCCCGCCCTTGCCGCCCACGTAGTGCGCCCCGCACTGGCCGAACAGCCTCTTCGACAACGGGTACGCCCTGCGCTCGGGGCCCGTGCCCGGCCTGGTCGGGCGCAGCGCCTCGCGCAGCTCGGCCACCTCGCCGGGGGTGAAGATCGGGTCAAGCGGGATGACCACCGTCGCGCCGTACTTGGGAGTGCCGTCGCGGTTGATCTTGGCCCCGCGCCCAGCGCTGGCCCGGGCGGGGTTGCGGAACAGGACCTGTGCCTTGGTAGTCGAGTCGCTCAGCAGCCGAGCCCGCAGGTTCACCGCCGACCAGGGGCGCCCGGACCTGGTCAGCAGGCCCATGGCGTTGAGCCGGGCGGCAGTGTCGCCCACGTCCAGACTCCGCTCGACCAGGTACGCGCGGGCGGTGCGCAGGACGGTGGCCTCGTGTTCGTCGACGACCAGGTACGAGCCCCTCTTGCCCTGGCCCTCGATGCGCCACCCGTACGGAGGTGCCCCGCCCACCCAGCCACCCCTGGCGGCCTTCGCCTGCAACCCGCCCTGTGTGCGCTCCCGGATCAGGTTGTATTCAAGCTCGGAGAACGCGGCGTACTGCTGGAGCATCAGCTTGCCGTGCGTGGTGGTGGTGTCGATGTCCTGCGTGACTGACACGATCGCGATGTCGAGGTCTTCCAGCCGCCAGATCCAGCGCCAGAACGCGCGCCCTGTCCGTCCGACCCGGTCGAACTTGTGAACGACCACGGTATCGATGTGGCCCGCCTCGGCGTCTGCCATCAGCCGATCGAATTCGGGGCGCGAGGTCAGCGACCCGGACACGCCTTCATCGGCATAGACGTCCACCAGCGACCAACCCCGGGCGTCGACGTAGCCCTTGCAAGCCTCGTCTTGAACATCCAGGCCGTAGCCGAGGGTCTGCTCCTCAGTACTGACCCGTTCGAGAACTGCCGCCCTCACCTGGTTTCCCTTCTGTCGATTGATACGGAGCGGCCCCCGCTGGGTGGGCGGGGGCCGGGGGATGGTCAGACCAACTGGTGCTTGGTGGTGCGCCGCTCGGCGCCATTGACCGTATAGACGAACTCGGACGATTCGAGGCGGCCCTCGTACGTCACGCGCCCGACCTTGGCGCGAACGGTGTCGCTGGAGTCGGTGCCCTTCTCCTTGGCAGCGGCGCGGGCGGCTGCGCGCTCGGCCTTGGCGCGCGCCTTGGCCTGGGCGCGCTCGATGCCGCTGGCAACCATGTGGGCGAACCCGTAGCCCTCGACGGCCTTAACGGCGTCGGTGGTGACGGCGATTCCGTCGTCCATGCGGGTGACCTGCTGGCCAGCAGCGCCCGCCCGCAGGGCGAGCGACTTGAGTTTCGCGTCGTGCCCGGGGGAGAACTCGCGCGTGGTGGTCTTGGTGCAGCCGGTGGCCTCGCCGGTCTCGGCGTTGGAGAACCGGGCGCACTGGCAGGGGTTCTCGGCCTTGGCCTTGGGGGCGGCCTTGGTCTCGGCGGGGGTGTTAGCGGTGTTCGTCATGTCAGCTTCCTTTCGGTTGGGGTGTTCAGGCGGCGAGGGTGTAAGCGGTGGTCCAGCCCCGAACGGCGACCACGTCGCCCAGCTCGTCGGTGGCCACCTGGTCGGCAACGGGGGTCACCGGGCACCGGTAGTCGGCCAGGTGGGCCACGCGGTGGAGGCGATACGCGCTGATCCGGTCGAGACGGAACGTGCGGACCTCGCCCCGGCGTCGGCACCAGCCCCGCACCACCACGTCGCCGTTGGCGGTGACCTCGACGCTGTGCAGCTCGACGGCGCGGCGCGAGACCTGGCCGTCGCGGTCCACGTACCGGAGGGTCACCGCGCGCTGGGCGTCCATGGCGCCGAGCAGGTGGGCCAGGGTCCGGCTGGTGTCGGTGTTGCTGCGCACGGTGTCCTCCGTTCGGGGCTGGGCGGGGCGCCCGAGCGGGCGCCCCAGGGGGTCGGCTATCGGGTGGCGAGTTCGGCGATGATCGCCTCGGCGTGGGCGGTGTCGCCGTTGTCCAGCGCCAGCTTGAGAGCGAATTCGAGCGTGGCCGTGTCGAACGCGGGGAGGGCGGCGGCGAACTCGTTCATTTCGGGCTTCCTTTCGAGCGGAGGAGCGGGACCGGAGCGCCCCGCCTTGTTAATTCAATTAAATCATTTCGATAATTACCGCCATAAGTTTTAGAACGGCAGGCGTTATCAGGTTGTGATTGGTGTCTGCCGTTCAAAAGGGGTGCTAGTCGGTGAGGGTGCGGGCCAGGGCGCGCACGTCGGCCGTGGGGTGCACCGAGCGGCTCACCAGGTCGCCGGACTGGTCGGTGTGGTCGACCACGAAGGCGCCCCCGCGCACCTGGACCACCGCGTCCCCGATGACCAGCAGGGGCGCGTCCACGCCGTGGATGCCCGAGTCGATGACGCCCCCGGGGCCGAGGATGCGCAGCTCGTTGTTGAGCCGGATCAGCAGGTTCATGCTGCTCTGCCACTCGCTCATCGGGCGCACACCTCCAGCCACGTCCGCACGGCTCCGGCCAGGTCGGCCATGTCGTGGGCGGAGGTCAGGGCGGGGCGCGGGGGCAGCAGCCGCACGAAGGGGCGGGGCCGTGCGGCTCGTCGGGGGCGGGTCCAGGTAGAGTTGCGCATTAGCTGACAGCCTTTCCTGTCGGCAGCCCGGGGGCGGGTAGGGTCCGCTCTCGGGCGCTTTATTGGGCTCAAAAAACGGCGGGACGAGCCCGCCGGAATTCCCAATAAAAGCAGCCATTACCCCTCTCCCACAATTACCCAGAGGGACTATGCGCTCATAACCGCGCGCATAAAAGAGCCCCGAGCGCTGTCGAATGGCGCCCGGGGCTTCGGGGCTTTGTCAGGCCACGGGGGCGGGCGTTCGCCGGACCTCGCGCAGGTACCGCTTGCCACTGGTCAGGCTGACCCCCAGCTCATGGGCCACCTGCTGGGCTGTCAGGTCCGGCCGCTGGTCCAGCAGCTCAGCCACCCGGGCCACCCTCTGGGCCTTGAGGGCCACCGGGTCAGGTCCAGGGTCCAGGTCACGGGCCGGGGTGGCCTCGACCTGGCCCGGGTCGGGCTCAACCGGGGGGTCAGTGAGGGTCGCCTGCCACTCCATGACCCGGTGCACCAGCAGCACCGACCCGAAGAACAGCAGGACCAGCAGCGCCGGAACGGCCGTCGAGATCACCATCTCGGCGCGGCCGGTCGGAGCACCCATCAGGTAGTGCGACCCGACCTGAGCCGACACGGCCACACCGAACATGGCCGTGGTCCAGGCCCAGGCGAACCAGTAGCTCAGGCCACCGACCCATCGGTGCACGGCGGTGGCCACGGCCAGCAGCGCCGACGCCTCCGCGCCGAACACCATGACCCAGGGGTGGGCGAAGTTGGCCGTCTCGGCGAGCCAGTGCCAGCCCCGGGCGATCTCCAGGAACAGCGCCCCGGCGAACACCCAGCACAGGCCGTACAGCGCCAACCCTGGCCAGCGGCCCAGGCGGCGCACCGGGCGAGGGCCGCTCATCGACCCTCCTCCTCGTGCGGGCAGGTGCCTCCGTTGAAGTGCTTGCCGTCGTTGCAGTTGAAGCACAGCACCTGGTGGCCAGGAGGCCAGCCCTGGGCCCTGAGCCAGCTGCGGAACCTGTGGCTGGCGATCCTGCGATCGCCGAACAGCTCGGCCCGGTGCTGGTTGCCCCCGCCCTCGATGTGGTCGATGCACAGGAAGGTCAATTCGGCTTCCCCGCAGCACGCACACGCGCCCCCGTATTGCCCAACGGCCTCGGCCTTGAGGGCGCGCTTCCACCTCTGGTTGGCGCTTTGGGGTGGCGTAACCGGAGCTGTGTGAGGGCACGCCCCGCCGTTGATGTGGCGCCCGGCATTGCAGGAGGTGCACAGCGTCTGGAAACCGGTCGGGTAACCCTCCCGCCTCAGCCACAGATAGACGGCGCCACCGCTCCCGCGTAGTTCGTTGCGGTGCTCGGCCCCATCCCCGTTGGTGTGGTCGATAGTCAGAAACCGCTCGGTCGACTCGCCGCAGCACGCACAGGAGCGACCGTACGCGTCGAGCGCGCCCTGTCGGGCGTCCCGCTGGTAGGCCGCGTTGTACTCCCGCTTACGGTCGCGGTTGCGCGCGTGGTACTCGGACTTCTGCCGCAGTACGCGCCCTCGGTTGGCCGCGTAGTACGCCGAGTTGTACTCCCGCTTGCACGTTCGGCACGCGGTACGCCCATTCGACCGGCGCCAAGTGTTGCCGTCGGTCAGCGCGTGCCCTCGTCGGCACGTCGGCGTGCTTGACTGGTCTGTGTCGGTCACGCTGGTCTCTTCCGTTGATCGAAAACAGCCCCGTGCCGACCGCCATCGGCCCGGGGCTGACCTGTACTCGGGGGTTACTGCTTACGGGGCAGGGTGGGGCGCCGCTTCTGGCCGTGGGCGTAGACGGTTCGGGCGGCCCCGCGCTCGGCCATCGCCGCGCGAGCCCTGGCCGTCCCGGGCTGGTGCTGGACCCTGGCCAGGATCTCGGCGCGCGACTGCGCGGGCGGCTCGGGGTCGGCCATCTGCTCGGCCAGCTGCTCGGCGGTGCCGTACGCGGTGTCGGTCGCTCGGCGCCAATCACCCTCTGCGGCCAGGTCGGCCACGCGCTGCGCGGCGTCTGCGGCAAGCTGGCGGGCGCGCTCGTCCAGGCCGGGGGTCTGGTCCAGTACCGCCCGAGCGCGCTCGGCCCCGCCTACGGTGCGCGCCCCGAGAAGCGCGTTGCGAACGCGCCCCTCGGCGGTCTTGCGCGGGTCCTGTGGATCTGCCATGTCGGTTCTCCTCGTGCTGTGTTTTGATCGGAAGCGGGATGCCATGGTTCCCGGGGGCGGCCACCCTCCGGTCTGGGTGGCCGCTCGGCCGCTCTACGCGTCGGCCAGCTCGGCGCGGCGTCGGCGCGCGTACTCGCGGTGGCACGCCCGACAGGCGCGCCGCCCGTCGAAGGTGATGCGCAGGTTGCTGCCCGAATACTTGTGACCTCGGGGGCACGCCGTCTTGCGCGCCTCCCGGTGCACTCCGTGGCGCACTTGGTCCGCCACGTTGTCAGCGAGGGTGGCCCATCTCAGATTGCTAACCCGGTTATTGGTCTTATTGCCGTCCCAATGGGCGGCGTGGTGGCCCTCGGGACGCGGCCCGCGCCAAGCTTCCAGGACGGTCCGATGGACCGTGCGCGTGTACTGCTCGCCGTCCCGGTACAAGCTGACGTACGGGTACCCACCCCTGTTCAGCATGGGGTTGAGCAGCTCGCCCTCAGGGTCGCGGTGGAAGCTGCGGACCCGGCCCCGGTCGCTGACCTGATAGAGCCCCTCGAATCCGACCACAGGGCGCCACTGCTCGCGCTTACCGGCCACCATCGGTCACCAGCTCCCGCACTTCCACGTCCAGGGCCACCGCCAGGGCGGTCACGCTGTGGTCGTTCGGGGTGACCTTTCCGGTCTCCCAACGCCGGACGGTGAGCGGCGTCCGGTTCAGCTTGGTCGCCAGCTCATCCCTGGACATCCCGAGCCGCTTCCGTGCGGCGCGCATCGCGTTTGGGTCGAGCACCGTTCCACCTGCTCTCCGGTCGTCGTGATCGTTGGATCAACCGGACCACGATCAGGTGGATTTGCCACAAGGGCGTTACCCCGCCCTACGGCGCGTGGCCTCTGCCACACCACACCCGGGGCCGGCGACAGCGACGAGTTTCAGGACCACAGCGACGGGTGACTCCGCGGCCGGTTCTGGGCGCCGGGGCGCCGCGCGGGTGTGTCTCCCGGACGTTCTGCGGCGTCTCCGAGCGCACGAGGGCGTGCCCAAGGCTTGGGGGCCGGATGCGCCCTCGCCAGGTCGCGGGCGTTCAAGAAAAGCCGTGCAGCACCCGGGCGGGCCACCACATGTGGGGCGGCTCCTCGATGACGAGGGCGTCCAGGTCGTGCCAGTCAGTGGCCAGGGCGGTGGTGTCGACCTGGGCCCACCGGTCGGCGCGCGCCCACACCTGGAAGGGGTCGCCGCGCTCGGGGGCGGTCACGATGGCGTCCAGCTCCTTGACCAGGCGCCACTGGTCGGCGTTGAGCCGGTCCGCCTCGACCCACACCACAGCCGAGGGCACGTGGTCGGGCTCGGCTTCGGGGGCGGGCAGGTCGTACCCGAACACCATCGGGTCGAAGTCCTCGGGCAACAGGTCACGCGCCCCGGCCCACCCGGAGTCGGACGGCGGGGCCACGCACAGCTGCGGGTCGAACCTGATGCCCGGGTCGCCCGCGCCCTCGGCCAGCAGCTCGGCTGCCTGGTCGGGCCAGCGGTAGTAGCGGGACTCGCCGAGCGGTTCGGCGTCGCGGGCCAGGGGGCACAGGTCGATGGGGGCGGGCAGCACCAGCCGCGCCCACCCGCATTGGCCCGTCCACATCCAGTTCAGCAGCATCCAAGCTGCCGTGTTCTCCTCGGTCATGGCGACACGATGGCACGGTTCACGCGAACAATCGCATTGCGTGGCCCGCATGGTAACCGTGGGTAGTGCGCCGCTGGTCCGGCTGGCCACCCCGCCGCCCCCGAGTGTGGCTCTCCGGCCCTCCGTGGGGTCTCCCTGGACACAGGAGCGCCCCGGGCGGGCGCTGGGCCCGGGGCGGCGCACCGATTCGCGGGAGAGCGGCGGAAACGCTCTACTCCAGCGCCAGCTCCATCAACCTAGTTCCCGTGTGCTCCTCAAGGAAGTCGCTGACAGCGGTAGCGCTCTTGTCCGCCAAGCGTTGGACGAGGTCAAGCCCGTTCGTGGCGTCTCTCTTGTGCACTCCCCCCTCGGGTGAGCCACGGTGAGCGATTGAGCCACGTAGAGTGACGAAGTCATCCAAGCGCTGGGTGGTTTGGCTAGTCGAGTTCTTGTGCCACTGCCAGTGCTTGGTGATGTCGGGTATGCCTACGTGCTTCTTGAAGAACTCTTTGACCTGCTTAGACTTTGGGGTGTTCAGAGAGCGATCGTCCTCGGAGACCAGCACGGCGGCCCGGTCACGCAGCACCTTCTTCCACCCCTCGTCTGCCAGCCGCCAAGCCGCCAACTCATTCCTGTCATCAGCCAAATCCTTCACGAGACTCTTCTTGAGTTCCTTAGGGAGATCGGTGCCGCACGCGGCGTAGTCAGCAAGGTGACGCAACGCCTCAGCCGCCAAGTCCTCGCAGAAGGCTTCCCAGTAGGCGCACGTAAGCACTACGGCGGAACGACTGACCACCTGGATCTCAGGGCGCCTGCGACCGCGCCCCTCTCCAGTCTCCTTAGCGTGAAACTCCAGCAGTCTCCTGACGTCGGGGACGCTGCTTTCGAGCAAGGTGCCGTGGGCTTCACCTCGCACGGCTTGGGGGGCGTCGGCGCCGGTTGTTGTCCCCAATTTGGACCTTCCTTCTTGAGCCTCATGTAGTTCGTGTTCGCTCCAGCGAACTGCGATTCGATTTGCTCACGAGAAGCGTCATCAACGACACCGGGTCAACTGAGCACTGACAATGCGCGGTTGCCGTTGGTGACCCGGCAGGGCAGCTACAGCCCCGGCAGCTGGTTCACCAGGTAGCCGATGGCCCCGCCACAGACCAACCCCACCACGGTCCAGAACGCGGACACCCCGCCATCGGCAAACAGCCGCTGCCCGAACGTCGGCCGCTCCGCCCTGGGCACGTTCAGGATGATGTCCCCAAAGTCACCGGGCCTTCGGTTAGCCGAGATGGCAAGGAGTCCCGATATTGACACCGTGGCCAGTGCCGCTATTGCGGTCACGCCGGAGAGAAAAGCCGGGAGCGCCGCCACCGCTGTTGCCCCGCCACGCAAGGCATCAAACAGGAGGAAGGAACTAATCAATGCGGCGACCACAGCGATTGAAGCCCACAAGCCCCAGGTTCGCCGGATTCTGTGCGGACCACAGATTTCCTTGACACTGGCCAGCACGCCCCGAGCAGCCGGACCCGGCTCGACAAGGTCGACTTTGGCACCCAGTCCGAGTTCTACACTAACGATCGAATCTCCATTAACAGCTGCCATGCGCACCAGGCTGAGCCGCTCGGGCAACTCATCGCGCAACTTGGCGAAGTCTTGGGGTTTTGTCCCCTGCATCTCCTCATCGACTCGGAACATTAGCTCGCCAAACTCGGCCAGCGCTTCGGCAATGGCCTATAGCTCATCCCGATACAACCGGAGCTGCCCGAGCTTGTGGGACTCGCTCCGCTCTTTGATTCTCTCAACCGCCATGCCGACATCTTGGCGCAGGCCCGTCCGAAGCGCCCCGCACCGCCGGAAACTGGGGCGTATCCGTTAGGTACGGCTCCGCGCTACTCCTTCATGAACAGTGCGAGGTCAAGAGTTCCCATCTCCCGGTAGGAGAACGACGCAGGCCCGCCGGTGTAGACCTGCTCAGGCCAGTCGGTGGCCTCGAACCGGGCGTACAGGTCGAGGTCCCCCGACGCGACCACGCGGGGGGTGTCCCCCGCGAACAGGACGACCATGTGGACCTGCTGGCAGTCGCAGGCGAGGCAGAACGCTAGGTCGGTTCCGGCGTTGGCGACGGCGTCGAGCGCCGCCGGGTACTCGACGGTGTGCCCCTGCTGGCAGGCGACGAGGGAGGAAGGTTGGTCCATGTCGGGACGGTAGCAGGCCAACGGTCCGACATGGAGGGCTTTGTTCAGTCCTGTTCGGCGGGCGGGGCCAGGGTCAGGTAGAGGTTGTCGCCCCGGGGGTTGAGGCTGGCGGCCAGCCACTCGCCCTCGATCTCGACCACGAACCACCCGGGGTTGTCCTGGTGGGGGCGCACGTACACGTTCGGCTCGTCCATCCAGCCACCCTAGTCAGGTCAACCGCTCCCGCGTAAAGCCCGTTGGGTCATCGACCGCAACAGACATATCAGCACCTGGTCGGTGACCTCACAGCCCCGGAAGCTGGTTCCCGAGGTAGCCAAGGATGGCCCCGAACACGGCCCAGAACAGGGCCACTCCACGGTCAGCGATAAGCCGCTCCTTGAACGTGGGCCGTTCTGCTCGGTTTACATTCAAGATGATGTCTCTCGATGCGGATTCGAGAGTGAAGTCAAAGATCCCTCTGATCGCGTACGTCACAATGGTTACTAGCATAACGACCAACGAGACTGCGAGCAGAAAAGATGTGGCGGTTTCCAGCTCCTTTGACTCCCCTCCCATGAAAGAAACGAAGTTGTACAGCGCAAGTGCGATACCCGCTGGCACGAAGGAGAGAATAACCCACAAGGGGGCGTTCATGCGACAGGGAGCACAGATCTTCTTTATTCGAGTCAGCGAACCGTAGGCGTCATTGTTCGGTTCGATTAGCACAACTCTGGAATCTGACCCGATCTCGACCACGACCCGAGTCTCTTCCTTCGTAGCCGACATCTGCACAAGGCCCAGCCGATCCGGTAGCTCATCCGCCATCCTGGCGAAGTCCTCGGGCTCGTTTCCCGACACCTCATCCTCATTCACCAAAAAGGACAGTGTCCCAAACTCTGCCAGCACGCGCGCGATGTCCTCAAGCTCATCGCGATAGAGCTTGAGCCGTCCCAGTGGGTAAGTCTCTTGTCGCTTCTTAATCCGCTTCCATGCCATGGTGGCCATCTTGGCGCAGATCGGGCCGGGGCTGCTCCACAAGGCCGGAAAGTGAAGCGCATCCGTTAAGCGCAGGCGCCGCAGCGACCAGCGTCTTGGCCGCTCAGCAGCACATTGTCAGCGCTGAGGCGTACGGTTCGTAGCCAAGGAGATGCAGTCACCAACTCGCGGAGGGGATCGACATGGCCAACCTCTACACGAAGAACGGCGTACCACTGAACGTGCGGGGCAACGAGGTGTTCAACCAGTCAGGCCGGTCGATCGGTCGGATCAGCGGGTCGAAGGTGTTCGGGTCCAACGGCCGCTACGTCGGCACGATCGACGGTGATCGGCTGGTCTACCGGTCAACCGACTCAGCAACCACCGGGGGGTCTTTCGCGCCTAGCGCCGGAGCCGGAACGGCCAGCGCCCCCGTAGCTGGGTCCGCCATTTGGGGCGAAGAGCCCGACATCAGCGGCTGACACCATGCTCCACGCTTCGACGCCCTGGCCCTCCAGGTGAGGGCCAGGGCGTTCGTTAGTCTCGGTCCTTCCCTGGGCACACCCGGTGATCGGCATCCCACCAGATCGGGTAGAAGACACGGGGATGTTCAGGCGTCAGGACTCCCCACAGCCGACCCATGTTGCCCTCACGAAACCGAAAGAGTTCGTCCCACTCTTCCAGCTTCAGTTCACGCAGTCGGTTCTGGGCTTCCTTGCACAGATTTTCGACAGGGATGGGCTTGTTTCTAGGGCCGCGACGCTTCTTGCCCCCGGTCTGCTGGTTGAAGATTTCCGTCCAGGTCAGGGACTCCATCTCACGGAGGAGGGTGACGATCTTAAGGAGCGTGGCTTCATCGATCCCCCACGACCAACTCCCCTGGTGATCACGGTCGAGCAACGAGAGACGCCACAGAGGACTTTGGCCATCAACGTCGTGACTGGCGGGAAGCCGACGTGGCACGCGGTTCGGCTGCTCGGGTACGGCCGAAGCGGGAAGTCGCTTCGGCCTCTTGCCGCCCTTGCTCATACAGTCTCGGCGTCGTCCCTGTCGAGCAGCGAGCTGTAGAACTCCTTCATCGCGTCCGGCGAGATCTCAGCGTTGCTGCCGACATGGGCGGGAAGGCCCGCCCGGGCCTTCCTCCAGGGGTCTTCGTTGTGGGTCATCTCGCTGAGCTGCTTCCCCGTCAGCTTCCCGTAGGTGTCGACCACAACGTCGATGCTCTTGCGCTGGTCAGGGGTCAGGTGGTCGACATCACCACGCGGCCACTCCCCAACGGAGAACTGGCCGCGGTGCTCGGCGAACAGTTCGCGTACGACAGGACCATTGGCCCATGCCTCGATGCGCTCCTGGAACAGGGGGTCCTCGTCCCAGACAAGAGACCACGCCTGCGAGTAGTAGACGAGCTTCTGAAGCTTCATGGTGGACACGGGGCCGACCTTGGACAGGACGTAAGCGGCTACGTCATGTGCGCTAGCCACGGCGGTCTCCCTTCCTGTCGGTCGCGCTGTGCAGTTTGCTGTCGACTGCGGGTCGTGCGCGAGGGGGGTGGGCACGTCAGAGATCCCAACTCAATCGTATGTCCGATTCGCATCTATTTCTGTACCCCTGGGGTGCGACAAATCTATCTCTTCGCAACGCTCGGTGTTGGCAAAACTACTAAACGCACCCATGGTGTTGCCGTCTGCAACACGAGCCACCGGCGGCCGGCGCGGCTCTCGATGGCTCTTCCTTGACCTGGCGAGGTCGGGTGGGCCCGACACCCGCCCCCGCCCACGCCAGGCGCTCGGAGACGCCCCCGAGCGTCAGAGAGAGGCCACCGCGCCGGGCTCAGCCCGCCGCGTCCCGCTCGGCGGCGGCCTCGCGGCGCTCGCGCGGGGTCACCTCGTCGGTGGACCACTCCAGTAGGTCGGCAGGGTCGCACTCCAGCGCGCGGGCCAGGCGCCCGATGTTGCGCAGCTGGGGCGCGGACCACCCGGCCTCCCAGTCGGCGACCAGGGGGCTGGTCGGGCGTGTGTCGATCAGGCGGGCCAGGGCTTCGCGGCTCAGGTTGCGCTCGGTACGCAGCCGCTTGAACGCCTTCCGGTCGAACCGCAGGGTCGGGGTGGGTTCGGGTTCTGTCATGTCTGGTTCCTCCTCATGGTCGGCAGTCAGTCCAACCGGCTCCGTGCAAAGGCCGCTGGGGGACGGGACGTACGTGACCGGAGTGTGCGCCGGGGGGGGTGGTGTGCCGAGAGTGTGCGTCTCCCCCTCCCCAGAGGGGAGACGAACACTCGCACACCCGTCTGTGCGCATACTGTGCGCACACCTGCACAGTCCCGTCCCGTCGGACACTTGGGGCTCTGCGGGGGGTGTGCACGAGGGTGTGCATGCACACCCCTCCGAGACAGGTCTCGTGCACACCCCTCTCGGGTCACTTCACGCGCCGGTACTGCTTGGGTCCGTCACCACTCGTCCAACCGGGCTTCTCGATCAGGTAGCCGCCATCGATCAGCTTCTTCACCGCGCGCGTGACCGTGCTGGAGTGCCGATCCGCTGCCCTGTCCAGCTCGTTCTTGGACACCCACTTGTCGGCAACGCCCAAGGTGGGCTTGGCAGTCTTCAAGATCCCCATCTCAACCGGCCCCAAGTCGTCCGCCCCCCGTTGGCCCTGTTTCGCGTTGCCGCTATCGGGGTCGGTGCCCAGGTCGGTCCAATGCATTTCGAGCGGCCCGTGCCCGGTGGTCGTCACGTCCACCTGGAACTCGTGGCCGGTGCTGAGGCCGTTCCGGTGCTTGAGCACCGTGGCTGTGAGCTGGCCGTCCTCGGTCTTGGTGAACTTGCGCTTCATGGACAGTCGGACGGCGATGCTGCTCTGCTGGACCTTCACCGACGCGCCCCGGGCGTGCAGACCGCCCCCCATGCCCTGGTGGTCGATAAGGCAGAAGGCCACGCCCGGGCGCCGGGACACGAACTGCTCGATGTTGGTCCACAGCCTCATCGCGCCCGCGTTATCGTCCTCCAAGCCCGAGTTGCTCATCAGTCGTGAGACCGAGTCCGCGATGACCAGGGTGGCGTCCGGGTGTTTCTCGATCAGCTTGTCGAGCATCTCCGGGTGCGCGGCCAGGTTCCACCCACGGTGGCCGTACCGCTTGAACCCGGCGCGCTGCTCGGGTGTGAGCTGGAACGCTGACAGTTTGTCGAAGGTCTGGTCCTTGGGTGACTCCTCGTCGATGAGGATGACGGTCTCACCCCGGCGCAGCCGCTCGGCAGCCGCCCATAGCAGCACCATCGTCTTGGCCGACTCGTAGTCGCCGATCACCAGCGACAGCCACCCGGGCTGGACGAACAGGCCCGGGCCGGTGAAGTCGCGTTCAACCGTCTCGGTCTCGTCCCAGTCGTCTGGCTCGCCAAGCTCGGTGTTGCCACCGGCCGCCAGGATCTTGGCGCGCTCCTCACCTCGGACACGGGCGATCTGCCGAACCAGCTCGGCGCGGGCATACGGGGTCTGGTCGAACGCTTCCGGGTCGCGTTCAGCGAGCGCGGCGAGGTGGCCGTAGTACAGGTCAAACGCGTCGTCCCGGATGACCCACCCGGCGACGTCGTTGAACACCTTCTCGCGGTAGCCGTCCCACGACCGCACGACCTCGGCGGGGTCGACGTCGCCCCGGAGCAGCTGGGCACCGAGCTTGTCCTCTGTCGACTCTTCGTCGCGCTTGGCCTTCTCGCGCCGCCAGATGCCGACCTTCTTAGCGACCTCGGCGTCTGTGAGCTGGTACGCCATGCGGCTGTTGACCCACCGCAGGAACCACTCGAACACCGCCTCGGAGTCGATGACCCGGGCGGCGTACCCGGCCACCTTGGCCATCTGGTTGTCGCGCCCGATACCCTCGCTCGGCTTCATCGGCAGCAGCTCGGCCACGGCCGCTTCCAGCCGCTGTTCGACGCTGCCCTCGTACTGGGCGGGGCTGGAACCCGCGCCCGCGTGGGCTCCGCCCTTGGGTGCGGGCTCAGGCAACATGGCGCTCAGCTCGTCGGGGTCCCAGCCCTCGAACTCGGGGTCGACGTACTCCAGTACGACGGGGTTGGCGGGGTCGGTCTTGTGGTTGAGTGTGCCCGGCAGCCGCAGGACCGAGCTGGCGTTCTCCTTGGTGGGGTCACCAGCAAACGCGGCGGTGAGCTGGGCGTTCAGACGGTCGATCACACCGCGCGGTGTGTCTCGGTCGAGCTTCACATACGCGTGGAAGTTGCCGCTCGTACCGGACCTGACGACAGCCGCGTTCAGCTTGTCGAGCAGCGCCAAGCGGGTGGCCCTGTCCTCGTCGGTCCATTCGTCGGTGTGGTCGGCGTCAACCTGGCACACACGGCCGTTGTCGGTGGCGTTGTTCGCCCTACGGTGCTCCGTGTTGAGGAGCGCAGGCGTAAACCACACCTCGCGGCTGCCCATGACCATCTCGGCGTACGCCGGGACCTTGTCGCGGTCCTGCGGCCACGAGTACCAGGCCGCGTTGCGAAAGTCGGACGGCTTGCGCTCCGACTTTATGTCGCGGAGACGGTGGTCGGTTGCCAGGCAGACCAGCCCTGGCCGCTCGTCCCACAGCCAGTCCAGCAGCCGCAGAGCCACGCTGGGGTCCACTTGTTCGCTGGTCACCGGACCTGCTTCGATGGGGTCAGAGTTTTGGGGTTGTGCTGGGCTCTGGTGGCCCTCCGCCTGGTCAGCGGAGGGCTGCTGCGTGTTCGCGGTGGTCACTGGTCATCGCCCCCGCTCTGGTCGTCGGCGGGGCGCGCTCCGAACAACAGAGCCGCCAGGCGCTTGTACGCCCGGTCGCTCATGGGTGCGGTGGTCCACTGAACGTCGACGGTGCCCTCTTCGTTCGGCACGGCATCGGCGGGGGCGCTCACTGGTCGTCCTCCGCCCACTCGATGAGGGCGGTGGGGTGGCAGCCCAGGGCATCGGCGAGACGGCCGATGGTGCGCAGGTCAGGGGTCTGCTGGCCAGCCTCCCAGCGGGCCAGGCTCCTGCGGTCGAGCCCGCTGGTCTTGGCGAGCCGGATCTTGGACAGGCCGCGCTGCTCGCGAACGAGCTGCATGGCCCGATGGTTGAATCTCAGCGTGTGCACGGGTGGGTCTCCCGGAACGAAGGTCGGTACGGCTCCGACCTCGTCCCGACCCCCACTTGCCCTTTCGGGTAGCCAAGATCTACGAGTTCAGTGCTCCTGCGGTGACTCCACCCCATCACCCGGGCGTCGCTCCCGCAATCGGTAGGGGTGCCCCTGCTACCGCCCTCCCCCGGTACCCCCAGTACGGCACCGAGAGTCCCCGTCCCGCCGGGGCTCGTTACTCGTCGTCCGTGCCAGCGCCACCGGAGGTGATGGCAGGCGTGTTCAGGCCGACGCAGCCCCGTAATCAGCTCGTGATCGATCCGCGTGTCGAATGGGCTTCCCGTCCCAGCGCAGCCGACGACGCCGAGGGCGGCCTTTGACGACGAGGAGCGCAGGCGTGACCGATGAGCGAGACCTGATCGAGTACGACGAGCCCCGCGTCCTGGGCGAGGTATTCCCTGATCGGAACACCGCTGGCCCCGAACTCCGAAGGTGCTCCGTATCCACGTGCAGGGTCGTCCTGCCTGCTGACCAACTGATGGTCATCAAGCGCCACCACGCCCTACAGCCGGAAGGGCATCTGCGGATCTACTGCCCTGACCACTTCACCCGCACCCAGGTCTGAACCCCGCCCCGCGTGCGAGAGAGCCCCGGAAGCCCATTCGAGAGCTTCCGAGGCGACCCGTAAGAGCTGGCCGACGACAACCGGGGGCATCGTTGGCCTGAGTTCGCTCTCTAACCGGGCGGGGTCCTACTCGGTCCGCTCGTCCAGGTCCTCAACACGGGCGTCGATGTTGTGGGTGGCGCTGACGATGCGTGTCACAAAACCCTGCTCGACCGTCACCATCTTCTCCCCCACACCGATCGGCCTGACTGTGTAGAAGTCATCGGTGTCAGGCATCTCGTTTTCGATGGTCTTCTTCTCGTCCTTGTCGGACGCGACGAACCAGAGCAGCAGCTTCTTTAGCTCCTTGGCGTCCTGGGCCTCGTAGACCTTGACGCCCTGCGTTTCATCAAAAGAGCGGACGACTGCTATCACGACGCACCTCCAGGCACGTTGATGGAGTAGGTGCCGCTGACCAGGTGCGTCAGCTTCCCCGACGCAACGGACACGCTCGCGGTGATCTTGCGCTTCTTATCCCGGGTGCCACGCTCTCTGCCAAGATCGAAGGTCTCCCCGGTCCGGCCCATCCGCGCAAACGCCCTGTTGACGATCCCCGTGTCGTAGTCGTCGAGCGCGAGGCACTCGATCAACAGCTTCTTCAGCGCCTCCGCGTTCCGGGCCTCGTAGACCTCAATGGCGCGCTGGCGGTTGTTGAAGTAGTGGACTGTCGCTATCACGGGCGTCCTTCGGGCTCGGCTCGGTCACTGCTCGGGGGCGCAGTGCGTTCGTGAAGCTACACCACCTGGGGGCGTATGGCCATGCCCCCGGGGTGGCCTCTCCGCGCGCTTTCGTGGCGTCTCCGAGCGCACGAGACACCCCGCCCCGGCCCAGCACCCGCCCCGTACACGAGAAAGCCCCGGAAGCCCATCCGAGAGCTTCCGGGGCCCATCCCCCGGTCAGCGGGCGGCCCGCTTGATCCCCTCCCGGACCGCGTCCAGCCACCCAAGGTCAGCCGCCCACCGCTCGGCCGTCTTGCCGACAACCGTCTCCCCATCGGTCATCAGCACCTGGTGCCCCTCGGCCCCGGCCTCCACGAGCAACGATCGAAGTTTCATGTCGTGGCCCTGGGCGTAGGTGGCCCGCGTGGTCGCCAGGCAGTCGGTAGTGACCCGGCGCCACACCTGGTCCCCGTTCGGGCCGGTGTGCTGCGGCACCAAGTAGGAGTAGAGGCCGCACGCGCACACCCTGGCCAGCGTCGTCGTGTCCACGGTCACCCCTCCCGCGCGTCGGTGTCGACCGGACGGGCCCGGCGCTCGCTCAGAACCCGCTGGGCCTTGCGCCAGGGCTCGGGCAGGGGGTTGCCAGCGGTGAGCCACAGGTGCAACTGGTCGAACGCTCGGTCCGCCTTGGCCAGCGCCGCCCGCAGCGTGGCCTTGGTGGCGCGGGTGTCGTGGTGCTCGCGCAGGGCTTCGGACAGCGCGTCGAACAGCTCGTCCGCGTGGTCCTCGGGGTTGTCTGTCACTCCTGGTCCTCCTGCTCGTCGTTGTCGGCGCTCGGCGCGCCCAACTCCTTGGCGACCACGCGGACAACGGACCACTCCATGCCGCGCCAGTGCAGCGGCAGCAGGTCGGTGCCCCTCCCTCTGGGCACCGACCTGAACCACTGACGCCCCACCAGCACCACCGACACCGCCCGCCCACCCTGGCGCGCCACCACCCGTCCCGGCTCCGGCCCGTCCTGTGCGTGCACGGCGTGCGCGGTGCGAAGGAAGTCCACGAGGTCAGCCGCCGGGGTCACGTGGCGACCCTCGTCTCGATCCACTCCCGGACCAGCCCCTCCAGCTCCTGGAGCTGGTGGATGGCGTCGATGGTGGCGTCTGCGGTCGGCTCGGCCACGGCGGGGGTCGGCATGCCGGGGGCGCGCATGTCGGCGTCCAAGAACGCCAGGAACGAGCCGTGTTGGGGCAACCACACGCAGCGCCAGCGGGGGGCGGCCAGCTCAACGCGGCGGCAGTCGGGCTCTCGCAGCTCCAGTGGGGGCGCGGGCGCGGTCGGGCTCACTGGCCGACCCCCCGCTCGATCACCTCGGCCAAGCGGTCGGCGGTGGCCACGTTGACCCGGCCCAGCTCGATCAGGCGGCTGTTCAGCACGGGCGACGGGTCGGCGTCCAGCGACGGCAGCACGACGCCCGCGCGGTCCAGGGCGTGGCGAAGACGGCGCAAGACGGGTTCGACCTGCGCTTGGGGGTGGTTCGCATCAGCCATGCCGGGACTGTAGGGGGCCCGGCCTCCGGTAGGGGTCCCAAACTGTCCCCCTACCGGAGCGGGACTAGCCCGGACGCAAAGGCTCGACTAGCGGACCGTTCCGGACATCTACCTGGCGCAAGTCCGGCGCCACACCGGCCACCGTGTTGATGTCACCGTCCGCACTGACCACGACCATGCCGTGGCGAATCGCCGTAGCGCACAGCAGGATGTCAACCACGCCGGGGCCCCGATGCTGGCCCTTCTCTGTAAGGGCGGCGTGGATGGTGTCGGCCAGCTGCCACACGCCCCGGTCCGCCGAGATCGGAGTGCCGAACAGGTCGAAGAGGTCATCGGCGAGCAGGTCCCGTTCGTCCCCGTTCCGGGCGCTGGTCAGCATTTCCAGCCGTACCGGGTCGCAGACCCGCACAAGACCATCCTCGATCGCGTGATCCCACCGTTCCCACAGGTCCGCGTCCTGCTGCATCAGTGACCACGCGCAGGTGTCCAGCAAGTAGGCGTCAAGGTAGCCGTTCACTTGGCATCGTCCTTGAAGTACCCATACGCGACCCTGTCTCGCATCCGCTGGCGGGCCAGTGCGCGCCGCTTTCGCGTCTGGATGCTGGTGTCGGCGAACTCGTCGGCGATCGGAGCCCAGTGTCGGATCACCTCAGCGAACTCCTCTTCGCCCGCCGCCTCCTCAACCTGGCTCTGAAACGCCTCACGCATCCGCATGGGCAGCACCTGAGCGATCCCTGCCGGGGTTCGCTTCACCCTTTCCGCTCTCACTGTGCCCCTCCTTTGACCTGCGGCGATATTCGCCTTATGGGCTCTAGACGCCCCTCGAATCAACGGCGTCGGGACTATGCGGCCCGGACACCGATCTCGTCGGCGAGTGCGACGGCGTCCGCCTTCAACGGGCCGGTTGCCGACAGGGCCAGGTCGCGCGCGACCGACCGTGCCATGGGCACGTACCGCACCGCCTCGGGGCTGGTCCGGTGCGCCGCAGACAGGTAGTGGACGGCCGCTGCCTCCTCGTTCCGCTGGCGGTACCCGGCCGCGATGTCCAGGAACAGGCGGCTGCGCCGCTCCAGCGACGGGATGGTCTCCGGTGCGATGCTCTCGGCGCTGCGCAGCGCCTCGCCCGGAGTCATCAGCCCGACCCCGACACTGACGCTGTGGATGCGCACGTTGGACGCATCGAACGCGGACATTAGGTGCGTGTACCCGGCGGGCAGGCGGTCGGCCACGCGCCCGGCCTCGTCCAGGTACCGGCCAGCGTCCCCGCCTCGCCCGTCCAGGCCGCACGAGGTGGCCGCTTGCAGGTTGAGCGCGCCGTACACCGCCAGCGTCTCGGCCTCGCCCTCGTCCATCTGGTCGCGCAGCAGGTCCATCCCGGCCTCGTCGGTGTGGACGGCCTCCTCGGGGTACCCGGCCGCGCGCTGCCCGATCGCCATGGACCAGGCGGCCAGCGCCAGCGACACGGGGTTGTCGGCCTCCTCTGAATGGGCCCGGCCCCGGTCGACGGCCAGCCAGTACAGTTCGGGTTCGCTGATGTGGGCAAGCATCCGCTGGACCAGGCGGTACAGGTCGGCCGTCGCCGCGTGCGCCGCTCGGCGGTCGTTGCCCCGGCTGGTGCGCACGCAGGCGTGGGCGTCGCGCAGAAGGTCCGGGAGCAGGGCCCCGACCTCGGTGCGCTGGTGGGCGCTGGAGTGCCACAACTTCCACGCTCCGTCGACCCGGCCGCGCAGGGCGTCGGGGGACACGGCCCCGATGGTGGGGGTTCCGCCGAACGACACCGAGTGCATGGCGGCCCGGATGGTGGGCACCGAGCCGTGGGACAGTTTGCCGACGGGGTTGGTCGGGATGGACAGGGCGTCGCCGGTCAGGGTGGCCACGTTGGAGACGTGCAGGGCATGGGCCAGCCGCACGAAGTGGGTGATCGACCGAAGCTCTCGGTCTCCGTTTTCGATCTTCTTTAGCCAGTCCTCCGACCGGCCCACCAGTCCGGCCAGCACCTTGCGGGTCAGGCCCCGGCGCTCGCGCAGGATTCGGATTCGTTCGCCCGTGGTCAGCTCGGGGGGCAGATCTTCACTCATGGACACCGCCTAAGAAGCATTGACTTCCATCAGCGTACGCGCGGGCGGTGCGGCGCAACAGGCCAACCGGCGAACGCGGGGCTTTCGACCCTGCGCGCGCTCCGGGCCGTCAGGGCTTGGAGTCGCCCGACTCGATCTCGCCCTTGGGGTCGGCTAGGAGGCTGCTGGCGATCGTCTCGGGATCGGCTGTTACGCCCAGGGCCTGCAACGCCACCGCCGTGCGGATACGGTCGCGCAGGTCCTTGTCACTGACCTGGTTGATCAGCCTGAGGGTGGTCCGCAGGCCGTCGTCCTTGTCGGCCTTGTCTCCAATGCGTTCGGCCTGCTCTGTCACGTGCGCCTTGGCCCGGCGCGCGTGAAGTGCGAGCGCCCCGCCTCCAACGGTGATCAAGGCACCAGTGAGGGCGGTGACCAGGGGCACGTAACTCAGGTCCGCGCTTTGGGCGTACACCAGGGCGAGCACAGCCCCCACCAAGATGACAATCGCGCCAGCGGCCATAAACGCGATGCTGAGCCAGAAGGTGACCTCGGCCTGCTTGAGTGACTGCTTCAGGAAGTCGAGGTAGAACTTCTGCCGCTGCCTGGCCAAGCTGTTGTCGGCCTGCTCCTGCAAGACCTTCCGCGACTGGACACCCGTCCCAACGACAAAATCGCCGTGAACAACGTTGTGAACCTGGGCCCTGCCCACCAAGGACTCTAGATGCCTTTGAAAGTTTTCAAGACCCGTCCTGTTGATGGTGAACCCGGTCGACTCAGTCGAACTTCCCTCTTCGGGTTCTTCATCGGGTGCGCCTGTCGTTACCGCCATGGGGGGTCCCCTGCTGCCGCTGGAGCTGTACCGGTGAACTCAGGGTAGCCCGGTAGCGGCACGGGTGAGCCAAACTCAGACCCACGCTTAGCGAAGGGCGTCAGGACTTCGAGTCACCCTGATCGATTGCGCCCTTGGGGTCGGCCTCGCCCTCCGGCAAAGCCTGAGTAGAGACCGAAGGGTCGACCGGCTTCAGGGTCGTTAGCCACCTCACGGCGTCCCTGCGGGCCTCGTCGCGCTGCTGAGGATCGTCAATAGTGTTGGCGACCTTGAGCACCTTGTCGAAGGTGTCGTCCTCCTCGATCTTCTGCTCAATGCGATCGATTCGGGAGTCAAGAGCGGCGTCGGTCCGGCGTACATGCCACCTCAGCCATGCTCCAAGCGCTGCGAACGGGACACCGAACAAGCTCACAAGCAGAGGCATGGCATCGGCTCTCACCAGCGCCACGACAGGTCCAGCCACGACGATGCCGACACCGACCACAATGAACACGACACTGAGCCACTGGTTCACCTCGGAGTGCCGGGCCTTCTGCTGGAGGACACTGAGGTAGATGTTCTCCCGCTTCGAGGCCAGAGTCTCAGGCGTCTGAGGCTCTCTGTCCCCTCCGGCAGCAGTCTCCCCATCTCGGAAGAAGTTATTGACGTGGACGTTGCCGCCCCCGGTGACAACCACAGACTGGTTGCTGACGCCCTCAGCAGTTACGCGTTCCCAGCGTTCCTTCCAAGTCTCAAGAGCTTCGTGCTCATCGTTGGGGCCCAGCGACAGGCACACACGAACAAAAGCCATGACAACTTCGAGGCTGGGGACTCGCTCTCCCGAGAGGGCATTGCGCAGCGAGGTGGCTGCCACCGGCGTGCCCAGTTCCCGCGTCCGTTGGGACATCTCACGGAAGCTAAGGGGCCCCGCATCCTCCCGCAGCTGGCGCAGTTCAAGCGCGAAGCGTCCCAGCGGACTGTTGCTGTGCGGGACTGGGTGCAGAGGGCGTCCGGGGCGGGGAGGTTCAGTCACAGTCATCCGTCCATGGCGTCTGGGGGCGTCGCTCGTGTGGAACCGATTATCCCCAACCTCCCCGCCGTTATGAGGCTGCTACACGACGTTCAGGACGAAGGGCACGACTCCAGCCGGACCCAGAGCGGATGCACCGGAAACAGGCGTGGGGACGGCCATCAGCACCCGGTGGAGGTCGGTCGCGTGGGAGGCGGTGTTCAGCGCCCCGCTCCGGGCCCCTGCCTCCACCACCACCGTGCCGGGGGTGAGCGCGGCGATCAGCCGGTTGCGCACGAGGAAGTCCGGGGTTCGCGGGGTCCGGCCCACCGGCCACTCGCTGACCAGCACCCCCGTGCGAGCCACGTCCGCGAACAGCCCCGCGTGACCGCGCGGGTAGTCCGTGTCCAGACCACAGGCCAGGACCACCACGGTGCTCCCCGTGGTGAGCGCCGCCCGGTGCGCGGCGCCGTCCACTCCGTAGGCGCCTCCGGAGACCACCGAGAAGGAGCGGTCGGCCAGTTCACAGGAGAGCTCGGCGGCCACGTGCAGCCCGTAGGAGGTCGCGGAGCGCGCGCCCACGACCGACACCGACCGCAGGCAGAGGTTGCGCAGGTCGCCCATGCCCCGCACCCAGAGCCCGTAGCAGACGGGCAGCTCGTCGAGCCGCCCCGGCCACTCGGGGTCTCCCGGGGCGACGAACCGGACCCCGGCCTCCGCCGAGGCGTCCAGCAGCCGGTCCGGGTCCACCCGCCGCGCCCGCTCCGACCAGCCCCGCCAACTCCGCACCGCCTGCTCCGACGGCGGTGGGCGCCCCGGGGGCGGCTCCCCCGAGAGCAGGGCCGCCCAGACTGTGGCGGCCCCGTGCTCGTTCACCAGCGGCCCCAGCCAGCGGTGGCTGGGTGGCGCCACCGCCGTCAGACCGACGCGTGCGCGTGCCTCGTCGGTCACCGTCACCACGCCCTTCCCGCCCAGAGGGCGTAGGCGTAGGAGGTCTCCTCCTCGGTGGGGCGCTCGCGGCCCGCGAGGTCGGCCAGGGTCCAGGCCACCCTCAGGGCGCGGTCGACCCCTCGGGCACTGATCTGTCCGGCGTCCATCGCCCGTCCGAGGACCCGCAGGGCCGCTGGCTCCACCGGGAAGTCCCGCCGCAGCCTGGCTCCGGGGATGGCCGCGTTGGTGCTCCAGGGGGTGTCCGCCAGCCGCTCCCTGGCCCGGGAACGGGCCTGCGCCACCCGGGCGGCCACGGTCGCGGAGGACTCGGCGAAGGCCCGGTCCGCCAGGAGTTCGGCCCGCGAAACCGGTTGGAGTTCCACCTTGAGGTCGATCCGGTCCAGCAGCGGGCCGGACAGCCGGGAGAAGTACCGCCGCCGCTCACCGGACGGACACGTGCAGAGGCTGCCGGGCTTGGCGCAGGGACACGGGTTGGCTGCCAGCACCAACTGGAAACGGGCGGGGAAGGCCACCGTGGATGCGGAGCGGGCGATCACCACCTCACCGCGTTCCAGGGGTTCGCGGAGCGAGTCCAGGACACCCCGGCCGAACTGCGGGGCCTCGTCCACGAACAGGATGCCGTGGTGCGCCTTGGACACCCAGCCGGGCTGGGGGTTGCCGTGACCTCCCCCGATGATCGAGGCGCGGCTGGAGGTGTGGTGCGGCGCGGCGAAGGGGGGCACGGTGACCAGTGGCGCGCCGGGCGGTAGCAGCCCGGCCACCGAGTGGATCGCCGTGGCCTCCAGGGCCTCGGTGGAGGAGAGCGTGGGCAGCACCGTGGGCAGACGTTCCGCGAGGAGGCTCTTACCCGTCCCGGGTGGGCCCAACATCATCAGGTTGTGCCCTCCGGCGGCGGCGATCTCCACGGCCCGCCGGGCCACCGGTTGCCCCAGCACGTCGGCGAGGTCGGGGCTCCCCTGGTCCGGGACGACGGCCGGCGCGGGCGCCTCCGTGGGCGGTTCCGGTTCCTCCTCCCCGCGCAGCCAGCCGCACAGTTCGGCGAGGTCGGTCACGGGCACGACCGTCACGTCCGGTACCAGACGGGCCTCCGCCAGGTTGCCCGCGGCCACCACGAACCGGGTGAAGCCCTGTTCGGCGGCGGACACCATGGCGGGCAGCACCCCGCGCACCGGACGCGCACGACCGTCCAGGCCCAGTTCGGCGATGAGCACGGTCCCGGCCAGGCGGTCCGGCGGCACCTCACCGGCGGCGGCCAGCACCGCACCGGCGATGGCGAGGTCGAAGAGGCTGCCGGACTTGGGCAGGCTGGCGGGGGACAGACTGATGGTGATCTGTCCGCTGGGCCAGGCCTCGGAGCTGTTGGCCACCGCGGCGCGGATCCGGTCCCGGGCCTCCCGCAGGGCGGCGTCCGGCAACCCCACCAGGGTGACCCCGGGCTCTCCGCCGCCCAGGTGCACCTCCACCTCGACGATGTGGCCCTGGACGCCCAGCAGCGTCACGCAGTGTGTGAGGGCGAGCGACATCAGCCCATCCCCCGTTCGTGGGAGACGAACACGCGTCCGCCCGCGACCAGCAGGCAGACCCCGTCGATCCGCAGCGGCCGGGGCGGGCAGCGGTGCAGAAGGGCCCAGGACCGGCCCAGGACCCGCAGTCGGCGCCGTTTGCTCTCGGTGATGGCCTCCACCGGATGGCCGTGCCGCAGCGAACCACGGGTCTTGACCTCGGCGACCACCAGGAAGGGCCCGTCCCGGGCCACGATGTCGATCTCCCCGGCGCCGCCCGGGGCCCGCCAGTTGCGGGCGAGCACCCGCATCCCGGCCCGTTCGAGGTAGGCCGCGGCGAGCTCCTCACCGCGGCGTCCCAGTTTCCTTCGGTACTCGGCCCACCGATCCACCGGCGACCACCTCCCGTAACCACGGTCGGTGATCGGGGCCGGGCGCGCCAGGGGTCAGTTTCTCCTGTGGATAACCCGCTCCACGAAGAAGGAGGGAGGGGGCGCCGCCGGACCGCTACTCCGCGGGTCCGCCGCCGTCCGCCGGGGGCATCTCCAGGTCGGACTTGGTGATCTCCTCGACGTTCACGTCCTTGAACGTCACCACGCGCACGTTGCGCACGAACCGGGCCGGGCGGTACATGTCCCAGACCCAGGCGTCCTCCATCACGACCTCGAAGTACATCTCCCCGTTCTCCGTCGAGCGGGGCTGGAGGTCCACGTGGTTGGTGAGGTAGAAACGCCGTTCGGTCTCCACCACGTAGCCGAACAGGCCGACGACGTCGCGGTACTCGCGATAGAGCTGAAGCTCCATCTCGGCCTCGTACTTCTCCAGGTCCTCAGAACTCATGTGCGCGCTCGCTTTCGTCAGCACTCTCCGGTCATGATGTGCCGGTCCCCCTGGCGTGGCAACACCTCCGCCACCCGGCTGGTACCCACCGGAGACGGCTCCACGCGTTCGGGGAACGCCGATACGATCCGAGTTCCATCATGCGTCACGCAACGGGCTTTTGTGCCCCGTCGAGCGGAATTCCTTCGACGGATCGGTCACTTAACCCGAAAGTAAGGCCATGACCTGCGACGATGCCCGGAAATCGTTCGGCCCGGTTCGGCCACCGGCTCAGTCCTCGGACCCGCTCAGCTCGTCGAAGGTCTGCGGGACGCCGAGCCCGCCGGCCTGGCTGAACGGCCAGATGATGACGAAGGCCCGTCCGACGACGTGGTCGATCGGTACGGCCCCGCCCCCGGGGTTGTTCTGGTTCATGCGGGAGTCGTAGGAGATGGCCCGGTGGTCGCCCATCAGCCACAGGTACCCCTCCTGCACCTCGATGGGACCGAACTCGGTGTGGCTCCCCACGCTGCCCGGATACAGGTAGTCGTCCTCCTCCAGGGGAACGCCGTTGACCAGGATCCGGTTCTGCTCGTCGCAGCACTCCACGGTGTCACCGGGCAGACCGATGACCCGCTTGATGTACTCCTTGCCCGTGGGCGCCGCACCGAGCTGCTGCTGCACCCAGGTGAAGCCGCGACTGACCGGGTTGGTCGACTCCGGCGGCTGCACGACGGTCGGATCGTCCCACGACCCGTCGCCGTTGAACACGATCACCTCTCCGCGCTCGATGTCGCGGATCTGGTACACGACCTTGTTCACCAGGACCCGGTCACCCACGAGCAGGGTGTTCTCCATGGACGAAGAGGGGATGTAGAACGCCTGCATCACCCAGGTCCTGATCACGAACGCCAGCACGAGGGCGATCACGATCAGGATGGGGAGTTCCTTCCAGAACGACCCCTTCTTCGCACTGCTCTGGGACTGGCTCATGTCGGCGTCAGCTCTCTCCTCCGGCCCCTGACCAGCGGCGTCGGATACACCACTGGCTCCCAGGCGCTCATGCGTCTGGGAGCCAGTGGCGGAGCTGTGCTCCTCCGGGCCGGGCCGGGCGGAATCCTCGTCCGGGACCGCGTCCGAGCCGAGGTCCCTCTCGTCTTTGCTCATCGGCCGAAAGCCTATCCTGCCGCCCGGCGGGGCGGCATGGTTCCGGCCGGATCAGCCAGAGCCTACTTGTTGACGGGCTCGCGGCGCTCGCGGATGCGGGCGGCCTTGCCGCGCAGGTCGCGCAGGTAGTACAGCTTGGCGCGACGCACGCGACCGCGGGCGACGACCTCGTACTTCTCGACGGCCGGCGTGTGGATGGGGAACGTACGCTCCACGCCCACGCCGTAGCTCACCTTGCGGATGGTGAAGGTCTCGCGGTTGCCCGCGCCCTGACGGCGGATGACGACGCCCTTGAAGACCTGGACACGGGTACGGGTGCCCTCGGTCACGCGGACGTGGACGTTGAGGGTGTCACCGGGACGGAAGTCCGGAATGTCGGTGCGAAGCTGAGCCTTCTCAAGCTCCTGAATGGCGGTGTGCATCTCGCGAATCCTCATCAATAGCGCGCCGCGTCCTGCCCCCCGGCTGCTCCGGGGAGGGGGTGCGCGGGCGAGGCCCTGTTGGGTCTGAACTGTGGAACCACCCGGTGACCGACACAGAGGCCGACGTCGTACCGCCGGCATGCGGATGCCTTGGGGTCACCAGAGGGGAACTCACCCAGTTTGCCACATGATCCCGGCCGTCCCGAACCGGCCGTTCACCACACTCTACGAGGTCGGTGCGGTCCGTTCCTCGGCGAGGACCTCACGGTCCCGCTTGTCAAGGGCCTCGGCCGGGGTGGCCGCCACCAGGTCGGGCCGGTTGCGGGCGGTCTTGCGCAGCGCCTGGTCACGGCGCCAGCGGTCCACCGCACCGTGGTTCCCGGAGAGCAGCACCGGTGGCACCTCCTGGCCCCGCCACGTGCCGGGCTTGGTGTACACCGGCCCCTCCACCAGGTGCTCCATGCCACCGGAGGCGAAGGAGTCCTGGACGTGCGACTCCCGGTTGCCGAGCACGCCGGGCAGCAGCCGGGTGATGGCCTCCACCATCACCAGGGTGGCCGACTCACCCCCGTTGAGGACGTAGTCACCGATGCTGATCTCCTCGACGGGCATCCGCTCGGCGGCGTCCGCAGCGACCCTGGAGTCGATGCCCTCGTACCGGCCGCAGCCGAACACCAGGTTCTCCTCCCCCGCGAGCCGCTCGGCGTCGGCCTGGGTGAAGGGTCGTCCGCTCGGGGTCGGCAGGACCAGCCGCGTCGGCCGACCCGCCACGACCTCGTCGAGGGCCTCGCCCCACGGCTCGGGCTTCATGACCATGCCGGGACCGCCGCCGTAGGGGGTGTCGTCGACGGTGTTGTGCCGGTCGTGGGTCCAGTCGCGCAGGTCGTGGACGCGCACGTCGAGCAGGCCCGCCTCGCGTGCCTTGCCGATCAGCGAGAGGTCGAGGGGAGCGAAGTAGTCGGGGAAGATGCTGATGATGTCGATGCGCACTGCGTACTCGTTCAGTCGGTGTTCTGGAGGTCGAGCAGGCCGGGCGGCGGGTCGAGCACGATCCGACCGCCAGCGACGTCGACCTCGGGGACCAGGGCGGCGACGAACGGCACCAGGATCTCGTGACCGCCGGTCTCGGCGGCGATGACCAGCACGTCCTGCGCGTGGTGGAGGACGTCCTCGACCTCACCCACGGTCTCGCCCTCGGTCGTGACGGCGGTCAGGCCGATCAGTTCGTGGTCGTGGAACTCGTCGGGGTCGTCCAGGGGGGCGATGTCCTCGGAGTCCACGGTGAGGAGGGTGCCGCGCAGCGTCTCGGCGGCGTCGCGGTCGGCCATGCCCTCGAAGCGGATGAGTAGCCTGCCGCTGTGGCGGCGCGTCGAGGCCACCTTGAGCGGACCGGTCGAGACCGGATCCGTCTGGAGGACGGCGCCGACGGTGAACCGGGCGTCGGGGTCGTCGGTGCGCACGTCGACGGCGACGTCGCCGCGGATACCGTGCGCGCGGCCGATCCGGCCCACCACGAGTCGCATGAGCAGTGCTTTCCTTTGGTCGATCCTCGATCCCCGGACGTCACACGAGGTGTCCCGGCGCCCGGGTCCCCCTCGGTGTCCCCGGGCGGGGAGCCGCCCCGGGGAAAAGCGTGCCCGGGGCCGTTCACACGGTCCCCGGGCACGAGTGCGGGGCGCCGACCGTCAGCGGTCGGCGCCCCCAGAGGCGCGTCAGCGCACTTCGTTCAGGTCCAACAGGTCCACGCG
The DNA here is from genome assembly GCF_018070675.1 of Nocardiopsis sp. B62. Taxonomy (NCBI): domain Bacteria; kingdom Bacillati; phylum Actinomycetota; class Actinomycetes; order Streptosporangiales; family Nocardiopsidaceae; genus Nocardiopsis; species Nocardiopsis sp. B62. The sequence continues at coordinate 40,854 of NZ_JAGPXK010000007.1, read as the reverse complement.
GACGTACCGGCCGCCAGCGAGGGAGCCGACGACGGTCCGCAGTGCCTTGGCGGTCCGGCCGTTGCGGCCGATGACCTTGCCGAGGTCGTCCGGGTGGACCCGGACCTCCAGAACCTTGCCCTTGCGGAGCCGCTTGGCTCTCACCTGGACGTCGTCGGAGTTCGTGACGATCCCCTTCACGAGGTGCTCAAGCGCCTCTTCCAGCACGATTAGGCCTCGCCCTCGGACTTCTTCTCAGCCTCGGCGGCCTCGGCGGGCTTGTCGGCCGCCTTGTCCGTCTTCTTCTCGGCCTTCTTGGTCTTCTTCTCCTGACCGGGAAGGACGAGCTCCTTCAGCGCGGCCTGGAAGGCGGCGTCCTTGGCCTCGGGGTCCTTGGCCTCGGCGACCTGGAGCGGCGCCGGAGCGGCCAGGCCCTTGAACTTCTGCCAGTCACCGGTCTTGCGCAGGAGGACCTTCACCGCGTCGGTCGGCTGGGCGCCGACGGACAGCCAGTACTGGGCCCGCTCGGAGTCGACCTCGATGAGGCTCGGGTGCTCCTTGGGGTGGTACTTGCCGATCTCCTCGATCGCCTTGCCGTCACGCTTGTTGCGGGCGTCGGCGACGATGACACGGTACTGGGGCGTACGGATCTTGCCCATACGCTTGAGCTTCAGTTTGACAGCCACTGGAGTGGTCTTCTCCCGTATAACGGTGTTAGCGCCTGATGGGCGACCCACGTGGGGTTGTGGAACCCGTCGAGGCAGGACGTGGGCGGCGGGTTAGTTAGAGGGCTGACCCGGCCACCGTTAGTCGACTACTCATTGTGCCAGACGCGGACGTGTTCCTTGGACAGGACACCACCGTGCGCGCGGCCCGGTTCGAGAACGACCGCGGCCCGCCCGGGATGTCCCGGGCGGGCCGTGGTGGGTGTCACTGTCGCCGTGCCCTGCCTGCTACTTCTTCGGCAGCTTGAAGTTGGACAGGTCCGGCATGTTCGGGCCGCCGAAACCGGGCGGGAGGGTGGGCTGGTCGCCGCCGCCTCCGCCGAGGCCCGGAGGCAGCTGCGGCATCTCCTGGCCGCCCTCCTCCTGGCGCCGCTTGCGCTCGGCCGCGCGGTCGGCCTCCTGCTGGCGGGCCTTCATGGGGTTGCCGCTGCGCTGCTTGCCCTTCTTCGCCTTCTTGGACTGGGCCTTGGCCTTCTTCTTGTTGGCGCCGCCCATCCCGGGCATGCCGGGCATCCCCGGGACGCCGCCGCCGCTCTTCATCTTGCGCATCATCTTCTGCGCCTCGAAGAAGCGGGTGACCAGGCCGTTGACGTCGCTGACCTGCGTGCCGGAGCCGTTGGCGATGCGCAGACGACGGGAGCCGTTGATCATCTTCGGGTTGGCGCGCTCACCGGGGGTCATCGACTGGATGATCGCCTGGATGCGGTCCAGGTCCTTGTCGTCGATGCCGTCGATCTGCTCGCGCATCTGCCCCATGCCGGGCATCATGCCGAGCAGGTTGCCGATCGGGCCGAGCTTGCGGACCATCGCCATCTGCTGGAGGAAGTCGTCCAGCGTGAAGTCGTCGTCCGAGGCCATGGTCGAGGCCATCTTCTCGACCTCGGCCTCGTCGAACGTGCGCTGGGCCTGTTCGATGAGGGTGAGGACGTCACCCATGTCCAGGATGCGCGAGGCCATCCGGTCCGGGTGGAAGAGGTCGAAGTCCTCGAGCTTCTCGCCGGTGGAGGCGAACATGATCGGGCGGCCGGTGAGGTGCCGGATGGACAGGGCCGCACCGCCGCGGGCGTCACCGTCGAGCTTGGTGAGCGCGACCGCGTCGTAGCCGACGCCGTCCAGGAAGGCCTGGGCGGTGTTGACCGCGTCCTGACCGATCATGGCGTCGACGACGAAGAGGATCTCGTCGGGGTTGACCGCGTCGCGGATGTCCGCGGCCTGCTGCATCATCTCGGTGTCCACACCGAGGCGGCCCGCGGTGTCGATGATGACGACGTTGTGGTTGTTGCGCCGCGCGTGCTCGATGGACTCGCGGGCCACGTCGACGGGGTTCCCCACGCCGTTGCCGGGCTCGGGAGCGAACACGGGGGTGCCCGCGCGCTCACCGACCACCTGGAGCTGGGTGACGGCGTTGGGGCGCTGGAGGTCGGCGGCGACCAGCAGCGGGGTGTTGCGGTCGGCGGCGAGCCACTTGGCGAGCTTGCCCGCGAGGGTGGTCTTACCGGCGCCCTGGAGACCGGCGAGCATGATCACGGTGGGCGGCGTCTTGCCGAAGCGGATCTGCCGGGTCTCGCCACCGAGGATCTCGACCAGTTCCTCGTTGACGATCCTGATGACCTGCTGGGCGGGGTTGAGGGCCTTGGAGACCTCCTCACCGCGGGCGCGTTCCTTGATCCGCGAGATGAACTCGCGGACCACGGGCAGCGCCACGTCCGCCTCGAGCAGCGCGAGACGGATCTCGCGCGCGGTCGCGTTGATGTCCTCCTCGGACAGCCGCCCCTTGCCGCGCAGCGAGGAGAAGACCGATGTCAGCCGGTCGGAAAGCGTCTCGAACACGAGTTTGGCCAGTCCTTCGTCGTCGGGTTTGACTTCCTAGCCTACCGCCCCGCCGTCACCGGGCACGAAGCCCAGGTCCGGCCGGGACGACCCCCGGCACGGAAGGGGCGGGGGGAGCGCCCCGCCCGGTTCCCGCCTCGCGGGCACCCGGACCCGCACGCAAGTGCGGTCCGGGTCCGTGGGGTCCGGGTCTGTGTCGTCCGGGGCTACTCGCCCTCGGTCTCCTGCGCCTCGGCGCCCTCGCTCTCCTCGGCGCCCTCGGACTCCTCGGTGTCGCCCGCCAGGGTGGCCTCGCGCTGCTCGGCCAGGGCGGCGAGCATCTCCTCCTGCTGTCCGCCGCCCAGCCCACGGGTGGACAGGCGGGCCTCGCCCTGGATGTCCTCGTAGGTCTTGGGCTCGGAGGTGACGATGTTGTAGTTGGCGTCACAGGAGAGGGCGAGCGAGCCACCCGCCTCCAGGGAGCCGCTGTCGGAGCACTCCTCGTCGCCGATCTGGTCCTGGGTGAAGGTGACGTCCATGCGGACCAGGACCGTGCCGCTGCCCGAGGCGCCGGCGTCGCGGACGGTGCCGGACCAGGTGCAGTGCGGACCGTCGACGCACTCCATCTCGGGCTGGCCGTCCCAGCTCACCTCGATGCGCGCGTCACGGGAGCCGGTGAGCTCGTCCTCGGTGACGGTGGTCAGGTTGTCGTAGAGCTCCTCGGCGGCGGCCTCGTCGGCCTGGGCGATGTCCAGGCGGACCTGCGGCCCGTTCTCGCCGCCCTCGGGGACGAGCTCCTCGACCTCGACGCGCAGCACCTGGTTGGTCTCGGCGTCGATCCACAGCTGGTTGCGCTCGCCGTTGAGGTCGACCTTGTAGGCGCGGGTGTCGTCGAGGGTCTCCTCGACGGCCTCGTCGCCCTCCAGACCGATCTCCTCCAGGATCGCCGCGAGCGCGGGCGGGGCCAGCGTGTTCTGCGGGTTGATGCCCGCCTGCGCGGTGGAGGAGCGCACCCAGGCGCCGTCGAACTGGTCGCTGTCGGGCCCGAAGACGTTCTTGTCGAGCCAGAACTCCTCACCGGCGCGCAGGAAGATCTTGCTGTCGGCGGCGATCATCTCCGCCTCGACCCCGTTGGCGCGGACGGTGCCGCTGGTCGCGCCGCCGTCGGCGACAGTCACGGTGGTCTCCTGGATGTCCCCGCCCACGGTGTGGGCGACCTGCCCGTCCGCGGTGAGCGCAGGGTAGTCGGCCAGGTCCGCCAGGGCCTGCTCCAGCAGGGGTGCGGCGTCGACCGGCTCGGCAGTCTCCTCGGTGGGAGCTGGCTCGTCGTCGTCGCCGCCGAAGCCGCATCCGGCCAGTCCCAGCGCGGTGATCGTGCCCACCGCGGCGAGGGCGAGCCGTCCGCGTCCGCGACCCCTGTTGTGCGTAACCGGCGCCATCTTGCCTCCTGACCCCGACCTGTGGGGTGCTGATCCGAATGCGCGTGAAGAAAAAGGTCGTGGGAGGGTCCCGGGCGTCTTCACCGCCCTGCCTCTCCGCGACGTGGTGACGCGGGCGCGGGCCCAGCCGGTCGCGTCCGGTGGGCCCCCGTGGGTCGGCCCATCCCGGCGCCCTTCGCCGTCCCCCGAGACCGGGTTGGCCGCCGCACCGCCCAGAAAGGGTATCGAACGCGAGCACGCGCCACTGCCAACACCACTCCATGAACACGCACAAATCAGTGGAATCCGCGGCTGGTGGGCGGCCGGAACAGCCACAACGCGAACGGGGCCGACGGGGAGAAATCCCCCGTCGACCCCTCTGTCCGCCCCACCGTTTCGGTGGTCGGGGACCGGTCGCCTCGACGTTGAGAGCTAGGACCCGACCCGCGGTGAGGCAGCCTCCTCGCCCGGAGGCGTCGGCGAGGAGGCCGTCGTTTCCTCCATCTCGTCGAGCTCGTCGAAGGCGTAGGCCGACTCCGCGTGGAGCTCGTGGTCCAGGCCGTTGGTCTCGACCTCCTCGGCGATACGGAAGCCGATGAGCAGGTCGATGACCTTGGCGATGACCCACGTGACGATGAAGGTGTAGACCATGACGCCGATCACCGAGATCGCCTGGGCGGCGAGGAGGCCGAGGCCGCCGCCGAAGAACAGGCCCGCGTCGCCGCCGCCGGGCACGGCGGCGGAGGCGATGAAACCGAGGGCGAGGCAGCCGACGATGCCGCCGACCATGTGGATGCCCACGACGTCCAGGGCGTCGTCGTACTTGAAGCGGAACTTCCAGCTGATGGCGTAGGCGCAGATCGCGCCGGACAGGGCGCCGACGATGATCGCGCCGACCGGGGTGACGTTGGCGGCCGAGGGCGTGATGGCGACGAGCCCGGCGATGGCGCCGGAGGCGAAGCCCAGGGCGCTGACCTTGCCGTAGCGGAGGCGCTCGACCAGCATCCAGGCGGCGGTCGCGGCGGCGGTGGCGACCTGGGTGTTGACCAGGGCCAGGGCGGCCTGCTCGTTGGCCGCGTAGGCGGAGCCGCCGTTGAAGCCGAACCAGCCGAACCACAGCAGGGCCGCGCCGAGCAGGACGAACGGCAGGTTGTGCGGGCGCATCGACTCGGAGCCGAAGCCCTTGCGGCGGCCGAGGACGAGGACCAGGGCCAGGGCCGCGGCCCCGGCGTTGATGTGCACCGCGGTGCCGCCCGCGAAGTCGATGACCTCGGGCAGGCCGGTGAACTCGTGCATGCTGGCGATCCAGCCGCCGCCCCAGACCCAGTGGGCCACCGGGAAGTACACGAGGAGCGCCCAGATCGGGGCGAACAGGAGCCAGGCGCCGAACTTGGCGCGGTCGGCGATGGCGCCGCTGATCAGGGCCACGGTGATGACCGCGAACATCAGCTGGAAGCCCGCGTCGACGAGCAGCGGGTAGCCGCCGTCGGTGCCGTCCATCGGCTCGACCTCGGTCATGATGCTGCTGAGGCCGACGTAGTCGAAGCCTCCGATGAACATCTCCAGGGCGCCGTGGCCGGGCGCGTAGGTCAGTGAGTGGCCCACCAGGACCCACAGGACGCTGATGATGGCGATGCTGCCGAAGCTCATCAGCATCATGTTGAGGACGCTCTTGGCCCGCGACATGCCTCCGTAGAAGAAGGCCAGGCCCGGGGTCATGAGCATCACCAGCGCGGCGCTCATCAGCAGCCACGCGGTGTTGCCTGAGTCAATCATTTCGTCGCCTCCGTTGCACGGACGGGGGATGGTCGTGAGATGCGGCGGTCAGCGAGCGCGTCTTCGGGCCCGATGCGCTGGCCACGGCGACCACCTTCCGGCCCGGGTGTTTCCCGGCCGGACCCGACGTGTTGCGCAGGCGTAAAAGGGCGGCTCGGAGTGTTAAGCCGTCATGAACAAGCCGTGCTCGGAGGACGAACGACGAACGGCCGGACCCCCGTGTCACGGGTGTCCGGCCGTCTGGTGCTCGTGGTGCCCCCGGGTCAGCCGAGGATGGCGTCCACGAAGACCTCGGGGTCGAAGGGAGCGAGGTCGTCGGGACCCTCGCCGAGTCCGACGAGCTTGACGGGTACGCCCAGCTCCCGCTGGACCTGGACGATGATGCCGCCCTTCGCGGTGCCGTCGAGCTTGGTCAGGGCGATGCCGGTGACGTTGACGACCTCGGCGAACACGCGCGCCTGGCGCAGTCCGTTCTGGCCGGTGGTGGCGTCCAGGACGAGCAGGACCTCGTCGACCTGGGACTTCTTCTCCACCACGCGCTTGACCTTGCCCAGCTCGTCCATCAGGCCGGTCTTGGTGTGCAGGCGTCCGGCGGTGTCGATGATCACGGTGTCGACGCCGTCGTCGATGCCGCGGGCGACGGCGTCGAAGGCCACGCTGGCGGGGTCGGCGCCCTCGTCCTTGCGCACAACCGGGGCACCGACCCGGCTGCCCCAGGTCTGGAGCTGTTCGCTGGCGGCGGCGCGGAAGGTGTCGGCGGCGCCGAGCACCACGCTGCGGCCGTCACCGACCAGGACGCGGGCGAGCTTGCCGGTGGTGGTGGTCTTTCCGGTGCCGTTGACGCCCACGATCATGATGACCGCCGGTCGGTCGCCGTGGGGTTCGGTGCGCACGACGCGGTCGGTGTCGGTGCCGATCTGCTTGAGGAGTTCCTCGCGCAGCAGGGCGCGGACCTCGTCGGTCTCCCGGGTGCCGAGCACCCTGACCCGCGTGCGCAGGTTCTCCACGATCTGGCTGGCGGCGGTGACACCGATGTCGGCGGTGATGAGGGTGTCCTCGATCTCCTCCCAGGTGTCCTCGTCCAGGTTCTTGGCGGACAGGAGGCTGAGCAGACCCTGGCCGAAGGAGCCCTGCGAGCGGGCCAGGCGGGCGCGCAGGCGGACCATCCGCCCGGCGGACGGGGGCGGGGTCTCGATCTCGGGGGCGGTGGGTTCGGCCGGGGCCGGGGCGGCCGCCTCCTCGGCGGGAGGCGCGTGGGCGGGGGGCGTCTGGGCCGCTCCCCCGTCCTTCTCACGGTCCTCTTCGAGGACGGTGGCCCCGGATTCCCCGGTGACCTCGGGCTTGGCTTCTTCCTTACCCGGCTTGACCGAGCGTCCGGCCCTGACCAGGAAGAACCCACCAACCGCCAGGAGGGCGACGACGACGATGATGCTTACGAGCAAGGTGATGTCCATAGCGCTCACCAGTCTCCCAGAGTGTCCGACGCGTTCGCGTCACGCCCCGGTGGCGTGCCGGGAACGATGCTGGCGGGGGGTGCACGGCCTCAGGTGCCCCGGTGGCGGGTGGTGCGCAGGATGATGACGAAGAACGGGGCGCCGAGGAAGGCGGTGACCACCCCGATGGGGAGTTCGGCGGGGGCGACGATGGTGCGCGCCACGATGTCCACCAGGACGAGGAAGGCGCCGCCCATCAGCACGGTGACGGGCAGGATCGCCCGGTAGTTGGAGCCCACGAGGCGGCGCACGATGTGCGGGACCACGATGCCGACGAACCCGATCAGCCCGCTCACGGAGACGGCGGCGGCGGTGGCCAGGGAGGCGGCGGCGATCACGACCATCCGCACGGCCGCGGGGTTGAGGCCGAGGCTGACCGCCTTGTCGTCGCCCAGGGCGAGCATGTCCAGCAGGTAGCCGGAGAGCAGCAGGACGAGCAGGCCGACGATCGCGTACGGGGCGATGAGGCGGACGTCGTCCCAGCCGCCCCTGCCGAGTCCGCCCAGCAGCCACGCGTAGATGCGTTGGAGCTGGTCCACGCCCATCTGCTGGACGAGGGTCTGGGCGGCGGAGAGGAACGAGGAGACCGCCACCCCGGCCAGGACCAGGGCCGCGGTGCCTCCTCCCCCGGCGGTGGCGCCGAGCATGTAGGCGGCGGCCACTCCGGCCAGCGCGCCGACGAAGGCGGCCACCGGGACCAGGGCGCGCGGGTCGGCGAGCACCTCGTGGCCGAAGACCATGACCAAGGTGGCGCCCAGCCCGGCCCCGGCCGCGGCGCCGAGGAGGAAGGGGTCGGCCAGCGGGTTGCGGAAGACACCCTGGTAGGCGCCGCCCGCGGTGGCCAGCAGGGCGCCGACGATGGCGCCCATCACCACGCGGGGCAGGCGCAGTTCCATGAGGAGCGCCTCCTGCCGTTCGGTGAGCGGTGTCTCCACCCCGAACGGCAGGAGGCTGAGCAGGTGGCGGAGGATGTCACCGGCGGAGATCGAGGCGGCCCCCGCCGCGACGCCGAGGACCCCGGCCGCGAACAGCGCGACCGCACCGCCCAGCATCCAGCCCAGGGGAACCCCGAAGCCCTTCACGTGCCGCTCCCATCGCTCTCGCCCCCGTCTGTCCGCACCGGTGACCCGCGGCCCCGGTGGGCGGTACCGGGCCTACTGGTTGGCGGTCTCGACGACCGCGTCGCTCACGGACTGGGCGAAGTCGACCACGCGCGGTCCCCAGCGGGAGGCGATGTCGGTGTCGAGGAGGTGGACCGAGTCGGTCTCGACCGCCGAGACGGTGGCGAAGGCCGGGCGTTCGGCGACGGCCTCGACGTCGGACTCGTCACCGTAGGAGAGGAAGATGAGGTCGGGGTTCTCCTCGACCACGAACTCGGAGGACAGCTGCGGGTAGCCGCCGCTCTCGCCGTCGTCGGCCTGGTCGGCGATGTTCACGAGACCGAAGGCGTCGTGGATCTGGCCGACGAAGGTGCCGGAGGTGGCGGAGAACAGGGTGTCGTCGAGCTCCTGGTAGAAGGTGAGCTGGGTGTCGCCGATCTCGGCGCAGGTGGACTCGACGATCTCGTTGAACTCGCCCTCGATCCGGTCGGCCTCGGTGTCGGCCTCCTCGGTCTGGCCGGTGACCTCGCCGAGCAGGCGGACCTGGGCGTAGACGTCCTCCAGGTCGGCGGCGCCGGGCAGGACCAGGACGGGGATGTCGACGGCGTCGAGCTGGTCGGCGGTGTCGACGGCGCTGTCCGCGAGGATCACCAGGTCGGGGTCGTACTCGCTGATCGCCTCGACGTTGGGGGTGAAGCCGCTGAGGTCCGTGGTGGGAGCCTCGTCCGGGTGGTTGGAGTAGTCGTCGACCGCTTCGACCTGGTCACCGGCACCGATGGCGAAGAGCATCTCGGTGTTGCTCGGCGAGAGCGAGACGATGCGCTCGGGCGCGGCGTCGACGGTGACCTCTCCGACCACGTCGGTCACGGTGACGGGGAAGGTGCCGTCACCGACGGGCGCGCGGTCGGCCGCGGGCTCGGGGGCCCCGCACTCGGCGGAGGCGGTCCCCGTCTCCTGTGTCGGCTCGGACTCGGACTCGGGGTCGGTGGTGCCGCAGGCGGTGAGGGCGAGAGTGGCGCCCAGGAGTGCGATGGGGAGTTGGCGGGCGATCCGCACGGTGCGGTGCTCCTTCGGTGAGCAGGGGAAGAGCACGGCCCGGTCGGGGACGGCCGGTCCTTCCCACGAGGACGGGGTTCGTCGGTGCCGAGGAGGCGACCTGGCTCGTCCCCGCGCACGCGCGCAGGGCATCACAGTTGCGGGGCAGCGCCGGATTGCGCGGACCGTGGTGGCCGCGGTACCGGACTTCGCTCGTTCGACACCCGTCGCACCGCCGGAGGGCGGCACAACTCCACCACTCTACTCGGCGGTACCCCCGTGGCCCGGTGGCCCCTCGACGACCCACACGGGCGCGGACGCACCACTCTCACCTGTGGTTTTCGGGGGACGACACGAGTTCGGCGGGAACCGGGGAAAGGCGGCACCGGGTTTCACGAACCGAATTTCCTCCGCCTTTCACACCACAAGCGCTTTATGTCCACTTTATAATCTCTTGTGACGCAAGGGGAACCTGTCCCACTTGAATCCATTGCGTGGCCATATTGATCCTCACAGCACATTGACACCTCTATCGCACACGGCAATGATCTCGTTGCCATGCGCGCCGATTATCCGATCACGGACGACCTGCGGCGTATCCCCCCGTGCGCGTTCCTCCGCACCCGGGGTGTGCCGTTCCCCCGGTGTCCTGAGGCGCGCACGAGAAGGGATGTGTTGACAAGGTGGCACGCAACCTGTCACGCCTGGCACCGATCGCCGGGCTGACACTGATCGCGGGACTCGTCGCGGTCACACCGGCCAACGCCGACGAGGGCTCGGAACTCGCCCCACTCCACCCGGCACCCACCGCGGAGAACGGCGAACTGACCCACCAGGTCCAGGACCTGTGGTTCATCGAACTGGAGAGCCCGCCCACCGCCGAGGGAACGGCCTCGGCGATCGTCGAGGACGAACAGGCCGAGTTCCGCTCCGAGGCCGAGGAATTCGGCCTCCAGTACACCGAGCGGCTGTCCTTCGGCGAACTGTGGAACGGCCTCTCCGTGGAGATGGACGACGCCCAGGTGAGCACGGCCCGGGAGATCCCCGGCGTCGCCGCCATCCACCCGGTCGTCCGCCACGAGATCCCGGACTTCGACGACAGCTCACCGGAGATGGACACCGCCCTCGGCATGACCGGCGCGGACATCGTCCAGAGCGAACTCGGACTGTCCGGTGAGGGCCTGCGCGTGGCCGTCATGGACACCGGCGTCGACTACACCCACCCCGACCTCGGCGGCCCGGGCGGCTTCCCGTCCGAGCGCGTGGTCGCCGGACACGACTTCGTCGGCGACGACTTCAACGCGAGTGTCCCGGCGAAGAACGACCCCGTCCCCGACGACGACCCGCAGGACTGCAACGGCCACGGCACCCACGTCGCGGGCATCATCGGCGCCCAGGGCCAGGTCACCGGCGTCGCGCCCGACGTCGTCTTCGGCGCCTACAAGGTGTTCGGCTGCACCGGCTCCACCACCTCCGACATCATGATCGCGGCCATGGAACAGGCGCTGGCCGACGACATGGACGTGCTCAACATGAGCGTGGGCTCGGCCCACTCGTGGCCGCAGTACCCGACCGCCGTCGCCTCGGACAACCTGGTCGACGAGGGCATGGTGGTCGTGGCCTCCATCGGCAACGAGGGCGCCTCCGGCCTGTACTCCGCCGGTGCCCCGGGCCTGGGGGCCGACGTCATCGGCGTCGCCGCCTACGACAACACGCACATCCGCGCCAGCGCCGCAGAGGTCACCCAGAGCGGCGAGACCATCGCCTACATGGAGATGGACGACGCCGTGCTGCCGCCCACCTCCGGCGAGACGGACGAACTCGTGTACGTCGGGCGGGGCTGTCTGGCGGCGGGCGACCAACTCGAGGGCGACCCCGAGGGGCGTACCGCGCTCATGGTGCGCGGCGAGTGCACCTTCGGTGAGAAGTACGACGCCGCGCTGGCCGCCGGTGCCACCGGCGTCGTGATCCACAACAACCTGCCCGGCATGTTCGCGGGCGGCGGCATCGTCGACCAGGGCGCGTTCGCCGTCGGCGTCTCCGACGAGGCCGGGGCGCACCTGCGCGAACTCCTGGAGGGCGACGACCCCGTCACCCTGTCCTGGACCGGCGAGGAGACCACGATCCCCAACCCGACCGGCGGCCTGATCAGCAGCTTCAGCTCCTACGGCATGTCGGCCGACCTGGACATCAAGCCGGACCTGGGCGCCCCCGGCGGTCTGATCAACTCCACGTACCCGATGGCCAAGGGCGGCTACGCGACCATCAGCGGCACCTCGATGTCCTCCCCGCACGTCGCGGGCGGCGTCGCCCTGCTGCTGGAGGCCCGTCCGGACCTGGCCGCGCACGACGTGCGCGACGTCCTCCAGAACACCGCGGACCCCACCGCCTGGTGGGGCAACCCGGACCTGGGTGTCCTGGACAACGTCCACCGCCAGGGCGCGGGCATGCTCGACGTCCCCGGTTCGATCCTGACCACCACGGGCCTGTCCCCCGCGAAACTGCCCCTGGGCGCCACCGAGGGACCCGTGACCGAGACCGTCACCATCACCAACGGCGGGGACGAGCAGGCCACCTACGAGATCGCCCACGCTCCCGCGCTGGGCACGCACGGCAACACCTTCGCGCCGTCCTTCAACGACGCCTACGCCCAGGCCTCCTTCAGCGAGGACAAGGTGACCCTCGGCCCCGGCGAGTCCGCCGAGGTCGAGGTGACCGTCACGCCGCCCGCCCGCGGGTACGCGCAGATGGTCTACGGCGGCTACGTGGAGGTCACCGAGATCGGCGGCGAGGACACGACCGGCACGGTCCGCGTCCCCTACGCGGCCTACAACGGCGACTACCAGGAGATCGAGGCGATGACCCCGATCACCGACGCCAACGGCAACGTGCACGAGCTGCCGTGGCTGACCCGCATCACCCAGTGCGAGGTCTTCTCCGGCCTGGAGTGCGCCGACACCAACGGCGGCACCTTCCAGAACCAGCCCGAGGGCGCCACCTACACGATGGACTGGGTGGACGGCCTTCCGGACGTGCCGTACGTGATCGCGCACTTCGACCACCACGTCACCCTGCTGGAGATGACGGTCGTCGACGAGCGCACCGGCCGCCCGGTCCACCCGGACCGCAACGTCGCCGTCAGTGTCGACCACGTCAACCGCAGCGCCAGCAGCACCGCCTTCTTCAGCTACGTGTGGGACGGCACCGTGGTGGACTCGCGCAACCGGGTGACCGACGTCCGCGACGGTGACTACCGCCTGAAGGCCCGAGCCCTCAAGGCGCTGGGCGACCCGACCAACCCCGACCACTGGGAGGACTGGACCTCCCCGGTCATCACCATCGACCGGGGCTGACCCGGCCCGGTGAACGTGGCGGGGCCGTCTCCCCTTGGGAGGCGGCCCCGCCCGCGTGTGTGTGCGGGTATGGGGCGGGCGTACACTGCGGGCCCCGAACGGATCACCCCGTTCCTCCCGCTCCGAAAGGACCCACCGACCCATGGCAGGATTCTTCGACCGCTTCCGCAAGCCCGAGCCGGAGCCCGTACGCGCGGAGCTCGACCAGGCCGGGTACGAGGAGGTCCTCGACCTCATCCGCGCCGACCACAAGGTCCCCGCCGTCAAGCGGATCCGGGAACTCACCGGGTTGGGGCTGGTCCAGGCCAAGGACCTCGCCGACGCCATCGAGGAGGGCCGCTGGGCGCCGTTCCCCGCCCCGGGCCAGAGCCTGGCCGACCGGGTCAGGGCCCTGCTGTCGCAGGACCGCGCCACCGACGCCGTCCGGATGGTCGCCCAGGAGACCGGGATGACCGAGGACGAGGCGTCCCGGTTCATCGACGGCCTCGACCAGCCCTAGCGGATCTCTGTCGCGGTGTGCTCTGACTCAGCAACCTCTCGGAAGTAGGCGCTGGTCCCGCCGTCACCGAAAGCAGCATCCCAAGCTCCGAGAAGTACTCCACGAGCGGCGAGGGCCGCGTCCAGACCGCTCTACGGATTGTGGTTGCCGTTCGCTGTGGGTTCTGGGGTTGGGGTTGCTGTAGCGGGAGGGTTCTGGGGTTGTGGTTGCTGTTCGCTGTGGGTTCTGGGGTTGTGGTGCTGTAGCGGGAGGGTTCTACGGCCAACCCGTTTTTCCCATTAGCTAAAGGCGGTCGGGTGCCGGTTACTGCGTACCCCTTGGGGCCGAACTTTCCAATCAGGGCGGGGTGGGTGGATGGTGCTGTGCCCGCACCGCACTTGGCGGTCGTGCTGTTGAGTGACAGGACTGGTAGTTCAGGGCCAAGTACGGCGACGGGCCACCCCCCAGGACTACTGGTGTGTTCCAGAGATGCGTGTCCCCCGGACTGGTAAAAACCCCCGCCGTCTAAGCACGGTTTGCCGCCCTACGGCCAACCCGCACCACTCAGCGCAGTGCGTACCTGCACGTTTGTACCCCGCTGTGTCCGAGGTGCGTTGCGCCGTGCGGGTCACTACAGCGCGTGATGAGGTTCAAGCAAACCCCTTGGCGCTGGGGGATCTGCGCACCGCGCACGTTCAACCACCCGGGGCGGGGGCGGTAGTAGCCCGCGCGGGCCACAGGGGGTGTGAACGTGTACTTGTGCGCTGCCCCGGCCCGTGCGGGGTTTGAAGCGCAACCGTGCGCTGTAGTAGCCCGCACGGCACCAACCCCCTCAGGCCACAGGGGGTGTGCGCGTGCAGGTGTGCAGCCGCCTCAGCCCCCGAGGGTTTGTTTGAAGCCTCGTCCCCGCTGGTTGAACCCGTACGGCGCAAACCCCCTCAGACACAGCGGGGTACAGAGGTGCAGGTACGCGCTTCGCTCGGTGGTGCGGGTTGGCGGGAGTGCGGTGGTCGGCGCTCAGACGGCGGGGGTTTTCGCCAGTGCTGGGGACACGCATCTCTAGAACACGTCGGTTGTCCTGGGGGGTGGCCCGTCGCCGTACTTGGCCCTGAACTACCAGACGTGCCACTCAACAGCACGACCGCCAAGTGCGGTGCGGGCACAGCACCATCCACCAACCCCGCCCTGACCAGAGCGAGCAACCCCAAGGGGTACGCAGTAAGCGGCACCCGACCGCCTTTAGCTAATGGGAAAAACGGGTTGGCCGTAGAACCCTCCCGGAACAGCAACCCCAACCGTAGAGCGCACAGCGAACAGCAACCACAACCCCAGAACACACAGCCAACAGCAACCACAACCCGTGGAGCAGCCCACGGCGCCCAGCCCCAGCCGGAGCCCAAACCGCCCCAACCCCAACCCCCCAACCCCAACCAGAAGTCTGTAGGCCCGGTTAGGAGTCCCCGTCCTTGACGCGGGGAAGCTTCACGACCGCGTAGGCGAAGCACAGCGTGGAGGGCAGGGCCAGCGCCAACGACAGGGCGGCGCGGCGCTTCTGCTGCTCCGAGCAGGAGGAGTCCACCCACTCCTGACGGATCATCTGCTCGAGGTCCTCGCCCCAGTCGCGGTGGTCGTCCCACAGGGCGGGCCCCACCCACACGACCGGGGAGCAGCGCACCCGTCCGTCCTCGCCCGGTGGCGACTGCACACCGTAGGAGGTGCCCAGGAGCAGCATCATGGTGAACACGCCGGAGCCCCCGAGGGCCACGCTGGCGCGGACCGCGCCGGGGAAGTGGCGCATGCGCTGTCGGGCCCACAGCACGAGGGGGATGAAGAACACGGCGTCCGTTTCGACCTGATCGTTGGGGTTGGTGCTTGCACTCCAACCGCCAGGCTAGGGCTCCGCCCGGCCCGGAGCCCGCATCGGGGCAGCGGGGGAACAGTGACCTACGCCACCATCAGTTCCCGCGGTCGGCGTCCCGGGAGAGCCTGAACAGGCTGACCGTCGCCGCCACCGACAGCACCAGGGCCCACCCCAGTCGGGAGATGGCCAGCTGGGAGCAGGTCCCTTCGGTGAGAGAGGGGCGCTCCTGCCAGAGGGAGGCACCGATCACCGGCATGCACCCCGGAGACCTGGCCTCGTCTCCCCCCGCGATCATGAGGAGGAGGGCGGGATCGGTCACCAGCAGTGCGACGGCCAGGCCGTAACCCACCCACACGACCAGCCGCAACAGGGGATCGTCCTTGTGGGGCACCCCTTCCCCGCCCTCGCTCCCCTGTTCTCCGGTCTCCTCCTTCCCGCTCTCGGCGGCGATCGCCTCCGGGACCACCGTGCTCTCCCGCTCCCGGGCCGTGGCCGTGACCCGGCTCCGATAGCCCGCGTAGACCATGGCAACGAGGATCAGCGCGACGAAGACGAACAGAAAAACGGAAGCGGCGGTGTCCAAGGAAAGACCTTCACAGGGGATGGGGGCAGGGGATCGGCCGCCCGCCAACGCGGGGAGGCCGGCCGACCGTGAGCGTACCCCGGGACACCGTCGGAGTGCGTCCGGCCGCTAGGCGGGGCGGTCGAGCTTCTGGCTGATCACCTGGGAGATCCCGTCACCCTGCATGGTGACGCCGTACAGTGCGTCGGCTGCCTCCATGGTGCGCTTCTGGTGGGTGATCACGATCAGCTGCGAGGACTCCCGCAGCTCCTCGAAGATCACCAGCAGACGCTGGAGGTTGGTGTCGTCCAGGGCCGCCTCGACCTCGTCCATCACGTAGAAGGGCGACGGGCGGGCCTTGAAGATGGCGGCAAGGAAGGCCACGGCGGTCAGGGAGCGCTCGCCACCGGACAGCAGGGACAGCCGCTTGACCTTCTTGCCGGGCGGGCGGGCCTCCACCTCGATACCCGTGGTGAGCATGTCCTCCGGGGTGGTCAGCACCAGACGGCCCTCGCCGCCGGGGAACAGGCGGCCGAAGATCGCCGCGAACTCCCGCTCCACGTCCAGGTAGGCGGACGAGAACACCTCCTGCACCCGGGCGTCCACCTCGGCGACGATGTCCATGAGGTCCCGCCGGGTCTTCTTGAGGTCCTCCAGCTGGGCGTTGAGGAACGCGTGCCGCTCCTCCAGGGCCGCGAACTCCTCCAGCGCCAGCGGGTTGACCTTCCCGAGCTGGTTGAGCTGGCGCTCGGCCACCTTGAGTCGCTTGGCCTGTACCTCGCGGACGAAGGGCAGCGGTACCGCGTGCTCGTCGGCGTCGGTCGCCGGGGGGACCGGCACCCGGGGACCGTACTCCGCGATGAGGGTGGGCACGTCCACGCCCAGCTCCTCCAGCGCCTTGGTCTCCAGCTGCTCCAGACGCATCCGGCGCTCCGCGCGGGCCACCTCGCCGCTGTGCGCGGAGCTGGTCAGCTTCTCCAGCTCGACGGAGAGCTCACGGACGCGGGCGCGCACCGTCTTCAGCTCGCCGTCACGGGCCTCGCGCTCGGCCTCGGCGGCCACGCGTTCGGTCTCGGCGGTGGCCAGGGAGACGGCGATCCGTTCCAGGCTCAGCCGGGCGCTCTCCAGCACGGCCTGGGCGACGGTGGCCTGCGCGGCTCGGTTGCGGCGCCGCTCGGCCTCGCGCTCCACGGCACGGCGCTCCTCGGCGGCCTGGGCCAGCAGCGCGTCGGCGCGGCCCGCGATGGAACGCGCCCGTTCCTCGGCGGTGCGCACGGCCAGCCGCCGCTCCATCTCGGTGGCGCGGGCGCGGGAGGCCAGCGCGGAGAGCTCGTCGCGGTGGTCGGCGTCGGGCGCCTCCTCCTCGACGGCGGCGGAGATCTCCTCGGCCTCCGCCAGCTCCTCCTCCAGGCGCTCCAGCTTCTGGGCGTCCTCACCGCGTGAGGCTGCGGCCTTGGCGGCGGCTGCAGCGTAGCGCTCGGACTCGGCCTCGGCGGAACGGGCCTGCCCGCCCAGCTTGCCTAGCCGCTGGGCGGACTCGTTGCGCCTGCGGTCGCCCTGGCGGCGCCGGGCGGTGACCTCCTCGGCGGCCTCCGCGATCCCGGCGCGCTCGCGCTTCTTCTCGTCCAGCTCCACGGCGACGCGCTTGGCCGCCTCGGTGGCGGCCTCCAGGCTCTCGGCGGCCTCGTCCACCGCGGCCTGGACCTCCAGGAGGCTGGGCGCGGCGGCGGTCCCGCCGTGCACCATGGCGGCCGCGAACACGTCGCCGTCGGGGGTGACCGCGCGTACCTGTGGAAGGGCGGAGACCAGGTCGCGGGCTCCCTGGGTGTCGGCGGCCAGCGCCACCCGGTCCAGGAGCGCGGCGACCGCGTCGGACAGGTGCTCCGGTGCGGTGACGGCGTCGGCGGCGTAGCGGACGCCCCCGGGCAGGGGCGGCCAGCTGGCGCGGTCGGCGGAGGGGACGGCGCGGGCCACAACGATCCCGGCCCGGCCGGCGTCCTCGGACTTGAGCAGTTCCAGGGCCGCGGCGGCGCTGGCCTCGTCGCTGACGGCGACCCCGCCCGCGGCCACTCCGAAGGCGGCGGCGACGGCTGTCTCGTGGCCCGGTTCGACCTGGACGAGAGCGGCGAGGCTGCCGAGCATGCCGGGCAGCTCCGCGTCCAGGAGGGTTCCGGCGCCGTCCTTGTGCGCCAGGCCCAGTTCGAGGGCCTCCTTGCGTGCGGCCAGTGCGGCGCGCTCGCCCTCGGCGGAGCGTTCGGTGTCGCGCAGCTGGTTGAGCTCGGCGTCCACTGCGGACAGCTGGCGGGCGAAGCGCTCCTGAGTCTCGTCGAGTTCGGCGTCACCCTCGTCGAGCCCGGCGGACTCCTCGGCGGCCATCTCGTACTCGGACTGGGCGGTGGCGGCTCGCTCGGCGGCCTGCTGGGCGGCCTCCTCCAGACGGGTGATCTCGGCCTCGTTGGAGGCCAGCCGTCCGCGCAGCCCCTCCACCCGGGCGGCCAGCCGGACGATGCCCTCGCGGCGTTCGGCCGCGGCACGGGAGGCGGCCTCCAGGCGCCGTTCCTCACGGTGCAGGGCGTCCTCGGCGGCGGATCTCTCCGTGACGCTGGTCTCCAGGACCTCGCGGGCCTCCTCCAGACGGGTCTGGAGCTCCTCCTCCTGGGCGGCGGCCTCCTCGGCCTCCATCTCCAGTTCCTCGGGGTCGCGGCGCTGGATCACCTCGCCCTGGACGGCGACCAGGTTCTGGTGACGTTCGGTGGCCAGCCCGCGGACGGCGTCGAGGCGTTCGGTGAGGCGGGACAGCGCGTGATAGGTCTCGGAGGCCCGGGCCAGGGCGGGGGCGGCGGCGGTGGCCCGCTCCTCCAGCTCGGCCTCGCGCTCCTGGGCCTGGTTGAGGGCGGTCTCGGCGGCCCCGCGACGCGTGAGGACCTCCTTCTCGTCCGCCTCCTCCTTGGCCAGCTGGTCAGTGAGGGTGACGATGTCGTCCGCGAGCAGGCGCAGGCGGGCGTCACGGAGGTCGGCCTGGATGACGGCGGCCCTGCGCGCGAGTTCGGCCTGGCGGCCCAGGGGCTTGAGCTGACGGCGGAGCTCGGCGGTGAGGTCGGTGACGCGGTCCAGGTTGCCCTGCATCGCGTTGAGCTTGCGGATCGCCTTCTCTTTGCGCTTGCGGTGCTTGAGGATGCCCGCCGCCTCCTCGATGAGGGCGCGGCGTTCCTCGGGCCCGGCGTGCAGGACGGTGTCCAGCTGCCCCTGGCCGACGATGACGTGCATCTCACGGCCGATACCGGAGTCGCTGAGCAGGTCCTGGATGTCGAGAAGACGGCAGGTGTCGCCGTTGATCGCGTACTCCGAACCACCGTTGCGGAACATGGTCCGCTTGATGGTGACCTCGGTGTAGTCGATCGGCAGGGCGCCGTCGTTGTTGTCGATGGTGAGGCTGACCTCGGCGCGGCCCAGCGCCTGGCGGGTGGAGGTGCCCGCGAAGATGACGTCCTCCATCTTGCCGCCGCGCAGGGACTTGGCACCCTGCTCGCCCATCACCCAGGACAGGGCGTCGACGACGTTGGACTTGCCGGACCCGTTGGGCCCCACCACACAGGTGATGCCGGGCTCGAAGCGCAGGGTGGTGGCCGACGCGAACGACTTGAAGCCGCGCAGCGTCAGATTCTTCAGGTACACCCGCGCCTCCCACGACGGTCACCGTTCTCGCCACGGGCGGTCGCCACGGGGCCGACACCAAGGGTGCCATGAAGCCGGGCCTGAAGTGCGGTGTTGGGGGCACCCGGGGGCGATGAGCTGCGACACCGTGACCCCGGGCGGGTGCTGGAGCCCACGGGGTGTCGGAAAGGGGGGATGTCCCGTGAACACGGAGGGTTGCGTGATGTCCCGCCGGGTACAACGGTAAAGGAAACCGCAAGGGAAGGGAAAGTGAGTGCGGTTTCGGGGTTCCCGTTCGGCGCCGGAGCGCATCCGGTACGGGTCGACCGGGTGTCGAGTCTTCGACTGTCCGGGGTGATCCGGCCAGGGACGCCAGTAAGTGGCTTCGGCGTCCCCGTCAGTGGATCATCCTCCGCGTGTCGTCTCCGAGCCGTCGCGGACGGCCCTCACGACGTCACGGTGTCAGGCGAGCGCGGGCTCGCGGTCGGTCGCGCTGGAGGCGACGTCGGTGACGGCCATGCTGAGCTGGTCGTTCTTCGCCTGAAGACGGCTGATCTCGTCCTCGAGGTCGCGTACCCGCTTCTGAAGCCGTCGCATCTCCGAGACCATCCGAGGGTCGGAGCCGCCGACGTGGCCAAACAGAGCCTTCGCCATGATGTGGGTCCTCCACACTGAGTGACCAGTTGGATGCGCGCATACGTGTCCCCGTGTGTACCTGTCGACCCGGTTTGCCCAGGTCCGACGCCACGGGCGGAAGTTGCGCGGTGTGCCTTCCAGAGTCTCACTCCGCGCGCCGCTGGTCAAGATTGGATTACAACAGTCCGTAACGACCACACACCAGGCCGAAACCACCTGGGCATGTGGCACCGCACGGTCAGAACGTGATCCACCCCCGGCGGTGACGCCGGCACGCACGGCCTCCAAGGGCTTGCGCGGTGGTCCCCGTGAGTCGCGGCGCCCGTCCTCTGAGACCCGGTCGCGCCGCCCCACGGTCGATGCTCGAACCGCGTTACCGTTCCAGCATACTCAACGCTCGACGAAACCGTCGAAGGAACCCCCGGGCGAAGCCCAGCGTTCCACCACGGAGTCCACTCTTCCCGGGGTTTCGCCGCTTCTCAGGTGCCCCAGAAGCCTCTCGCAGCACTCCCGTGACCCCTCCGCGACGACCTCCACCCGGCCGTCGTCCAGGTTCGTGGCGGCGCCGCTCAATCCGAGCTCCAACCCGCGAGCCCGCGTCCACCAGCGAAAACCCACTCCCTGGACCCGACCGCGCACCCACGCGGTCAGGCGGACCGGCTCTCCCTCTTTCCCCACGGCCCCGAACTCTCCCTTACCTCACGGCGACACTTTGCTCACCGACACGCCACTCGAGACCACAAAAGCACCGAAATTTGAACGAAATACTTCATTTCGGGCTACTGAAACCGGTGTCCGTCGGACTCAGACACGGGCGCGAGGTACCCGCTGGCAGCTCGGACAGCTGAACGAGGAGCGGTTCATGAACGCCTCGCGCACGATCAGCGTGCCGCAGCGGCCGCACGGACGGTCCTGCCGCCCGTAGGCGTTGAGCCCCCGCTCGAAGTAGCCGCTCTCACCGTTGACGTTCACGTACAGGCCGTCGAACGTGGTCCCGCCGACGTCCAGGGCCTCGGTCATCACCTCGGTGACGTGGCCGAGCAGCTCCAGCGCCTGGGCGTTGGACAGCCCCCGCGTGGAACGGGACCAGTGCAGCCGGGCCCGCCACAGTGCCTCGTCGGCGTAGATGTTTCCCACACCGCTGATCAGCGACTGGTCCAGCAGCGCCCGCTTCACCTCGGTCCGCTTGGCCCGCAGCGCCCTGACGAACGCCTCCGGCACGAACTCGGCGTCCAGCGGGTCCAGGGCGATGTGGTCCACCGAGGACGGCACCTGCGCGCGCTCACCCTCGCGGTCCAGCAGCAGGTGACCGAAGGTGCGCTGGTCGACGAAGCGCAGCTCGTTGCCGTCGTCCAGAGGAATCCGCACCCGCAGATGCTTCTCGTCCGGCTTGCCCTGCGGCTGCACCAGCATCTGCCCGCTCATGCCCAGGTGGGCCAGGAGCATGTCGCCGCTGTCCAGCACGAGCCACATGTACTTGCCACGGCGGCGCACAGCCGTGGGGGTCTGCCCTCCGAGCCGAGCCGCGAAGTCGGCGGGGCCGGTCACGTGGCGGCGGACCGAGCGCGTGTGCAGCACCTCGACGGCGCCGATCCGGCGCCCCACCGCGTGTTCGGCCAGGCCGCGCCGGACCACCTCGACCTCGGGGAGTTCGGGCACCGCTCAGCCCTGCCCGTTGCCGCTGGATCCGCCCCTGGCCTGCTCGGCGGCGCGGTCCGCGCGGGCCCGGATGGCCTTCCACGCGGACTCCGCGGCCTGCTGCTCGGCCTCCTTCTTGCTGCGGCCCTCACCCAGGCCGTAGCTCTCCCCGGCGACCCGCACGGTGGCGCGGAACGTCTTCTGGTGGTCGGGGCCGCTCTCGTCCACGTGGTACTCGGGCACGCCGAGCATCTCGGCGGCGGTGAGCTCCTGGAGGGAGGTCTTCCAGTCCAGTCCGGCGCCCAGCCCGGAGGCGGTGGCGATCAGCGGGTCGAAGAGGCGGTGCACGAACTCCGAGGCGGTGTCCAGGCCGCGGTCCAGGTAGACCGCGCCGATGATGGCCTCCAGGGTGTCTGCGAGGATCGACGACTTGTCGCGCCCCCCGGTGCCCTCCTCGCCACGGCCCAGCCGGATGTACTCGCCGATGCCCAGCCCGCGCGCGACGTCGGCCAGCGCCCTCATGTTGACGACGGCGGCGCGCAGCTTGGCGAGCTGGCCCTCCGGGAGGTCCGGGTGCTTTCGGAAGAGGGTGTCGGTGACCACCAGGCCGAGCACGGAGTCACCGAGGAACTCCAGGCGCTCGTTGGTGGGCAGGCCGCCCTTCTCGTACGCGTAGGAGCGGTGGGTCAGGGCCCGGAGCAGGATCTTGGGGTCCACCTCGACCCCGATCGCACGGTGGAACGACCTGGCCTCGGAGACGGAGAGTTGGCTAGCCACGCGAGTTCGCTTCCCTGTTGGGCGCGCCGAGGACGGCGCGCGGAGGTGGGGGTGTCCCCCGACCCGTCCGGGACGCTCGAAAACGAGGTGATCGTCGCGGGAGCGCGAACTCCCCCGGCGGCCACCACGATCTCGGGAGCCCCTGTGGGACCGGGATCGGTGTCGGACACCACGGATCATGGTCTTCCCACGGTCCGTCGAGATCACTCTACAAAGCCCTGGGGACACTGACCCCCGGGACGGCCCTTTCCGGACAGCACTTCGGGGCGGAGCCCTCAGAGGGTTCCGCCCCGATGATGTCCGGGAGTACGGGATCGGGCGCACGGCCCGAAGCCTGGCACGTCCGGGTTAGGCCGGGTTGATGACCTGGCGGTTGTTGTAGGTGCCGCAGGACGGGCACGCGATGTGGGGCTGCTTCGGGTCACGGCAGCGCGGGCAGTTGACCAGCACCGGGCGCGACGCCTTCCACTGGGAACGGCGGGTCCGGGTGTTGCTCCGCGACATCTTCCGCTTCGGGACGGCCACTTCAATCCTCCTGGGTCACCCCCGCGGTCGCGGGAGGTCGCTTATCTGGTCACCCCGCGCGCTGTGGCGGGGAGGGTGTGCCCCAGTCGTCGGCGGTTCCCATTGGGTACCGCACTCGACCGGGTCACTGGACTCACTGCTGGTCGGGCTTCTCCGCGATGTCGCGGAGCGCCTCCCAACGCGGGTCGACACCGTCGCCGTGACCGTGGTCCGGCCCGGCGTCGGCGAGCTTGACACCGCACTCGGCGCACAGGCCGGGGCAGTCCGGGCCGCACAGCGGTGAGAGCGGGAGCGCGAGCACGACGGCGTCTCGGATCACCGGTTCGAGGTCGAGCAGATCGCCCTCTAGATAGTAGTCCTCATCATCGTCGTCCGCGTCCTCGTCGCTTCGGACGCTCACGTCGTCGTCGGCGGGGTAGCGGTACATCTCCTGGAACCCGGCCTCCAACTCCTCGGAGAGGGGGTCGAGGCAGCGGGAGCACTCCGCGGTGAGGCGACCGTTGACGGTCCCGGTGACGAGGACACCCTCCATCACCGCCTCAAGGCGCAGGTCCAGCTCGATCTCCTGGCCCTTGGGCACGCTGGCCATCGCCGTCTCGAGCGCCTCGGGGACGGTCACGATTCGGTTGACGGTACGCATCGACCCCGGCTGGCGACCCAGCTGGCGGGTGTCGACCACGTACGGGTCACGGGCATCTAGACGAGACAGAGTGATCGCGCTTTCAGGAGAGTTCCGGGTGCCGGGCACGCGGCCGCCGACGTGGTGCATGTCGTGCTGTCGCGGTGGTGCTGACCGGCCTGAGCGCACGCCGAGGACCGGCGACGCCCATGGTCAAACCCAGATTCTACCTACCATGTCGCCGACCACCCAAATCAGCCCCCCGAAGGCACCTGCGGAGAGGGCGGGATCGGGCTCGCGGAGGGGGTTATCCCTGGGCGCGTTCGGCGTACTTCTCCTTGAGGCGCCCCTGGACGTACGGCGTGACCAGGCTGGAGACGTCGCCGCGGTGCATGGCGATCTCGCGGACCAGACTGGACGACAGGTACGAATACTGCGGGTTGGCCGTCATGAAGACGGTCTCGACGCCGGAGAGCCGGTAGTTCATCTGCGCGATCTGGAGTTCGTAGTCGAAGTCGCTGACCGAGCGCAGGCTGCGCACGATGGTCTCGATGCCGTTCTCGCGACAGAAGTCGACGAGGAGTCCGTCGAACTCGCTGACCCGGACGTTGTCGAACTCGGCGGTGCCCTCGGTGAGCATGTCGAGCTTCTCGGGGACGGTGAAGAGCCCCCGCTTGTTGACGTTGTTGAGTACGGCGGCGATGACCTCGTCGTACTGCTTGGCGGCTCGCCCGATGATGTCGATGTGTCCGTGGGTGACCGGGTCGAAGGAGCCCGGACAGACGGCTCGGCGCACGGTGGATCGCCCCTCTCAGGTACTACTCACGGGTACAGCGATCGTAGGGGCTCACCCCCGCCCCATTTCGGGCAACTCCCACTTAGCGGTCCTCAGTGTCCGCTTTCACACCCGGCCCGAGCATCACGGAAGTCACCCCACCGGGTCGTCTGAACCTTCCCTGGTGCGGCGCCAGAAAACGTGGCGTATGCCCGATATCTACTCGGTGGTGCGGGCGTACCAGAGGATCGCCTCGCCGTACTTGCGGCTGCGGTCCCGCTCGATCCCACGCGGCCACTCGGGTTCGGCGCCGCGCTTGGAGCGCTCCACCACGAGCATCGCGGAGGGGGCCAGCCAACCGTGCTCGACCAGGGCGGACAGCACCGAGGCGACCTCCTCGTCAGTGACCGCGTACGGCGGGTCAGCCACGACGAGGTCGTAGGGAGCGGCCTGGTTGCCGCGCGCCAGAACCCGCTCGACCCGGTCCGCGGCCAGCTCAGCGCCGGGAAGCCGCAGTGTGGTGATGTTCTCCTTCACCACGCGGGCCGCCTTGCGGTCGGCCTCAACGAGGAGCGCGTGCGCGGCCCCCCGGGACAGGGCCTCCAGGCCGATCGCCCCGGACCCCGCGTAGAGGTCCATCACCCGGAGCCCGTCGAGGGAGCCGAGGTCGGACTGGACGGAGGCGAACAGGGCCTCGCGGGCCCGGTCGCTGGTGGGTCGGGTGGTGCGGCCGTCGGGGGCGGAGATGCGTCGTCCGCCCGCCGCCCCGGCGATGATGCGGGTCATGGCCCCCACGGTAGTGCGCCCCCGGGCACGCTGAGGCTGGCGGAGCCGGAGGCTCCCCCGATATCGAGTCAACACCGGGCGGGCGCACTCCGCCAGTGGGAACCCCGCCGCCTGTGGACAAGCGGGTACACACGCGCGCTGTGTGCACACGCACCACTGGAGCGCTCGCGCCACCGGAACACACGCGTCGTGGGCCCGCGCATTGCGGGAGCCCGCGTGCCGAGGGTGCACACGCGCCCTGGGACCCGCGCACTGCGGGAGCACACACAACGGGAACTGGCGTGCTGAGGTTTCACGCCCACTGAGCGTGTACGCGCGTTGGGGCCCTCATGGCACACGCGCTGAGAATGCACACGCACTACGGGACCCCGCGCACTGCGGGAGTACGCGCACCACGGAAGCCCTCGCACTGCGGTGCACGCGCAACCACGGGGACCCGCGCGCTACGGTGCACGCGCACCGGGGGTTCAAGCCCACTGAGCCTGCACGCCTACTGCGGGAGCCCGCGTGCCGAGGGTGCACACGCACCACTGGAGCGCTCGCGCCACCAGAACACACGCCGTCGTGGGCCCGCGCACTGCGGGAGCCCGCGCGCTACGGGCACACACGCACCACGGAAGCCGGAGTCTGAGCGTGCACACGCACTACGGGAATCCGCTCACTCCGGCTGCACGCCGCACTGAGCAGGTACGCGCACCACGGAAGCGCGCCGCGGGCGCACTCGTGCTGAGGTGCACGCCCGCTGGAGGGTGCACACGCCCACGGGAGCCCGAGTCTGAGCGTGCACACACAACGGGAACCCGCGCGCTGCGGCTGCGTGTCCGCTGAGGAGGAAGGCCGCTTCCCGGAGGCGGCGCCCCTCCCCCTGTGTCCCCCCGGGTACGACCGGCCAGGGGCCGCCTCGTGCCTCGGAAGCGCTCAGGTCTTGTCCAGGTACTCCGCGCGTTCCTCGGGGAGCAACGCCGCCAGGGCGTCGGCCAGCGGTTCGTGGGCGGTCAGGCCCGGATCCTCGGCCACCAGGCGGGTGGCCTCCTCGCGGGCCTCGCCGATCAGCTCCTCGTCCTTGACCAGCGTGAGCATGCGAAGGCTCGAACGCGCCCCGGACTGGGCGTCGCCGAGCACGTCGCCCTCACGGCGCATCTCCAGGTCGGCGCGGGACAGCTCGAACCCGTCCGTGGTGGCGGCGACGGCGGCCAGCCGTTCGCGGGCGGGGCTGCCCTCCTCCGCCTCGGTGACCAGCAGGCAGAGCCCGGGCAACTGTCCGCGACCGACCCGGCCGCGCAGCTGGTGCAGCTGCGAGATCCCGAACCGGTCGGCGTCCATGATCGCCATGACGGTGGCGTTGGGCACGTCCACACCGACCTCGATGACGGTGGTGGACACGACCACGTCGGTCTGGCCCGAGGTCAGGCGGCGCATCACCGCGTCCTTGTCGTCCGGGGCCATCCGTCCGTGCAGGGCCTCCACCCGTACGTCCGCCAGCGGACCCTCCTTGAGGCGGGCGAGCACGTCCAGCACCGCGAGCGGTGGCCGGGCGCCCGGGGGCGCGTCCTCGGGCGGGGGCTCGACCTCGTCACCGGAGCCGTCCGTGCCGTCCCCGATCCGGGGGCAGACCACGAAGGCCTGGCGGCCCTGGCCGACCTCCTCGCGGACGCGTTCCCAGGCTCGGGTGAGGAAGTGCGGCTTCTCGTGGGCGGGGACGACGTGGGTGGAGATCGGCGCGCGCCCCTGGGGCAGCTGGGTGAGGGCCACCACGTCGAGGTCGCCGTAGACCGTCATCGCGACGGTCCTCGGGATCGGTGTGGCGGTCATCACCAGCACGTGCGGGCGGCCGTCCCTGGCCTTCTCCCGCAGGGCGTCGCGCTGCTCCACCCCGAACCGGTGCTGCTCGTCCACGACCACCAGACCGAGGTCGGCGAAGGAGACGTGCTCCTGGAGGAGGGCGTGGGTGCCCACGACGATTCCCGCCTGACCCGAGGCGGCCTCCAGCAGGGCCTCGCGCCGCGCGGCGGTGTTCATGGAACCGGTGAGCAGGGCGACGCGGGTGGCGGTGTCGGCGCCGTCGATCTGCCCGGCCCTGCCGAGCGCCCCGAGCATGGCGCCGATGGAGCGGTGGTGCTGCTGGGCCAGGACCTCGGTGGGGGCGAGCATGACGGCCTGGCCGCCGGAGTCCACCACCCGCAGCATCGCGCGCAGGGCCACCAGGGTCTTGCCCGCTCCGACGTCGCCCTGGAGGAGGCAGTGCATCGGGTGGGTGGCGTCGAGCCGCTCGGCCAGGCGTTCACCGACCTCCTTCTGGCCGTCGGTGAGCGTGAACGGGAGCTGGGCGTCGAAGGCGTCGAGGAGGCCGCCGTCCACTCCGGGGCGCGGTTTGGCGGGCAGTTCCTCGGCCTGTTGGCGGCGCTGGGCCAGGGCCAGCTGGAGCACGAAGGCCTCGTCCCACTTCAGGCGGCGCCTGGCGGCCCCGACCTCGGACCACTCGGTGGGCCGGTGGATCCGCTCCAGCGCCTTGTGGACACCCAGGAGCCCCTTGCGGGACCGCAGTTCGGGCGGGAGGGGGTCGGGGATGTCGGTGGCGTAGTCCAGCGCGACCCCGACGGACCGGGCGATGGTGGCGGAGTCCAGCCCCTTGACCGCCGGGTAGACGGGGATCAGCTCGTTGGCGTAGGCCCGGGCGGCCTCGCCCTCGAGGCCTTCGTCGTCCAGGAGCACGTACTCGGGGTGGTCGAGCTGGCGGCGGCCCTTGAAGGTGGACACCCGGCCGGAGAACATGGCCAGCCGCCCGGGGACGAGGGTGTTCTGGTGGTGGGAGCCGCGGTTGAAGAAGGTCAGGTGGAGGCGCCCGGTGCCGTCCGTGACGGTGGCCTCCATCATGTCCATGCGGCGGCGGCCCTGGCGGGCGGGGATGGTGCGCCGCCGGGCGTCCAGGACCTTGGCCTGCACGGTGACGTCCTCCCCCTCCCGCAGGAGCGCGAGGTCGGTGAGTTCGCCCCGGCGGTCGTAGCGGCGCGGGTAGTAGCGCAGCAGGTCGCCGAGGGTGTGGAGGTCGAGTTTGTCGGCGAGTGCCTTCGCCGTCCTGCCGCCGAGGGGTCCTTTGCGCAGCGGCTCGTCCCAGGTGCTCACTGTGGTTCCCGTCCTGCCTCGTGGGGTCGCCCGTCAGTGTCACCGTAGACCTCCGGTGCGACGACCGGGGGCGGCCGGTACGCTGACCGCCCGTGTCGGTCGCGTCGGCGACGCAGCGGCACTGGTGGCACCGGCGGCACTGGTGCAGCCGCCCCCTCCAACCGGGGTATACTCGTCAGAGTTCATCGCGTTTTCGCCATGCCCGCGTGGCTGATCTCGATGCTCCGGTGGGTGTGTGAGGCCTCGGTCGCGCCGTTCCCCGCCGTAGCGCGTACGGACGCCCGCCAGTGGTCTGATTTCACCTTCGGGCATGTCCTTCGTGTACTCTTCCCCGGTTGGCGTCCTCGCCAGCCTGCCCACCCGGCCTCCTCTGGCCGGATGACCTCTCGCGTGCGGCGACGTGCGCGATCCCGAGCACTTGAATGGAGTTACCGTGGCTTCCGTCTGCGACGTCTGCGGCAAGGGACCAGGGTTCGGTAACAGTGTTTCCCACTCGCACCGTCGCACCCGCCGCCGCTGGAACCCCAACATCCAGACCGTTCGCACCCGCGTGGGCGGCACGCCCAAGCGTGTGAACGCGTGCACCTCGTGCATCAAGGCCGGCAAGGTGACCCGCTAGGGTCCCCTGCCACCCGTGGTTCTCGAAGGGCCCTCCGACTTCGGTCGGGGGGCCTTCGTGCTGTCCGGAGCCGGTGCTGAAGTGACTCGTGTGACGACCGGACGACCAGGGTCACGGCTCTACAGGTCGCACACGTGGCCGTTGAGGGAGCACCGGACGGGGCTCTGGGAGACACCGATCGCGTCGAAGGTCAGGGTCACCGACTCACCCGGATCCAGGTGACCGTCGGTCCCGGACTGGCGGGCGAGGATGCCGTCGTCCAACGGTTCCCAGTCCGCGTCGTGCACCTCGGTGACGTCGGCGGTCTCGAAGGCCAGGGCCAGTTCCCAGGCGTCGAGCCGGGTCCGCGAGGTGTTCGTGACGGTCACCCTGCTGGTGAAGCCGACCGCCGTCGCCTCCAGCACCTGGTACGAGACGGCCGTGGGCTCCGACCCCGCCTGGGTCTGCGGCCCGGTGTTCCCCTCCCCTGACGAGGCGCCGCCGCGGTCCGGACGCGGGGAGGCGTCGTGGGTGGGTTCGGTGCCGTCCTGGGGTCCGGGTGCCTCCGTCGCGCCGGGAGGGCCGCCGAACTGGAGGTAGATCTGCGTGGTGCTGTAGCCGAACAGGAGCAGTCCGAGTATCACCCCGGAGACCACGAGGACGTTGAGCAGCCTCGGCGGCTCGACCCGTTTGGGCACCGTGCTCTCGAGGAGTCCTCCGAACCGCCGCAGCGCTCCGGCGTTCTCCGGTTCGCTGCGGTGGGCTCCACGACGGTGGCCGTGCCGCCTAGCCATGCCGCCCCATGTGCCGCCCTCCGACGTTGTTCCGCTGGCCTTGCTCACCCTGGGCCGTCGGCCGTGCCGACCAGGGGTCTCACCTCGGGTGGATCGCCGCGGGTTCGGGCCCCGCGAGGTCATACCACTGTCCGTAGGCCAACGCTGACCGCGATGGCAAAGCCTAGCGCGATCAC
The DNA here is from genome assembly GCF_018070675.1 of Nocardiopsis sp. B62. Taxonomy (NCBI): domain Bacteria; kingdom Bacillati; phylum Actinomycetota; class Actinomycetes; order Streptosporangiales; family Nocardiopsidaceae; genus Nocardiopsis; species Nocardiopsis sp. B62. Next base: position 11,164 of record NZ_JAGPXK010000007.1, on the reverse strand, counting down.
CAAACAGGACAAATCCAAACGGGCTCAGTCCCGCCGGAAATGATCCCACCCACCGCGTTCGACCACGTTCCCGTCCACCGTGACGGCGGCCCGGCCGCCCTCCTGCGGTGCCTCTCCCACGGTGCCCACGCGGTGCCAGTGCTCCGGGAGCACGACCTCGGGTGGGAAGACCGCGGCGAGAGCGTGGTCCTCACCGCCGGCCACCATCAGGCGACGGGCGGCGTCCACAGCCTTCCCCGTGGGAGCCCCGAGTACACGGACGGCTTCGAGGAGTGCGGATTCGGGCCGGAACGCCTCCGAGTCCAGAAGGATTCCCACCCCGCTGCCACGGCACACGTGCCCGAGGTCCTGGACGAGTCCGTCGCTCACGTCGAGCATCGCGGTCGCGCCGAGCCGGGCCGCCTCCGGGCCCGCGGCGTAGGGCGGGCTCGGCCTGCGGTGCTCGGCCAGGCACTCCGCCGGTCCGTCGACGCCCCCTTCCAGGAGCGCCAGACCGGCGGCGGACAGGCCGAGGTGGCCGGTGTAGGCGACCACGTCACCCGGCCGGGCGCCGTCGCGGCGGACCGGGGCCCGGCCCTCCAGGTCCCCGAGAGCGGTGATGGCGATCGTCAGGGTCGGCGAGCCCACCGTGTCCCCGCCGACCACCGCTCCCCCGGCCCGGGCGCACTCGTCGCGCACCCCGGCGGTGAACTCCTCGGCCCAGGCCAGCGGGAGCTCGGCCGGTGCGGCGAAGCCGATGAGCAGCCCGGTGGGGCGCGCGCCCATGGCCACGACGTCGGCGTAGTTCTGCGCCACGGCGCGGTGCCCGACGTCGCGGGCGGTGGACCAGTCCCTCCGGAAGTGGCGGCCCTCGACGAGGAGGTCCGTGGTCGCGACCGTGCGCCCGTCAGGCGCGGCCACGACCGCGGCGTCGTCGCCGGGTCCGAGGATTACGTCGTCCGTCCTGGGGAATTGGCCCGTCACGCGCTCGATCAGAGCGAACTCGCCAAGACCCCCAATGGTGCTCAACACACAGATCAGGGTACGGTGACGCTCCGGCGCAGTGGTCTAGACCCCGTGGTCAGGCCCCCACTTTCGTCATCCGTTCGTCATCGGCTGTGCCCCTCCGGCCGGGGCCGCGTCGCTCGGCACCCCACCCGGCCCGGCATGAAGGAGTAGTCAACATGGTGCAGGCATACATCCTGGTCCAAACCGAGGTCGGCCAGGCCGCCGAGGTCGCGGAGCGTGTGCGCGGGATCGCGGGGGTCGACCAGGCCAACGACGTCACCGGTCCCTACGATGTGATCGTGCAGGCGCGGGCGGAGGACATGGACGCCCTCGGTTCCCTCGTGGTCGCCCGGATTCAGCGTCTGGACGGCATCGCCCGTACCCTTACCTGTCCCATCGTCAACATCTGAGGTCGACTGAGTCGACGGAGCGAGGTTGCCCGTGCCCAAGCGCTACTTCGGAGCGGCCCTTGCCGTCGTCCTGGTGACGGCCGGTTGCGGCCAGACCGTGCAGATGCAACCCCCCGAGACGGACGGTCAGACCGCCGAGGCCTGCGCGGCGCTGGTCTCGGACCTCCCGGACACCCTTCTCGGCGCCGACCGCGCGACGGTCCAGCCCGAGTCGGAGATCATGGCGGCCTGGGGCGACCCGCCCATCGGCCTTCGGTGCGGCGTTCCCCAGCCCTCCTCCCTGGAACTGGACTCGATCCTGGAGGAGGTCAACGGTGTCGCGTGGCTCCCCCAGCCCGAGGACGCTCCCACCGTGTACACGGCGGTCGAGCGCGAGGCCTACGTCGAACTCTCCGTGCCGCCCTCCTACGGCCCGCCCGCCCCGGCTCTGAGCGAGCTGAGTGACCTGATCGCCGAGCACCTGGAAGAGCGGGCCGACAGCCGGCAGTGACCGCGCCCGAGCGGCGCCCGTTCCCCCGAGACACGTGTGGGGCCGGAGGCGGGAGGATCGCCTTCGGCCCCACTTTCGCGTCTTGGGGAGGTGTCGGGGGGGTGGGTGGGGCGCTCTCGGCGCTACTCCCCGCCCTCGTCGGGGGCCGCGCTGGGCTCGTCGGTGCCCTCGGTGTCGGTGTCCTCGTTCTCCGCGTCCGAGCCGGACTCGTCGCTGTCCGCGCCCTCCAGGGACTCGGCGTCCGCGCCGTCCTCGGCGATCTCGGCCTCGATCTCGGCCGCGGTGAACGAGATGGAGCCGGAGCACGCGGCGCCGGGCTCGGGGACGTCCTGGCCGCGCTCGTAGAACTGGACGTAGCGGGCGAGGTCCTCGTCGTCCGCGCTCTCGGCGGTGATCTGGCGGCCCCAGCTGGAGGCGACGATCGGCGCGGGCATGTCACCCTCGTAGGGGCTGATGACGAGGTAGTCGCCGGGGTTGTAGAAGCCCTGGAGCGCCTCGATCTCCTCTTCGGCGATGTCCGCTTCGTAGGTGATCCAGACCGCGCCGTGCTCCAGGGAGTGGACCGCGAACTCCGGCATCAGCGGTTCGGTGTACACACCACAGTTCTGCCATCTGTTCCAGTGCTGGCCCCCGACCGGCGGGGACTGCTCGTAGTCCACGCGCTGGCCGTCCGGGACGTGGTTGTACTCGTCGACGGCGTACTCCTGCACACCGGCGATGTTGCGGGAGCGGAACTCCATGAAGACCGCGGTTCCCAGCAGACCCAGGACCGCCGCGGAGGCTACGCTGATCCCGGCGATCTTGAGGATCTTGGCGCGGCGTTCCTTCTTACGCTGCTCTTCCCGCAGGGCGGCGGCGCGAGCTCGACGCTCCTCCGCCTTCGTCTTCTTGGCCACTGGGTCTCCTGGGCTGGATGTGGTCGAATGGGACTTTCCTATCCTCTACTTTGTCATCAGAGTGGTGCGATTTGACCAGGGTGGTTCCGATGGGGCATGTGACCGGGGCGGCGGCGAGCGACGCCGACCGTTCCGACGAGGAGTCGTACGAGGACGGGTCGGCCGAGCACGACGACCACTCGGAGGAGGGCGGCGGCTCCGCGCCCCCGAGCTCACCCGGACGCTCCGTCCCGCTCTGGATGGCAGTGACGTTGGTCGCCCTCGCGCTGGTCGGGGGGTTCCTCATGGGCCGTCCGTCGTACCCGCTGGACACCAGCGCCGACGCCGGCTTCCTCCGTGACATGAGCACGCACCACGCCCAGGCCGTGGACATGTCGCTGGTCGTCATGGAACGCACCGACGACGTCGAGCTGCACACGATCGCCACGGACATGGCACGGACCCAGCAGGCGCAGATCGGGATCATGCAGGGCTGGCTGAGTTCCTGGGGGCTCCACGCCCGCGCCTCGGAGCCGCCGATGACCTGGATGGCCGACCACGACCACGGCGGCGGTGAGGGCGAGGTCCCCGAGACCATGCCCGGGTGGGCCACGGAGGAACAGCTGGTGCGGCTCGCCGACGCCGAGGGCGAGGAGGCCGAGGTCCTCTTCCTGGAGCTGATGATCGCCCACCACCTCGGCGGGATCGAGATGGCCGAGGCCGAGGTGGAGCTCGGCAACGAGGAGCTGGTCACCACCTTCGCCCAGGGGATGGTCGACGCCCAGCAGTCCGAGGTGGACAACATGGAGCGCCTGCTGGAGCTGCGCGGCTAGGGCGTGGTTTTTGGATGCTTTCGCCGGTGGCGGCGGAGCCGCCATCGATGCGAGCGGCCGTCCAGGCAATCTCTCGCAAGCCGTGGAGCGAAGCTGCCCCTACTGTGCGCTGCTACGCAAGCTCCGCAGCCTCACACAGCGGGGGCCCGCCCGGGGTTGGCTGTCCGAGCTTCATCGGCGCAGCGAGAGGCAGCCTGGTGGTCGCGAGCGCGGAATGATCCAAAAAACACGACCTGGTTCCCTCCTCCACACGACGGCCCCGGCCTGGTTCGGCACCAGGGCCACGAAGACACGAAGCACGACGGCGCGCCCCCGGTTCGGGGGCGCGCCGTCGTGTTGCCCGGGGGCTGCTGCCGGAGGGCACCACTCGCCGACCCAACGTGTCCTGTCTCTCAGGGGGGTCCACCCACGTACGACAGGCAGTAGCACTACAGTTCGTAGTACTACCGGCGGTCGGTAACTGAGAGGCGGGCATGGAAGCTCTAGACCTTGCGAGGTGGCAGTTCGGCGTCACCACGATCTACCACTTCCTCTTCGTCCCCCTGACGATCGGGCTCTCGTTCATCGTGGCCGTGCTCCAGACCTTCTGGTACCGCACCGGAAGACACGAGTACCTCCAGGCCACCCAGTTCTTCGGGAAGCTGTTCCTGATCAACTTCGCCATGGGCGTGGTCACCGGGATCGTGCAGGAGTTCCAGTTCGGAATGAACTGGAGCGAGTACTCGCGCTTCGTCGGGGACGTCTTCGGGGCGCCCCTGGCGATGGAGGCCCTGCTGGCCTTCTTCCTGGAGTCCACCTTCATCGGACTGTGGATCTTCGGCTGGCACCGGCTCCCGCGCGGCATCCACCTGGCCTGCATCTGGGTGGTCGCCGTCGGCACCAACCTCTCCGCGTACTTCATCCTGGCCGCCAACGCCTGGATGCGCCGCCCCGTCGGCTACGAGGTCAACCCGGAGAACGGCCGCGCCGAGCTGAACGACATCTGGGCCGTGCTCAGCAACGACCAGGCCTGGTCCACGTACCTGCACACCGTCTCTGCCGCCTTCGTCACCGCCGGGCTCTTCGTGGTGGCCGTCAGCGCCTTCAAGCTGTGGCGCCACACCAGGCACGACGACACCGGAGAGGTCGGCGTCACCCCGCCCAAGCGCGACCTCGCGCTCTTCCGCTCCACCCTGAAGGTCGGCCTGGTCTTCACCCTCATGGCCGGGGCGCTCACGTTCGTCTCCGGCGACCACCAGGCCAAGCTCGCCGCCGAGTACGAGCCCATGAAGCTCGCCGCCGCCGAGGCCCTGTGGGAGACCGAGGAGGGCGCGCCCTTCTCCACGTTCGCGGTCGGCGACACCGAGGCGCGGTACAACCCGATCGACGTCGGTGTCCCCAACATCCTGAGCTTCCTGGCCACCGGGCACTTCGACGGCGAGGTGCACGGGATGAACAACCTCCAGGAGGCGTACGAGGAGTACTACGGCCCGGGGGACTACATCCCCAACGTGTTCGTCGTGTACTGGGCCTTCCGGCTGATGATGGGCTTCGGGATCTTCGGCGTGGCCGTGGCCGCCCTGGGGCTGTGGCTCACCCGGGGACGGAAGCGGCTGCCGAGGACCAGGTGGTTCTACTACGCCGCGATCGCGGCCCTGCCCGCCGCCCTGTTCGCCAACATCTTCGGGTGGGTGCTCACCGAGATGGGCCGCCAGCCGTGGACCGTCCACGGTGAACTCCTCACCGCGAACAGCGTCTCCCCCGGAGTCAGCCTCGGGACGGTGGCCATGAGCCTCGGGATCTTCACCGCCGTGTACGGGCTGCTGTTCGTCATCGAGGTCGGCCTGCTGTGGAAGTACGTCAAGAAGGGCCCCGCACACCTCGTCCCGGATCTGGAGAACGACGAGGACGAGTCCCAGATCCCCCACTTCAGCTACTAGGAGCCAACGACCATGGAACTGGCCGTCATCTGGTTCGTCGCCATCGCCGTCCTGTGGATCGGGTACTTCGTCCTGGAGGGATTCGACTTCGGGGTGGGCACCCTGCTGCCCTTCATGGGCAGGCGCAACTCCGTGGACCGCCGGGTCGCCATCAACTCGATCGGCCCGGTCTGGGACGCCAACGAGGTGTGGCTGCTCACGGCGGGCGGCGCCATGTTCGCCGCCTTCCCCGCCTGGTACGCGTCCCTGTTCAGCGGGTTCTACGTGCCGCTGTTCCTGATCCTCATCGCGCTCATCCTGCGCGGCGTGGCCTTCGAGTACCGGGGCAAGCGCGACGACCCTCGCTGGCAGGACTGGTGGGACCGGGCCATCTTCTTCGGCAGCTCCGTCCCCGCCTTCCTGTGGGGCGTGGCCTTCGCCAACATCGTCCGGGGCGTGGCGATGGACTCCGACCACATCGTCACCGCGTCCCTGCTGGACCTACTCAACCCGTACGCCCTGCTCGGCGGGCTGACGACGCTCTCGCTGTTCACCCTGCACGGCGCCGTGTTCCTGACCCTCAAGACCGACGGGCCGGTCCGGGTCCGCGCCCGCCGCGCCACCCTGGTCACCGCCTGCGTGGCCGTGCCCGCGGGAGCCGCGTTCCTGCTGTGGACCCAGTTCGCCTACGGCAAGCCGTGGACGCTGCCGCTCGTGCTGATCGCCGCCCTGGCCCTGGTGGCCGGAGTGGTGGCGGCCTGGTACCGCCGTGAGGGCTGGTCGTTCCTGGCCACCGCGGTGACCATCCTGACCGCCGTGACCGCGCTGTTCGGGTCGCTGTTCCCGGACGTGCTCCCGTCCACCACCGACGCGGCCTTCAGCCTCACCGTCGAGAACGCCTCGTCAGCCGACTACACGCTCACCGTGATGTCGTGGGTGGCCCTGGTGTTCCTGCCGCTGGTGATCGGCTACCAGTCCTGGAGCTACTGGGTCTTCCGCAAGCGGGTCACCGGCGAGCAGATCGGCGGCCCCACCACCACACCGACCGGGAACGAGCCGGAACGGGCCGCCTGACCGGCCGCGTTCCCCCGCGCCGTACCCTCCGTCCTCCGCATCGCCCCGGAGGGCGGGGTACGGCGCGATCGGCGACCTCCCCGGATACTGGTCCGGAGCACACAGTGTTCCCGCGTCCCCGACTCATCCGCCCCATCGGCCTCACCGCTCCGGCCGGGCCCCGACGCCACGAGGTTCCACGCACATGAAACCGCTCGACCCACGTCTGGTGCGCACCGCGGGCGCGGTCCGGACGCATCTGGCCGTCACCGTGGTCAGCGGCGTGCTGATCACCGGCCTCATCCTCGCCCAGGCCTGGCTGTTGGCCCGGGTCATCACCGGGGTGTGGGCCGGTGAGGGCATGGACGCGCTGGGCTGGATGATCGCCGCCGTGGCCGTGGTCGCGATCGTCCGCGCCCTGCTCTCCTACCTCGCCGAGGCGTCCGCCCTGCACAGCGCCGCCCGTACGAAGTCGCAGCTGCGGCGCCAACTGGTCTCCCACGTGACCGGTTCGGGCAGGGTGTGGCTGGCCGAGGGCGGTGACCGGGAGAACGGCTCGCCCCGGGCAGGGGAACTCGTCACCCTCGCCACACGGGGCCTGGACGCCCTCGACGAGTACTTCTCCCGGTACCTGCCCCAACTCGTCCTGGCCTGCATCGTGCCGTTCGCGGTGCTGGCGGTCGTGTTCTGGGCGGACTGGATCTCCGGGATCGTCATCCTGGTGACCCTGCCGCTCATCCCGATCTTCATGGCGCTGATCGGTATGCACACCCAACAGCGCACCGAGCGCCAGTGGCGGCTGCTGAGCCGGTTGGGCGGGCACTTCCTCGATGTGGTGGAGGGGCTGCCGACCCTGGCGGTCTTCCGCCGCGCCAAGGCCCAGGCCGCCATCATCCGGAGGGTCGGCGACGACCACCGGGCCGCGACCATGGGGACGCTGCGGATCGCGTTCCTGTCCGCCTTCGCCCTGGAGCTGCTGGCCACCCTCGCGGTCGCGCTGGTCGCGGTGGAGGTGGGGCTGCGCCTGCTGGGCGGGCACATGGACTACCAGACCGCCCTCCTGGTCCTGATCCTCGCGCCCGAGGCCTACCTGCCGCTGCGCGAGGTGGGAGCCCGGTTCCACGCGAGCATGGAGGGCGTGGCCGCCGCCGACCAGGTCTTCACCGAACTCGACCGCGAGCGCGGGACGAGTGGTCGGGACGGGCACGGCGAGGAGCGGCGGGCCACGGCACCGACCGGGGTCCCCGCACCCGCCGCCTCGGGTGACATCCGCTTCGAGGGGGTGGGGCTGCTCTACCCCGGCCGCGAGGTGCCCGCCCTGTCCGGACTGGACCTGACCGTCCGCTCCGGCGAGCACCTGCTGCTCACCGGGCCCAGCGGCTCGGGCAAGACCACCCTGCTGTCCCTCCTGCTGCGGCTCGGCGAACCCACGCAGGGACGGATCAGCGTGCGGGCTCCCGGCGGGCAGTGGACCCCGATGGACGAGGTGCCCGCCGACGACTGGCGTCTGGGCGTCGCCTGGGTGCCCCAGCACCCCTATCTGTTCGACGTGTCCGTCGCCGACAACATCCGGCTGGGCGCGCCCGACGCCGACATGGACCGGGTACGGGAGGCGGCGCGGATGGCCGAGGCCGACGCGTTCGTGTCCGCCCTCCCTGAGGGGTACGGGACCCGGCTGGGCGAGCGGGGCGCGCGCCTGTCCGCCGGGCAGCGGCAGCGGATCGCCCTGGCCCGGGCTATGTGCCGGGACGCGCCGCTGGTGCTGCTGGACGAGCCCACCGCGCACCTGGACCCCGAGAACGCCGGGGCCGTGCGCACCGCGGTGGCCCGCCTGTTGGAGGGGCGTACCGCCGTGATCGTCGCCCACGACACCGGGTGGGCCGAGTCCGCGCTCGGCGCGAACCTCAGGACCACCGCGCTTCCGCTGCTGACCCGGGAGGCCCACCGATGAGCGCCGAGACGGCCGCCGCCACCCACCCGTCGGAGGTCGGAGAGCGGGAACGGCGCCGGGACCCCCTGCGCCGGATGATCGGGCTGGCCCGGCCCCGGAGCGCGCGGTTCGCACTGGGCGTGCTGCTCGGCGCCGCCGCCACCGGTTCGGGCGTGGCCCTGCTGGGCGTGGCCGCCTGGATGCTGGCCACCGCGGCCAACCACCCCTCCATCACCGCGCTGAGCGTGGCCGTGGTCGCCACCCGGGCGCTGGGTGTGAGCAAGGGCGTGACCCGCTACCTGGAGCGCCTGGTCACCCACGACGCGGCGTTCCGGACCCTGGCCGAGGTGCGGGTCCGGGTGTACGAGCGGCTGGCCCGGACCGAGCCGTTCGGGCGCTTCCGCTCCGGCGACCTCGTGTCGCGCCTGGTCAACGACACCGAGGCCACCCTCGACCTGCTGGTGCGCGGGCTCACGCCGCCCTTGGTGTCGGTGGTCACCGGTGGTGCCACGGTGCTGGTCCTGACCATGGTGTACGTCCCCGGGGGCCTGCTGTTGGCGGCGGGGCTGCTGCTCGCCGGGCTCGCGGTTCCGCTGGCCGCCGCCGCGCTGGGCCGGGCGCCGGGTCTGCGGGAGGCCCGGGCGCGCGGCGGCCTCTCCACGACCCTGGTGGACACCCTCCAGGGCGCCCCGGACCTGATCGCCTACGGGGCGATGGAGCGTCAGGTGGCCAGGGTGAACGAGGCCGACGCCGAGCTCACGCGGGTGGCCCGGCGCGACGCCGCGACCCTCGGCCTGAGCGCCGGGGCCAACGCCCTGATCACCGGGCTGACCGTGTGGGGCGCCCTGTTCCTGGGCGTGCTGGCCGTGGACGACGGGATGATCGGCCCGACGGCGTTGGCGGTGCTGGTGCTCACCACGCTGGCCGCCTTCGAGATCGTGGCCCCGCTGCCCGCCGTCGCGGCACGGCTGGGCTCGATCCGGGCCAGTGGCGAGCGTCTGTTCGGTGTCCTCGACACTCCGCCCGGGGTCGCGCCTCCTGCACGGGAGGGGCTGGAGATCGACCCGGCGGCCGACGCCACCGTGCGGGTGCGTGACCTGCGCGTGCGGTACGGCCCGGAGGAACCGTGGGCGCTGGACGGGGTGGACCTGGAGATCCCCGCCGGGGCGACCGTGGCGGTGGTGGGTCCGAGCGGCGCGGGCAAGAGCACGCTCGCCTCGGTGCTGTTGCGCTTCATGGACCCGAACGGCGGCCGCGTGGAGATCGGCGGCGTGGACATCACCGACTACCCGGCCGACGAGGTCCGCAGGGTGGTGTCCGGGGTCCCGCAGGACCCGCACGTGTTCGCCTCCACGCTCCGGGAGAACCTGCGTCTGGCCAGGCCGGAGGCCGGGGACGACGAGCTGTGGGCGGCGCTGCGCGGGGCCCGCCTGGCCGGTGAGGTCGAGGCGATGCCCAAGGGGCTGGACACCCAGGTGGGTTCGCACGGTATGGGGCTGAGCGGCGGGATGCGGCAGCGGCTGGCGCTGGCGCGGGCCGTGCTCGCCGCACCGCGCGTGCTCGTGTTGGACGAGCCGACCGCTCATCTGGACCCGGACACCCGCGACGCGGTGGTGGCCGACCTGCTCGACGCCGCCGAGGGGTTCTCCACCCTGCTCATCACCCACGACCTCACCGGCCTGGACCGGGTGGACCGCGTCTACGTGGTCCGCGACGGCCGGGTGCTCCAGTCGGGAACCCACGAGGAGCTGCTCGAACGGCCTGGGTGGTACCGGTCGGTCTGGGAGCGCTAGTGTTCGCCCGTGAATCCCGTACGTGAGGTCTTCGGTGGTTTCGGCGTTCTGCTGCGCGGTCTGGCGATCGTGCTGCGCAGACCACGCCTGTTCCTGTTGGGCGCGCTGCCCGCCCTGATCACGTCGCTGCTGTTCCTGGCGGCGCTGGTCACGTTGGCGGTGAACCTGACGGACCTGGTGGCGTGGGCGACGCCCTTCGCCCGGGAGTGGGACACCGTCTGGCAGGGACTGCTGCGCGGCGCCCTGTCCGTGGGTCTGCTGGCCGGGGCGGTCCTGGTCATGGTGGTGGCGTTCACGACGGTCACCCTGGGCTTGGGCGCGCCGATCTACGACAAGATCGCCGAGCTGGTCGAACAGGAGTTGGGCGGGGCGCCGGAGGCCCCGGAGGAGTCCCTGGCCGCCGGGCTGGTCCGCTCGATCCGCCAGTCCGTGGGGATCGTGCTGGTCTCCCTCCTGGTGACCGTGGGCGCGTTCCTGCTGGGACTCATCCCGCTGGTGGGCTGGATGGTCGGACCGGTGCTGACCGCCGTGATGGGCGGGTGGCTGCTGGGCGTGGAGCTCACCGCGAGCGCCTTCGACCGCCGTGGCCTGCTCCTGGTCCGCGACCGCCGCCACTTCATGGGCACCCGGCGCTGGCGCGTGCTGGGCTTCGCGGTCCCCACGTACTTCCTGCTGGCGATCCCCTTCGTCGCCGTGGCGGTGTTCCCCGCGGCGACGGCTGGCGGCACCATCCTCGCGCGTGAGCTGCTGCCCGACACGCCCCAGGGCTCCCAGCCTCCCCAGGACCCGCGCACTCCCGCGCACCCCCACTCGCCCCCACCCGAGCAGCCGCAGGGGCCCCAGGGGGCACCTCAGCCGCCGAGACACCCCTGACGAATCCCGTGAACGCCGGAGG